>CANQPO010000052.1 GCA_947625695.1 uncultured Clostridia bacterium | reverse complement strand
CACCGACGGGACGGTAACGCCCCGTGCCATGTAAACCCCGTCCGATGCAAGTTTGGGCCTCTCTCACATGGGTTGCCCGCCCGAGGGAGTGCCGTTAATAACGCTGGAGCCTATCGGCGACGGTAGGCGTAGATAAATGACCGCGCTCGACAGAACCCGGCTTACAGGTCCGCTCGTATTACAATGCCGCCGCGCTTTTGCGCGGCGGCATTGTAACGTAAAGGAAGAAAGACGGGTTCTGTCGAGAGGGGGCCCCGCAAAAAGACGGAGTATTTTTGTGGGGAGAGGAGGAGCCGCCGAAAGGGGAGCTTTCCGCAAGGAAAGCGAGATGGAAAAGGCGAGCTCCGACGAAGAACCCGACTTACAGGTCCGCTCGTATTACAACGCCGCCGCGCTTTGCGCGGCGGCATTGTAACGTAAAGGAAGAAAGACGGGTTCTGTCGAGAGGGGCCCCGAAAAAAGACGGAGTATTTTTGTGGGGAGAGGAGGAGCCGCCGAAAGGGGAGCTTTCCGCAAGGAAAGCGAGAGAAGGAAGGCGAGCTCCGACGAAGAACCCGGCTTACAGGTCCGCTCGTATTACAAGGCGCGCCCGCATTCGCGGGCGCGCCTTGTAATAGAAAAGGAGTAGTACACTTGGCGCCCCTCTCTGCGTCATGCTGAGCCGAATTGTAGGTACGCAGTCCCGTTAGCAAGTCCGCGAAGGCATCTTGGTACGTTTGGGCTTGGGTTGAAACGTGCCTTGACGTAGCAAGATTCCCTCGGGGACTTTCCGTGTCGGACTTCGTTATCGCCTTTTCGGCTCGGAATGACGCAGGTTTGGGCTTGGGTTGAAACGTGCCTTGACGCATGCGGCTCGAAATGGCATTATGATTGTGGGTTTATTCCGTCATATCAGTAACGCACCGCTATCAAAGTTTCTTCTGCATGACTTTTACATATTTCAAGTCTGCGATTTCGTAAAAGCCGTTTTTTTCATACATCTGGACCATTCCATGATACTGAAACGCATAGGTTTCGTCCGCGAATGGGTATGCTTCTACCACAGAATAGCCGTCCTTTTCGGCGTCTTCGCACACCCGTTTGAGAAGTTGTGTCGCAACACCTTTGCCGCGCGATTTGGGAGCGATCAAAAAACAAAAAATGGACTTTATTTTGCGATTTGCCTCTTTGTCCGTGTATCCGATTTTTGTGAAAGTATCCGACAGGTATTCATAATTTTCTCGGTCGTTTGCATTGCACCAACCGACGACTTTTCCGTTTTCATAGGCAAGATAGCCGTGCATTTCACCTGATCGAATGAGCGCGATCGCCTTTTCTCTGCGTTCTTTCGGGTCAGATAATTTCTCGTTTGCTTCCATATTGAGATGTCCTTCCAAACAGTAGCAAGTTGCCCAATCCTCATGGTCGCAGAATGCGTTGTCGAAGAACTCCAGCCAATCCTCACACAGCGCGGGGGTCAATGCGCGTATTGTTACAGTCGTTTCCATTTTTTCTCTCCCGAGATTTCTTTTGTTTTAAGCCGCCCGCGGCGCAAATTTTTGCGCCGCGGGCGGCTGTGTGTTTTCTATACCGTTTTACTTCTCGATCAAGCTCTTGCCCGTCATTTCGGGAGGAATGGGGAGGCCCATCATCTCGAGCAGTGTGGGGGCGAGGTCGGCCAAAATGCCACCCGTTCTCAGTTTTACGTGTTTCAATTTCTCCGAGATCAGCACCACGGGCACGGGGTTGGTGGTGTGCGCCGTGAAGGGGGAGCCGTCCGTGTCGAGCATTCTGTCCGCATTGCCGTGGTCAGCGGTGAGCAGCGCCGAGCCGCCCATGGAAAGAATTTTATCCACCACCTTCTGCACGCAGTTGTCCACCGTGTGCACCGCCTTCACTGCGGCGGGAATGACGCCCGTGTGGCCCACCATGTCGCAGTTGGCGAAGTTTAAGATCATCACGTCGTATTCGCCCGTGTCCAGCTCTTTGAGCACTCGCTCGGTGACTTCGGGCGCGGACATTTCGGGCTGCAGGTCGTAAGTTGCCACCTTGGGCGAGTTGATGAGCACC
This sequence comes from uncultured Clostridia bacterium, assembly GCA_947625695.1. GTDB lineage: Bacteria > Bacillota > Clostridia > Christensenellales > Borkfalkiaceae > Gallimonas. The sequence goes on along the minus strand of CANQPO010000052.1, from coordinate 13,086 downwards.
CGCACCTCGTTCTCGTTGGGCTTTTCCACGCCGCCGTTGAAGAAGAAGGTGACGTGCGCGTATTTTTCGGTCTCGGCGATGCGAAGCTGTTTCTTGCCCATCTTTGCAAGGTATTCGCCGAGGGTGTTGTCGAGGCTCTGCTTGGGGAAGGCGACTTCCACTCCCTCAAACGCCGCGTCGTACACCGTAAAGCAGACGTAAACGGGGTGCAAAAAGCCCGTCTTTCTCTCAAACGCCGTGCCCTTGGGAACGACAAAGGGGTCCTGCGTGAACGCGCGCGTGATCTGCCTTGCGCGGTCGGGGCGGAAGTTGAAGAAGATGATGCTGTCCCCCTCTTGTACGAGCGCAACGGGCTTGCCGTTCTCGCAGATGTTGGTGGGGAGGACAAATTCGTCGGTCACGCCGCCCGCATAGGACTCCTTGAGCGCCTTCACGGGGTCGTCCGCATGAATTCCCGTGCCGAGGGTGAGCATGTCGTAACTCTTTTCCTCGCGGTCCCAGTTGTTGTCGCGATCCATCGAGTAGTATCTGCCAGAGAGGGAGGCGAGCTTGCCGTAGCCGAGTTCCTTCATGTAGGCGAGGAGCTCCTTCACATATTCCACGCCCGAGGTGGGGGAGACGTCTCTGCCGTCCATAAAGCCGTGGACGAAAGTTTGGGGCACGCCGCGCTCCTTGGCCATCTTGAGAAGGGCGAAGAGGTGGGTGATGTGGGAATGCACTCCGCCGTCCGAGAGCAGCCCCCAAAGGTGGAGCTGTTTTCCGTTGTTTTTCGCGCTGTCCATCGCCTTGATGAGAGCGGGGTTTTCGAAGAAGTCGCCGTCCTCAATGGCCTTTGTGATCTTGGTGAGGTCCTGATAGACGATGCGCCCCGCGCCGATGTTGAGGTGGCCCACTTCGGAGTTGCCCATTTGGCCGTCGGGGAGGCCCACGGAGAGCCCGCTCGCCCCCAAGGTGGAGGAGGGGTACTCTTTGCGGAGACGGTTCACGTTTTTGCTGCCGTCCATATAGATGGCGTTGCCTTCGTGCTCGGGGTTGAGCCCGTAGCCGTCCATAATGATGAGTGCGTAAGGAATTTTCTTCATAATACGGTGTTCTCCTTTTTGTTCCATGCTATTATACACCAATCGAAAGGTTTTATCAAGCGGTCGAGAGGAAATTTTCGGCAAGCGCTTGCAAATTTCCCATAAGTGTGCTAAAATAAGTTCGCGTCAAAAGTTCATGATAATGCTACAAAGATACTCGGCATGAGGTATCCTTTTCTCGTAGCATTGAGACTTGTGACGCAAACAACACGGGATACTCTGTGCGGGCGCTCCGTGTTGGGGCGTCCTTATTTATTTTTAACGGAAAGGAGAGGGAGTGAATGATAATCAAGAAAAAATGGTGGTTGATCGTTCTTGGGGCAGCACTTTCGGTGACGCTTATCGTTGCCATTGTGCTTGTGGTTGTCTTTGCCGGCGGGAAGGGCAGCACGGAGGGCCCCGATAGCGGAATTTCGGGGAGTGTACAGGGCGGTTCGGAGGACGGCTCCGGCTCCGGCGGCGAGCAGAACGGTTCGGAGAGTGGCTCGGGCTCCGGCGGCGAGCAGAGCGGCCAAGGCGGAGAAACGCAAAAGCCGGACGAGGGTGAACAGAAGCCTGATGACCAAAAGCCGGACGAGGGCGAACAGAAGCCCGACGAGGGTGAGCCCGACGAGGGTGAGCCCGACGAGGGTGAGCCCGACGAAGGTGGCGGCGGTTCCGAAGGCGGCCAAGGCGGCGGCCAAGGAGACGGTTCCGGTCAGGGCGGCCAAGAGGGCGGCGGTCAAGAAGGCGGTTCCGGTCAGGGCGGCCAAGGCGGTCAGGGCGGCGGCCAAGAGGGCAGTGGTTCCGAAGGCGGCCAAGAGGGCGGCGGCTCGGATGAGCATGTCCATTCTATGACGAAATTCGAGCAACAAAACGCGACCTGCACCGCTGAGGGCAAAAAAGCCTATTGGCATTGTTCGGGTTGCAATAAAGATTTTGCCGATCAAGACGGCAATCAAGAGGCGGGCGATTTGACCATTCCAAAGCTCAACCATAACATGACTGCACATCCGCTAGTTCCCGCAACGTGCACCTCGGAGGGCACCAAGGCCTATTGGCACTGCGACGGCTGTAATAAAAATTATCTCGACCAAGACGGCGCCGAAGAGGCGGGCGATTTAATCATTCCCAAACTCAGTCACAATATGACTGCGCACCCGCAACAAAACGCGACTTGCACCGCCGAGGGCAAACAAGCCTATTGGCATTGCGACGGCTGTAATAAAAATTATCTCGACCAAGACGGAACCGAAGAGGCGGGTGATTTAACGATCGCCGCGGTCGGGCATGTACTTCAAAAGGTAGATAAAACGGAGCCGACATGCACAACGGTTGGCAATATGGAATATTATCATTGCTCGAAGTGCAATCAGAATTTTGCCGAGAACGACAGCTTCGCCGAAAACCCGCTCCAAAACACGGTATTGCAGGCAACGGGGCATTCTTTACAAAAACATGAGAAAAAAGAAGCAACTTGTCTCGAAAACGGCAATATGGAATATTATCATTGCTCGAAGTGCAACCAAAATTTTGCCAAGAACGACAACTTTGCTCAAAACCCGCTTGAAAACACGGTGTTGGCGGCAACGGGGCATTCTTTGCAAAAGCATGAGAAGAAGGAAGCAACTTGCCTCGAAAACGGCAATGTCGAATATTACCATTGCGAAAAGTGCGATAAAGACTTTGCCGAGAACGACAATTTTGCTCAAAACCCGCTCGAAAACACGGTGGTGCAGGCAACGGGGCATTCTTTACAAAAGCACGAGAAAAAAGAAGCAACTTGCACTGCCGAGGGCAAGGAAGCCTATTGGCATTGCGACGGCTGTAATAAAAATTATCTCGACCAAGACGGCAATCAAGAAGCGGGTGATTTAACGATTGCAAAATTGCCTCATACCTTGGGCGAGTGGGGGTACAGTGATACCGAGCATTGGAAAATCTGTTCGGAGTGCGGGGAGGAATATGAGAAAGAGGGACACAGCCTTCCCTGCGAGGATTGTAGGGCAGGAAAGGGTTCCGAAGGTTTGGAATTTACCTTAAACGCAGATGAGGTAAGTTATTCTGTTATGGGCGGGAATTGCAAGGATGTAGATATTGTTATACCTTCCTCTTATCAAGGCTATCCCGTGACTACAATTGGGGTGTCGGCGTTCTCATGGCGGAAAGATCTACGGAGTATCGAAATACCCGAAAGTGTGATTTCTATCGAAAATTCGGCGTTTGAAGAATGCAGAAGTCTGATAGAGATTACAATTCCTGCGGCTGTGGCATCAATCGGAGAGAGAGCGTTCGATTATTGTACTAGTTTGGAAAATGTGAATTTTGGAGATAATTCGGCATTAACCTCAATTGGGACTGAAGCGTTTGAGTATTGCATCGCTTTGCAAAAGATTACCATCCCTGCGGGTGTGGCCTTGATTGGGGACAGAGTATTTGCCTATTGTAGCGATTTGCAAAGTATTTCGGTAGCGGAAAAGAATACGCACTATTGTAGCATAGAAGGAGTTCTCTATAACAAAGGAAAAACAGAATTACTACAAGCACCTGGGGTGATCCAATCAGTTGAGATTCCCGATAGTGTAATCTTAATTGGCGATCACGCGTTCGCTAATACTAGTTTGGTCAATGTGAACTTCGGGAAAAACTCGTCGCTGACCACAATCGGAGATTTTGCGTTCGCGGCTTGCAACAGTTTGAAAGAGATCACAATTCCCGCGGGCGTGACCTCGATCGGAAAATATGCGTTCGCTAGTTGCAGTAGTTTGACAACTATTCACTTCCAAGGGACAGCTTCGCAATGGACAATCATCACTAAAAATGTTGGTTGGTGTAATAATTCTGCCATTCAAGAAGTCATTTGCGCCGGCGGCGAGACGTTGAAAGGAGACGACATCGGATAATTTGTTTTGGCGTAAACCCTTGGTGCCCCCCCCAAATCAAGTCATTCCGAGCCGCAACGGTAATTACGAAGTTCGACATAGAAAGTCCCCGAGGGAATCTTGCTACGTTCAAGCTCGTTCAAACCAAACCGAAATGCAACAAGATGCCTTCGCGGACTTGCTAAAACGGACTGCGTAAACACATTTCGGCTCAGCATGACGCGTTGGAGAAGCCCGTTCGCCGCCCCACCCCTACCCCCCTTCCCATGGAGGGGGCAAGAGTAACCCAACGGAACCCCCTCCACGGGAGGGGGACTAAGGGGGTGGGTGATGTTTCCAAATGTCATGTCGCCCCGCGCGCAGTTCTGATTCTCTAAGCGCGGCACGATCCGCAAGGCGAAGTTAACATGTCCTCATTATAATGCGGTCACCCTTCGACTACGCTCAGGGTGACGTAATCAGAACAGCGCGGGGCAGGGTGACGTATTTTAGAAGCGAGGGATCAGAACATGCCCTCCCCCGCGTCAGCGGGGGAGGGGTAGGGGAGGGGGCACCTTATTTTAATTCTCCCCTAAATAAATGCAAAGGTTCCGCAGGCAAGCCTGCGGAACCTTTGCGGTTGATTGGTAGTACTCAATAGCTGGTTTTGTCTTTCAAATTTTTGTACATGTTGAAAAGTTTGAGGCACTCGCCGCGGTCGGTCTCGGCTAAAAAATCTCCCAGCTTGTCCCGTCCGCCGAAGATCTTGTCCATCATGTTGTCGCGGAAGCCGATGTCCTCATTGTCCGCGACCGTACAGCCGTAGTACACCTTGTCGAGGTTCGCCCACATGCAGGCCGTCAGGCACATGTGGCAGGGCTCCCCCGTGGTGTAAAGTTCGCACCCCGTAAGGTCGAACGTCCCCAAAGTTTTGCATGCGTCGCGGATGGCCTGTATCTCGCCGTGGCAGGTGGGATCGTTGAGCTTGACCACTTGGTTGTGCCCCCGCCCGACGATCTTGCCGTCCTTTACGACCACGCTGCCGAAAGGACCGCCTTCCCCATTGAGAATGCCCGACTTGGCTTCCACAATCGCTTCGTTCATAAACTTGTTCATAATTTTCCCTCTTATCCGTTCCCAAAAGTAGGCAGTATTAAAATAAGGTAGAGATTTCTCCACTTCGGTACTTCGCCTTCGGCTCGTGCCGCGCTTAGAGAATCAGAACTGCGCGCGGGGCGAAATGACGTTTTTGGAAACAAGGTAGAGATTTCTCCAAAAACAAGGTAGAGATTTCTCCACGCGCTGCGCTTGGTCGAAATGACATTATTAGAACTGCGCGCGGGGCGACATGACATTTTGGGAACAATGTGCGCTTTATTTTGCGATGTTCTTTGCGATTACTTGTCGAAATTGACGATTGCCGCAAAGTCTGCGGGTTTCAGGCTCGCACCGCCGATGAGGCCGCCGTCGATCTCGGGTTGCGACATGAGCCCCTTGCAGTTCTTCGCGTTCATCGAACCGCCGTATTGGATGCGCATTCTGCCCACATTCTTGCCCGCGTACACCTTCTTCATGCGCTTGCGGATGTAGCCGATTGTCTCGTTCGCCTGTTCGTCCGTGGCCGTTCTGCCCGTGCCGATCGCCCAAATGGGCTCGTAAGCGATGACGATCTTGGAGAAGTCCTCGATCCCTTGGAAGTCGAGGGCGATCTGGTTATCAAGCACCTTTTCGGTGAGCCCGCCTTCGCGCTCTTCGAGACTCTCGCCGATGCACACGATGGGGGTAAGCCCTGCGGCAAGGGCGGCAAGGGTGCGCTTGTTCACCGTTTCATCCGTCTCGCCGAAGTAGGCGCGGCGCTCGCTGTGGCCGATGATGACGTACTGCACGCCGTACTCTTTGAGCATGTTTGCGGAGATCTCGCCCGTGTAGGCTCCTTTTTCCGCAAAGTGGACGTTCTGTGCGCCGAGCCTGATCTTGGAGCCGTGGATCGCCTTTTTGACGGCGGGGATGTCGATGGCGGGGACGCACACCACGACCTCGCACTTTGCGTCTTTTACGAGCGGTTTCAGGGCTTTTACGAGTTCTGCGCCCTCGCTCGCCGTGTTGTTCATTTTCCAGTTTCCTGCAATAATGGGTTTTCTCATTTTTGTTTCCTTAATTAGATGATTTTTATTTGTCATTCTAAATACGTCACCATGAGCCTGTCGAAGGGTGTCCGCATTTATAATGAGGACATTCCTCGACTACGCTCGGAATGACGTGATTGGGAATGGTTTCGCGCTCACCCCCTTGCTGTCTCTGAAAGGGAAAGTGGCATGAGCGGAGCGAATGCCGAAAGGGTTTCAAAAAACCCCTCAGTCGCGCGGGCGCGCCAGCTCCCCTAAGAGGGGCGCCGAGGGTTTGCCCACCCCCTTAGTCCCCCTCCAATGGAGGGGGTTCCGTGTGCCGCTCCTGATATGTCATTTCGACCGAAGCCGCAGGCGAAGTGGAGAAATCTCACATTATGAAAATAAGGAAGAGACCCATTCGACTCCGCTTCGCTCCGCTACTTCGTCGCAGGCTCCTCGTGCCGCCCTTAGGCAACATAGAACGTGCGGGCGGGGCTGGGTGACAATTTGAGAATGGCGTTACGTGTTCTAAAATTACTGCGCGGAGCAGGGTTTCCCTGCGGTAGCGCACCCAATTTGCCGCATTCTTACGGCTTAGTGTCCGTCAAGGCGACCGCGAGAGTATCTAAGTTAAACCGTCACTACCCGTTTCCTCACGGAAAAATCTTTTGCCCAAGCAAAAGATTTTTCCGTGAATTTTTTACTCTTTCTCGTTCAAGCAGGCGATGCCGGGGAGGACCTTGCCTTCGAAGAGTTCGAGAGACGCGCCGCCGCCCGTCGAAATGTGCGTGATCTTGTCCGCAAACCCGAGTTGGGTGCACGCCGCCGCGGAGTCGCCCCCGCCGACAATCGTCGTTGCGCCCTCTGCGTCCGCCAAGGCCTGTGCCACCGCGATGGTGCCCGCCGCCAGCGTGGGATTTTCAAACACGCCCATGGGTCCGTTCCAGATGACCGTTTTCGCCTTCTTTACCTTCTCCGCATAGAGCTTTCTCGTCTCTTCGCCGATGTCGAGCCCCATCATGTCTGCGGGGATTGCCGTCGAAGGCACCGTCTCGATCTCGATAGGAGCGTCGATGGGATCGGGGAAGCTCTTCGTGATGACGGTATCGACGGGGAGAAGGAGCTCCTTGCCCGAAGCCTTCGCCTTTGCGAGCATTTCCTTGCAATAGTCGAGTTTTTCGTCGTCCACGAGGGAAGTGCCCACTTCATATCCTTGCGCCTTGAGGAAGGTGTACGCCATGCCGCCGCCGATGATGAGGGTGTCGCACTTTTCAAGCAAATTGGAGATGACGCCGAGCTTGTCCGCAACTTTCGCGCCGCCGAGGATCGCCACAAAGGGACGGACGGGGTGCTCGAGGGAGTCTGCCATCACGGTGAGTTCCTTTTCGATGAGGAAGCCGCAGACGGCAGTCTTGACGAGGCCGTATTCCACGATCGCCGCCGTGGAGGCGTGGGAGCGGTGCGCCGTGCCGAACGCGTCGTTCACATAGACGTCGCAGAAAGCGGCGAGCTTCTTGCAGAATTCGAGGTCCTTCTTCTCCTCCTCCCAATGGAAACGGAGATTTTCAAGCAGGACGCATTCGCCCTCCTTGCAGGCGGCGACTTTTGCCTGTGCGTCGGGACCGACGACGTCGGAAGCAAACGTCACCTTGCCGCCCAAAAGTTCGTTGAGGCGTTTTGCAACGGGAGCCAGAGTAAGTTTTTTGGGCTCGTCCTTTTTCGCCTTTTCGATGATGGCCTCCGCGGTGGTCTCTCCCTTTTCCACCTTTGCCTTATCCTTTTTGTTGAGTTTCACTTCCTCCGAGAAAATGGAGTGCGGTTTGCCCATATGGGAGCAGAGGATGACTTTTGCGCCGTGCTCCATCAGATATTTGATGGTGGGGAGGGCGCCCATGATGCGGTTTTCATCGGTGATCACGCCGTCTTTCATGGGGACGTTGAAGTCGCAACGCACAAGCACGCGCTTGCCCGCCCAGTCTTTGACGTCTTTCACGGTCATTTTGTTCATACGAAAATTTCTCCTTCAATATAATTTTTTTCCACGAATAACTATATAACTTTTCGGTAAATTTGTCAATACTTTCCGAAAAGAAAATGATTGCGATTTTTTTGCGCAAATATACGAAAACCCCCGAAAAACTGCCGTGAAACGTTTGACAAACGGCTTTTTCTCTGCTAAAATACATAAGTACGCCGCAGGAGAGGCGCGTTTTTTTGCGCGCATTCCGGAAGGCGGCGGAGAAAAGCGTTCTTTGAAATCGTTTCGGCGGTTTGAAGATATTCCGAAAAATAAAAAAAGGAGGAAACTGCCAAGATGCCTACCATCAATCAGCTCATCAAGAAGGGCAGAGAGAGAGAAGCGTTCAAGTCCAAGTGCCCCATTCTGGACCAGTGCCCGCAGAAGCGCGGCGTATGCTTGCAGGTGACCACCACCTCTCCCAAGAAGCCCAACTCCGCGCTGAGAAAGATTGCAAGAGTGCGCCTTACGAACAAGCAGGAAGGTACCGTGTACATTCCCGGCGAAGGCCACAACTTGCAGGAGCACAGCTCTGTGCTCATCCGCGGCGGGAGAGTCAAGGACCTTCCCGGCGTGCGGTATCACATCATCCGCGGCGCATTGGATACCGCGGGCGTTGCGAAGCGCAAGCAGAGCCGCAGTAAATACGGCGCAAAGAGGCCCAAATAAAAAACTCACAAAATTTGTCTTGCGACAAATTTTCGTGATGGCTGAGCGCAGGTGTGCGCAAATGGAGTGCGCGGGCGCAGGGAAACCCTGCTTGCGCCGTGATTTGACTTCCTTCATTCGCCGAGCGGCGTAGGCGGAATTCACTTCTGCCGTAAAGCGCCGCACGACCGCAGCAATCACGACATTTATTTTTGCTACGACCGCCGCTTCACGTTTGGCGCGTAGCCCGTGGAGCGCCCAAACGCACTCGAGACCGAGCGCAGCGAGGGCGAGACAAGCGGCGAGAAAAAGAAATGTGTGAATATCCTTCTGCTATTTTTCGGAATACTTCAAAAGGGTGCCCGAAAGGTAGGCAGTATTCCCTTGACAGGGGAGAAGAGTTGCTACCCGCAAAGTACGGGCAAGCACGAGCAGACTTTTAAGGGCAAACGCCCTGCGGGAAACCGCAAAAATTCATTTCAAGGAGATATTATCATGCCCAGAAGAGGGAAAGTCCCCAAGAGAGAGGTGCTTCCCGATCCCGTATACGGCTCCACCGTCGTCGCAAAGCTCATCAACCAGATCATGCTCGACGGCGAAAAGAGCGTAGCGCAGCGGATCGTGTATGACGCCTTCACCCAGATGGGGGAGAAATTGAACCAAGACCCTATGGAGATCTTCAAACAGGCGCTTGCGAACATCACGCCCGTTGTGGAAGTCAAGGCTCGCCGTGTGGGCGGCGCCAACTATCAGGTCCCCATCGAAATCAGACCCGAACGCCGTCAGACCCTCGCCATCCGTTGGCTTGTCGCGGCAACGAGAAAGCGCAGCGAGCGCGAAATGAGCAAGAAGCTCGCCGCCGAACTCATGGACGCCTACAACAACACGGGCGCTTCCGTGAAGAAGAAAGAAGATACGCATAGAATGGCAGAGGCCAATAAGGCGTTTGCGCATTTCAGATTCTGAGAGGAGAACAAGTAACTTATGCCAAGAGAATACGATTTAGCACATACCAGAAATTTCGGGATCATGGCGCACATCGACGCCGGCAAGACGACGACCACCGAGCGCATTTTGTTCTACACGGGCAAGACGCACAAGCTGGGCGAAGTCCACGAGGGCGCCGCGACCATGGACTGGATGGTGCAGGAGCAGGAGCGCGGAATAACCATTACTTCCGCCGCCACGACCTGTATCTGGAAAGGGCATCGTTTCAACATCATCGATACGCCCGGGCACGTAGACTTCACTGTGGAAGTGGAGCGTTCCCTGCGCGTTCTCGACGGAGCCGTCGCCACCTTCTGCGCGAAGGGCGGCGTGGAGCCCCAGTCCGAGACCGTGTGGCGTCAGGCGGACAAGTATAAGGTCCCGCGTATCGCGTATGTCAACAAGATGGATATCAACGGCGCGGACTTCTACCATGTGGAAGAGATGATCCGCGAGCGGCTCGGCGCGAATCCCGTTCCGATCGAGCTTCCCATCGGCAAGGAAGGCTCTTTCCGCGGCATCGTCGACCTCATCAAGATGGAGGCGGAGATCTACTACGACGATCTCGGCAAGGACTTCCGCAAAGAGCCCATTCCCGCGGATATGATGGAACTTGCGCAGAAGTACCGCGCCAAGCTCGTGGAGGAAGCGGCTTCCGCGACCGAAGAACTCATGGACAAGTACCTCGAGACGGACGAGCTCTCCGAAGAGGAGATCATCGCGGGTCTGCGCGACCGCTGCCTCAAGGTGGACGCCATTCCCATGCTCTGCGGCTCTTCCTACCGCAACAAGGGCGTGCAGTTTTTGCTCGACGCCGTCATCAACTTCCTGCCGAGCCCTCTCGACGTGGACCACGTGAAGGGCGTCAACCCCGATACGGAGGAGGAAGAGGAGCGCAAGACTTCGGATGAGGAACCCTTCTCGGGCCTCGCGTTCAAGATCGCCACCGACCCCTACGTCGGCTCCCTCGCCTATTTCCGCTGCTATTCGGGCGTGCTCGAAGCGGGCTCCTACGTCTACAACTCCACCAAGGGGAAGAAGGAGCGCGTCGGCCGCCTTGTGCAGATGCACGCAAACGAGCGGCGGGACATCGACAAGATCTATTCGGGCGACATCTGCGCCATCGTGGGCCTTAAAAACACCACGACGGGGGACACCCTCTGCGACGAGAAGAATCCCATCGTGCTTGAAAAGATGGAATTCCCCGAGCCCGTTATCCAGCTCTCTCTGGAGCCCAAGACGAAAGCCGGTCAGGAAAAGATGACCATGGCTCTTGTCAAACTCGCCGAGGAGGACCCCACCTTCCGCACCTACACCGATCAGGAGACGGGGCAGACCATCATCGCCGGCATGGGCGAGCTGCACCTCGACATCATCGTGGACAGACTTCTGCGCGAATTCCACGTGGAAGCCAACGTCGGCGCGCCGCAGGTCGCTTACCGCGAGACCTTCAAAAAGGCGGTCGAAGCGGAGGGCATGTACAAGCGTCAGTCGGGCGGCAAGGGCCAGTACGGCCACTGCAAAATTCGGCTCATCCCTCAGGAGCGCGGCGCAGGCTACAGCTTCGAGGACCAGACGGTGGGCGGCTCCATTCCCAAGGAATATATCCCCGCCATCGACAAGGGCATTCAGGAGGCTGCAAAGAACGGCTACCTTGCGGGCTACGAGATCATGGACTTCAAGGTAGAGGTCTACGACGGAAGCTATCACGAGGTTGACTCCTCCGAAATGGCGTTCAAGATCGCAGGTAGCATGGCCCTCAAAAACGGCCTCGAAAAGGCGCAGCCCGTTCTCCTCGAGCCCATCATGAAGGTGGAGATCGTCACCCCCGAAGATTACTTCGGCGACCTCATGGGCAACATCTCGGGCCGCCGCGGCAACATCCTCGGCACCGACGATCGGGGCGGCGCAAAGGTCATCGACGCGGAAGTGCCGCTCTCCGAAATGTTCGGCTACGCGACCGACCTTCGTTCGCGCACGCAGGGCAGAGGGCAGTTCACCATGCAGTTCGACCACTATGCCGAGGTTCCCAAGAGCCTCTCCGAGAAGATCATCTCGGGCAGATCGAAGAGAGATTGAGCAGTTTTCTCAAAATCGGAAAAATTTGCATAAAAACATTTGCAAATTTTCAAAGATTGGGGTATAATAGCCTCGATAAGCAAAAATCAGCTTTTTATCGCATGATAGATAGCTGCGCTTCCTACGGGAAGAAGTTATCAAAATTATAAAAAATAATCGGAGGATCACTCAAAATGGCAAAGGCAAAATTCGACAGAAGCAAGCCGCATGTTAACATTGGTACCATTGGCCACGTTGACCACGGCAAGACCACTTTGACCGCAGCTATCACCATGGTTATGGCTTGCAAAGGTCAGGCACAGAAGATGCGTTACGACGAGATCGACAAGGCGCCCGAAGAAAAGGCGCGCGGTATCACGATCAACACCGCACACGTGGAATATCAGACGGATTCCCGTCACTATGCGCACGTTGACTGCCCCGGGCATGCCGACTACGTCAAGAACATGATCACGGGCGCGGCGCAGATGGACGGCGCTATCCTCGTCGTCGCTGCAACCGACGGTCCCATGCCCCAGACCCGTGAGCACATCCTGCTCGCCCGTCAGGTAGGCGTGCCCTATATCATCGTCTTCCTCAACAAGGTCGATCAGATGGACGATCCCGAGCTTTTGGACCTCGTTGAAATGGAGATCCGCGAGCTTCTTTCTTCCTACGACTTCCCCGGCGACGACATCCCGATCATCAAGGGTTCCGCTTTGAAGGCGCTCGAAAAAGCGACCAGCGGCGCTTCCGATGCGGAGATTCTTGCGTCTCCCGAGTGCAAGTGCATCCTTGATCTCATGGATGCAGTCGATAGCTACATTCCCACTCCCGCACGCGACGACCAGAAGCCTTTCCTTCTTCCCGTCGAGGACGTGTTCACCATCTCCGGCCGCGGCACCGTTGCTACCGGCCGTGTGGAGAGAGGTGTTGCGCATGTCGGCGATCCCGCAGAGATCGTAGGTCTCATCGAGAAGCCCCGCACCACCGTCATCACCGGTCTCGAGATGTTCCACAAGCAACTCGACGAAGCGATGGCAGGCGATAACGTCGGCGCACTTCTCCGCGGTATCAACCGTACCGATATCGAAAAGGGACAGGTTATCGCAAAGCCCGGTACTGTTCCCACCGCTATGAAGTTTGAGGCGCAGGTGTACGTCCTTACCAAGGAAGAGGGCGGCCGCCACACTCCTTTCTTCAACCACTACCGTCCCCAGTTCTTCATCAGAACGACCGACGTTACGGGCGCGATCGAACTCCCCGCAGGCGTCGAGATGGTCGTACCCGGTGACCACGTCACCTTGACCGTCGAGCTCATCAAGCCCGTCGCGATCGAGGAAGGC
>CANQPO010000051.1 GCA_947625695.1 uncultured Clostridia bacterium | reverse complement strand
CCTTCAACCTCATGTTCGAGACCTCCCGCGGCGTGACCGACGAGAGCCAGAATAAGATTTATCTCCGCCCCGAAACGGCGCAGGGAGAATTCGTCAACTTCGGCAACGTGCAGCGTTCTGTGCGCGCGAAGGTGCCCTTCGGCATTGCGCAGATCGGCAAGGCCTTCCGCAACGAGATCACCCCGGGCAACTTCATCTTCCGCACCATCGAATTCGAGCAGATGGAGCACCAGTGGTTCTGCAAGGAGGGCACGGACGGGCAGTACTATGAGGAATTCAAGCAGAAGGCGTTCCAATTCCTCGTCGATCTCGGCTTTAGCCCCGAACATCTCCGCTTCCACGACCACGACAAGCTCGCCCACTATGCAAAGCAGGCGTGCGACATCCAATACCTCTATCCCATGGGTTGGCAGGAGCTCAACGGCATTCACAACCGCACCGATTACGACCTTTCCCGCCATCAGGAATACTCGGGAAAGTCCCTCCTCTATGTGGACCCCTTCGACGGGAGCAAGTTCATTCCCTATGTCATCGAGTACTCCATCGGCGCAGACCGCCTCATGCTCGCGGTGCTCTCCGAAGCGTATGAAGAGCAGACCCTTGAGGGCGGCGATGTGCGAAACGTTCTGCATTTCCACCCCGCGATCGCGGCGTACAAGGCGGCCGTTTTGCCCTTGCAGAAAAACCTTGCGCCCAAGGCGAAGGAAATTCTGACGACGCTCAAAAAGCAGTTCTCCGTCACCTACGACGAGGCGGGTTCCATCGGCAAGCGCTACCGCAGACAGGACGAGATCGGGACCCCCTATTGCATCACCATCGACTTTGACACATTGGAGGACGGCACGGTGACGGTGCGCGACCGCGACAGCATGGAGCAGATCCGCCTGCCCGCGGAAGAGCTGAAGGCGTTCCTCGCCGAAAAGTGCGCATTCTGAAGCAGATGAAGCCGCCCACGCGCTTAAATTAAGGCGCGCGGGCGCTTTTTCAACTGCCAATGCGCATAAGAACGGGGAAAATTGTCATAAAAACATATGATATTTTCTTGACAAAGCGCACTCAACACTTTATAATACAAAAAAAGGAGAGAGTATGAGCGTTCTCGTTCGCAACATCCTGCTCGTCTATGGGGTGCTTTCCCTGTTGGCGACGCTCTTATATCTGCCGAAGATTTTTGGGTTTCGGTACGGGTTCAAGAAACCCCAATATAAGCGCGCGCAGGAGAAGCGGAAGATCTCCGTCATCGTTCCCGCACGGGGGGAGAGTGAGATCATCGGCGACCTCTTTGCCTCCCTCAGACAGCAGACCTACGACCATGCCTTTTTCGAAGTGAACGTGATCGTGAAGGACGCGGACGACCCCACCGTGGAGCTTGCCAAGGAATTCGGCGCGCGGGTGTTTATCGTCTCCGAGCAGCGCTGCAAGGGGGACGCCCTCGACGGGTACTTTAAGGCGCTCTCCAAGGAGGAGCTCTCTTCTTACGCGGCGTTTGCGATCGTGGACGCCGACGCGGTGCTCGCGCCCGACTATCTCTTCGAACTCAACAACGCCCTCGAGCACGACTACGACATCTACCTCACCCGCAAGTTCGCCAAAAATTATTTGGGTGAAAAGAAGGACCGCTCCCTCTTTTCCAACTGCTCCACTTTAACGTGGCCGATGATAGACGATCTCGGGAACTTATACCGCATGCAGAAGGACATGCCCCTCAACCTCTGCGGGCAGGGCATGATGCTCCGCCGCAAGGTGATAGAGGAGATCGGCGGCTGGCCCTACCGCACCCTCACCGAGGACTACGAGCTCAAACTCGACAGCCTTCTCCGCGGGTTCACCTCCATGTTCTACCCCTATGCCATCATCTACACCGAGGAGGCGCTCGGCCACAGGGAGAATTACACCCGCCGCGTGCGCTGGCTCACGGGATATTCTCAGTGCGATAAAAAGTACAAGTCGGAGATAAAACGCCGCGCAAAGGAGCGCGGAAAGATGACGAACGGCGAAAAGGAGTACTTCTTCGGCATCGTGCCCCTTCTGATGTTTGCCGTCACCACCATCGTCACCATGCTTGCGGGGGTGGGGCTTTCGATTTTTTACGCACTCCACCGCGACCTCAACTGGTTTTGGGCGAGCTGGCTGCTCGTGTTTATGCCCTTCTGGATCATGTACACCATGCTCTTCCTCTTCAGCGTGCTTGCGTACTGTTCCGACCGCGACGCCTTCCGCGTGCTCTCGGGCTGGGAGAAGTTCGGCATGCTCCTCTTCAACCCCTTCTACCTTCTCGAATATATACCCCTCTTCCTCTCGAGCCGCGTCTACGTGCGCAAAAACAAGACGCCCGCATGGAAGCAGACCGAGCGCATCCGCTATGAAAGCGAAAACGTGGCGGAGCGCGCCGCGGAGAGCAGAGAGAGCGAACAGCGGAAAGCAAATTAAAGCAAACAAATGAGGCGGCGCCCTGCGCTTTTTAAGCGCAGGGCGCCGCCTTTTTTGATACCCGTTATTCGTTTTGCTTTCTCGCAAGGGGCAGATATTCGAGGGGAATGCCGTAGGCCTCTTCGTAGCACTCCTTCCATTCTTTTTCCGCCGCCGCCTTCATCGCGTCGAGCTTTTCGCGGCGGGGAAGGCTCTCGTCCGCATACACCGCGGGCAGAATGTGGACGCGCAGCTTGCGGACGTGCCCGCTCTTTTTCCGCTTGAAGGTGCAAAAGAGGGGTAGCACGGGGACATTGTGCTTGATGGCGTAATGGAACGCGCCGTCCTTCATGGGGCGGGGCTTTTGGTAGTTCGTCCACATCGCCTGTTCGGCGTAGAAGTTGATGATCTTCCCCTTTTGAAGGAGCCGCCCGATCTCCTTGTTGAGGTTGCGCGCGGCGACGTGGTCTGCGCTGAAGGGGAGCATGCCGCCGTGCCGCACGATCCACCCGCCGAGCCCGCCCTTGTTGTTCATGGGGCCCATGGTGTGGTAGGAGCGGTAGTGCCCCACGGCTTGGCGCACGAGGAGGGTGTCGAGATAGTTGAAGTGGTTGCAGACGCAGATCGCGCCGCTCTTTTTGATGGCGCGCAGATTTTTTTTGCCAACGACCCGCGCGCCGAAGCAAACGCCCGTCAGGATCCACCCGAAGAGAAACATGAGGGTGCGCCAAAAGCCCGTCCAAAAGGCGTCCCAGCCCTTTTGGCGGTAGCGGTAATTTTCGTCGGGCATCTTCCACGTTCCGATGAAGGGAATGTAGTCTAAATCGAACCGGCGGTGCGCTTCGAGCGTCTGCTGGATCCCGCGGATCTGTTCTTGCCTGCTTCGCTTCTTCATTTGCTCCATTTTATCAAACCCCGCGCAATTTGTCAATGATTTCCATGACAAATACGGGAGGTACGCGGCGGCGTGAATTGGAGGAGCGTCATGCTGAGCCGAAATGTTTTTACGCAGTTCGTTTAAGCAAGTCCGCGAAGGCATCTTGGTACGTTTGGACTTGGTTTTGAACGTACTTAAACGTAACAAGATTCCCTCGGAGAATTGCTATGTCGAATTTCGTAATGGCGGTTCGGCTCGGAATGACGCGTGCGCGCGGGTGTCACCCACCCCCTTGATCCCTCTCCGGTGGAGGGGGATCCGCCATCTTGCCCCCTCCTTAGGAGGGGGGTAGGGGTGGTGTCCTTCGTCCTCAATTTGCACTGCCTTATTCACCACCTCAGTCACTTCGTGACAGCTCCTCCTGAGGAGGAGCCTTACTTGCTGTCCCTGAAAGGGAAAGTACCCGAGCGTAGCGAAACCCTTCAGTCACTCGCAAGCTCGTGACAGCTCCCCTACAAGGGGCGCCAAGTTGTGCCCCTACCCTCTCCCCAACAAGTTGGGGGGAGGCATGAACACCCCCTTAGTCCCCCCTCCCCTACCCCTCCCCCGCTAACGCGAGGGCGGGCAAGTCCGCCGTGGAAACAAAAAACCCACCCGTGGGGGTGGGCTGATAACACTGTTAATAATTCCCCGAGGAGGGGGAGGCATAGAGGTCGAACTCGCCCTCTAAATCGAACGTTTCGCCCGCGTCGAAGGCGGCGAGCTTGGAAATGGACACCTCGTAGGCCGTCATCGTGACGACGTCCGTCTCCGAAAGTTTCTTCTGGTATTCCCTGCTCTGGATCCTGCCCGAGAGCGCGACTCTGTCCCCCACCTTGAGGTTCTGCACAAAGCGGGCGTTCCTCCCCCATGCAATGCAGGGAATGTAGTCCGACTTGTTGTAGGCGCGATTGACGGCGATAAGAAGGTCGGCAATTTCGCGGTTGAAGGGGGTGGTGCGGTAGATGGGCGGCTTGCAGATATAGCCCGAGAGCACGATGCTGTTGGGGTTGCGCGAGGGAACGCTTTCCACAAGCTCCCGCACGAACACCGTGAGCATGAGCCGCGACTTGCCGTTTTCCAGCTTGTTATAGCTGCGGAACTGCCCAAGGGCGCAGATGGTGCTCCCCACCCTTAAATCGTTCTTCTGAATGAGGCGTTCGGAAATGGTCACGGGCAGTATGTCCGCCTGCCCCGAAAGGCGCATCACTTTGACAAACAATTCGTAAAATCCCTCGCCGTACACCTCGTGCGAAAAGGTCGCCTCGGTTACGATTTCTCCCGTAAAATACACCTTGTTGTTTTTTTCGGCATTGTAATCCATACGTTTATTTTGTACCTCCGAGTTTTTCCGTGTTATGCTTTGTTTTCCGCCTTTTGGGCGCCGGAGCCATCTATCGTGTAGTTTTCGCGGTAGATGAGCTCGCCGATGGGCACGAACTCATACCCCTTGGCGTGAAGGGTGTCGAAGATGATGGGTAGCGCCTCCGCGGTATGCAGACCGTTGTTGTGGCAGAGAATAATGGAGCCGCTCTTCACCTTGCCCACGACGCGCGCCGCGATATCCGCCGCCGAGAGGTCCTTCCAATCGAGGGAGTCCACGTCCCACTGGATGGGATAGAGCCCCATGGCGTTTGCGGTGTCGATGAGCAGGTTGTCGTAGTCGCCGTAGGGCGGGCGGAAGAGGGACACCTGCTTGCCCGTGACGGAGGCGATGGCCTCCGAGGAGCTCTTGAGCTCGGAACGGATCTCCGCTTCGCTCAGGCGGGACATATAGGAGTGGGTCGCGCTGTGGGTGCCGATCTCGTGCCCCGCCTCGTCGATCTTTTTGAGGTAGTCGGGGTATTTCTCCGCCCAGAATTGCACGGTGAAGAAGGTGGCGCGCACCTTTGCGCTTGCGAGGTTTGCAAGGATTGCGTCGGTGTGCTCCGTCCCCCACGCGCAGTCGAAGGAGATGGCGATCTTGTTGTCGTCGCGGTCCACGCAGTAGATGGGCAGCGACCGCGCGCCGCTCAGAAACACCGTTTCGGCTCCCGCGGCTTTGGCGGAAGCGCCTCCCGCGGCGAGCAGAACAACAAGAGCCGCGGCGACGAGAAGGGACTTTAAGCGAAGGGTGAGAAACCGCATTGCCTTTACCTCTATATGATAAAATATTTCCGCGCGAAGAAAAGCGGACTTTTCGTCGAATGCGGGCGTTTTTGCCCGAAATGCGGACTTGTTTTATTGTATTGAGGTTTTCCCTTTAATATGCCCGAACGCCTCCCGAAAAAGGGTGCGAATTTTACTCTTTTTTGCCGAACGGGTCCTTTTTGGGAACGCTCGTCACCGTGAGCATGTAAACTTCGGCGGCTCCCGCACGCAGGAGCGCGTCCGCGAGCTCGTCGCAGGTGGCGCCCGTCGTGAGGGTGTCGTCCACGATGAGAATGCGCCGTCCCCGCACGATCTTGCGGTCGTGAACGTGGAAACAGCCCTTTAAGTTCTCCGCGCGGTCGGCCCTTCCCAAAAACTTTTGCGCCGCCGTCTCCCGCCGCTTGACCGCGGGGGACAAGAGCTCCACCCCGCTCCGCCGCGAGAGCTCTTCTGCCATCAAAAGCGATTGGTTGTAGCCGCGCGCCTTTTGCGCCTTCTCCGTCATGGGAACGAAAGTGAGGGCGTCCGCCTCGGCAAATTCCTTTTGCATGAGGGGGAACAGAAAGTCGCAAAGGGTGCGGAAGAGATACTTCTGCCCCTTTTTAAAGCGCACGACGAGCCGCGCCGCCTCGCCCTCGTGCAGAAAGCAGGAGCGCGCCTTTGAGGCGATGAGCGGTTTTTGTTTGCAGTCGAGGCAGAGCCCGTCCTCCCCCACCTTTCTGCCGCAGAGCGGACAGAACTTTTTGTTCCACGGCAGATGGTCGTAGCAATCGGCGCACACCCGCTCGTTTCCGAACACCTCCCGCCCGCAGATGTCGCAGGTGAAGTTGTGCTCCCGTTCGTAGCGGTCAAGCGCGTTTTTGAGCTTTGAAATGAGGTCGCGGATCCCCATACATGGTCAACGGAACGCCTTCGCGCCCGTCTCGTCCTCCAAACCGAGAATGTAGTCGGCGGAAACTTTGAAGAGGTAGCAGAGGGAGATGAGCGCTTCCGTGGACAGGTCGATTTGCTCCAGCTCATAGCGGCTGACCGTGCGCTGGCTGCAATGCAGAAGCGCCCCGACTGCCTCCTGAGAAAGTCCCCTCTCTTCCCGTAATTCCTTGATTCTTTTTCCGTACATGCCTTTATTTTAGACAGAAACCGTCTAATTTGCGCATATTAGACAATTACTGTCTAACGCGCGAGGTGGTTGAACCCCCTCTCACGGAGGGGGACCAAGGGGGTGGGTGAACACTTGGCGCCCCTGTAGGGGAGCTGGCACGAACGCATGTGAGCGACTGAGGGGTTGAAACCCTTTCCCCCTCGCTACACTCGGGTACTTTCCCTTTCAGGGACAGCAAGGGGCCCCCTTTCGGCACTACGTGCCCCTTCCCCCCAAACAAGTTGGGGGGGAAGCTTTCTGCCCTTTCCCACAGAGAGGATAAAAAAAGCGGGTCGATGGGGCCCCGCAATTCACCTTATTCTGAATTTACTTTGTTTTCAACATTTCCTTAAAAATCGTCCTCGTCGCCTTCGTCCTCGTCGTCATCGTCGTCGCCGCCGAGGGTATAGATCTCATCGCCCGTGACATAGTCGAGGTCCTCCTCTTCGTCGTGGTACTCCTCTTCTTCCTCCTCCTCTTCCTCGGGTTCCTCCTCGTCGAAGGTCTCGCCGATGTCGAGGTCGGAATCGAGGTCGTCCGCGTCGTCGTCGAGGTACTCCCGCCACTCGTCGTCGTCCTCTTCGTCGCCGCTCTCCCCTTCCTCGAGCTCAAGCTTTTTGCGGCACTCGTCGCACATCTTTTCCCCTGCGCGCATCATGTTCTCGCCGCACACAGGGCAGAGCTCGGTGGGAAGCTCGTTGGCCTCTTCCTCCTCGATCTCATCCGCATCCGTCCTGATCCCCTTCATCTCTTTGAGGCAGACGTCGCAGTACTCCTGTTTTTCCGCGTCGATGTAATTCAACTCGCAACGCGGGCACTTCATGTAGCGAACCATATTCTTTTTCTCCTTGCGAAACGCCCCCGCCGCATACAATCGGCTGATAGGCTAATAAATTATATTAGTATTCTGCCGATTTGTAAACTGTTTTGCCCGCCCTTTTGCAAAAAAGTTAAAAAATATTTTGAAATATGAAAAAGCCCGCTGTTTTCAAGCGGGCTTTTTTGTTATTCTTCGGGTTTTTCCTCGGGAACAGGTTCTGCGGGAGCGGCCTCTTCAGGAGCGGCCTCTTCAGGAGCGGACTCCTCGGGAACAGTTTCTTCCGCAGCAGTTTCTTCAACTGCGGCTTCCTCGGGAACAGTTTCTTCCGCAGCGGCTTCCTCTTCCTCGGTGACGGGAGCCGTCTCGTCGGTTGCGTACACGTCCACATCCTTGTCGTCCGTGGTATCGACGTACATCTTCTTCTTTGTCGGTTCCTCTTCCTTCTTCTTGGAGCGGACGACGAAGTAGACTGCAACGCCCGCGCCGATGACCACAAGCCCGATGGCGATGCCGATGAGCGCCCACGCCCAAGCGGGGAGCCCCGTGCTCGTCTCGGTGGGAGCGGTGTAGTGCTGGAGGTTGTTCTTCCAATATTCGGAATAACTCTCCTCGTCCGCCTCCGTCATCTTGCCGAGCTTGGTGATGAAGTCGGAACGGAACTTGACGCCCGTCTCAGATGTGAACTCTTCAAAGGACTTGACCTCGTCCTCGGAGTAGAGGGTGTTCTGCTTGCCCGTCTCGTCCTCGGCTTCCTTGATGTTGTCGTAGAACTGCTGCGTCTCGCCCGTGTAGAAGTAATACCGCACGGCGGCCGCCAGATTGCTCTTTCCGTCGTCGGTGAGTTCCTGGTAGTAGCTGTCCTCGCCGATGGCCGCCTCGTACTCGTCGTTGAATGCGGCGATCTCGGCGTTGTTCATGAGTTTGCCGTCCTTGTTGAGGTTGACGGCGGAGACGTAGGTGTAGGAGGAGGAGCCGAGGCTCTCCGCATCCGCAAAGTACAGAATGCCGTCCGACAGCTCGAAGTTGTACCAGCTCTGCGCGTGGGAAATTTTGAGGATCTGCACGGGCTGATAGGGCTTATTTGAGTCGTAGTTGAGAACGTTGTAGTCGTCGGCAGTGCCGTTGTACACCGCGCGGAAGATGTTGCCCGACGAGGTGTAGTAGACGTAATCGTAGGTGGGATCGGACGTGTCGTCGATGAAACTCAGCGTTGCGCTGCCCACGCCGATTGCAATGCGGGTGACTTCCGCAAGCCCGTTTTCGCCGACGTCCGCACGCAGGATGGCGCCGTCGCTCACATAGAGATAGTGGTGCTTACCGTCCGTATCGCGGTAGAAGATCGCAGCGTCGCTCGCGTTGTCGGTGCTCTGTGCGACCACTTCCATACCGCTACCGCGCTTGTTGCCCGTGATGGAGTTCCAACCCGTGCCGAGCTTGGACTCGGGCAGGAAGTATAGCCAACCGTCCTCGCCCACCGTGCTCGTGGTGGCAAGGTCGGAACGGGTGAAGTAGATGCCGTCGTTCGTATATGCCTGCAGGGTGTAGGTGAAGCCGAGCGCGCTCTCGGGGGTATCCGAAAGTTTTCCGTCGCTCGTCGTCGCCTCATGGGAGAATTGGGTGGGAATGTCCTTGAAAACCGAGCCGATGCCGTCGAGCACGATCGTGCCGAGGTTGAGATAGGGCGCCTCGCCGTCGTGTTCGTCGAGATATTCCTGCGAATAGGTGTACTCATAGGGGGCCTCGGTCGCGTCTGCGCTGACGCGGTAGATCTGGTTATAGTTGCGGGAGACGGTGCTGTCCTCCACGTCGATTTCCGCGGTGACGCTCATCGTGTAGTAGACGTAGGGGTTGGTCTTATCGAGGCTGTCGAGCACGTAGGCGCCCATGGAGCGGACGAGCTCGGTGTCGGTGTCTGTCTTGGTGTTATAGGAGTGAAGGTTGGAATTTTCCACGTACAGCAGATACACGGTATCGTCCACTTCCACATAGCGGTAGACGGTGGAGTTGCTGGAAACGTTGAAATAGGTCTTGACGTCGGAGCCGTCGAGCGCAGCGCTGTTGAAGTTGAGGTAGCCGCTCTCGACCACGCCCTGCATGTTGCGGTCGCTGTTGGGAGTGGCGTAATACACCCGCCCGCCGTGGATATAGACGCCCGAGGTGAAGTCGGAGGCGACCATGAGGGAGGGGATCACCGTCTCGGCGTTGTTCTCGCCCTTTTCGACGTCGCTCTTCTTTGCCCGCATGAGCGCGCCCTTGACGGGAACGCCGTAGGTGTTGTCCGAAGTATAGGTCTCAACGCCGTTGATGAAATAGACATAGTCGCCCTTTTCCACCACAAAGCCGCCGTTGGAACTCACCTCTGCGCTTGCCGCGGGAGCGTCTTTCAAAGGGGTGAACTTTTCCCCGCAGGCGGCGAGGGAGACCGCGCCGAAGGCGAGTACGCCCGCCGTGAAAATTGTCGCTGCTTTTTTAACTATTTTACGCATATGTCGCTTCCTTACGTTGAATGAAAATTCTTGTTCTAACGATACGCTACCAATTATATACTAAAATACGGTTTTTTGCAATCAAAAACCGCTCACTCTTGATTTTTTCTTGCGAAAATTTTAATAAAAGAGGTGATTTTCCGTGGAAAAATTCGGCATCTTCGAACTTTTGGACGCACTCTCCGCGCTCACGGCGCAAAACGGGCAGCCGCAGGAGTCCCCGCCCGAGGAAAAAGAGTCCTCTCCCAAAAAGCCGGACGGGGCGTTTGCTCCCCCCTCCTACGGAGGAGAGCCGCCCGCAAAGACGGGGGGAAGAGAGGCGGACGCGCTCTCGGGGTTCCTCGCGCGGCACGACGCCGTCGCCCGCAAAGCCGAGAAGAAATAGGCTACAGCGGGCGCACGCAGAACCCGTGCTGTTTCAGCCACGAAAAAGCGAGCGGCAGCCATGCGCGCAAATGGGCGATGGGGCGCACTTGCTCCTCGCTTTTCTCCGTCTCAATGGTGGAAACGCTCGTACCGTGCCACCCCTTTTCGAAGAGGTGAAGCTCAAACGGCACCCCCGCCCTTCTGCAGGCATTGGCAAAGAGCAGGCTGTTTTCCGCAGGCACGAGATCGTCCTCTGCCGCGTGCCACAAAAAGACGGGCGGGCAATCCTTTGTCACCCGCTTTTCGAGCGAAAGTTTTTCTCGGAGCGCGGGGTCCCCGCCCGTGATACGGTCCATGGAGGCGGTGTGCGCGGTCTCCCCGCCCGTGATCACGGGATAGGTGAGAAGGAGGGCGTCGGGACGGACGCATGTTCCCCCCGAGACTGCCTTGGCGGGCTCTTCGCCATAAAGGAGCGCGAGCATGCCCGCAAGGTGCCCGCCCGCGGAGAAGCCGATTGCCCCCACGTGGGCGGGGTCAACGCCGTACTTTTCCGCGTGCTCGCGGATGTAGCGCATCGCCATCGTCGCCTCGGCAAGGGGGGTGGGATAGACCGTTTTTACCGTGTATCCGAGCACAAAAACGCAGTAGCCCGCGTGCAGAAATTCGAGCGCGACGGGCTCTTCCTCGCGGTCGGAACAGTATTCGTAGCCGCCGCCCGCAATAACGAGCATGGCGGGGCGCAGTTTTCGGAAGAGGTCCCCCCTCTGCTCTCGGCAATACACGGTGAGCGTTCCCGCCCCGTTTTCGGGTCTTTCCAAGGAATAGGTTTTGTATAAGTCGATTTTTTCGTAAAACATCATGCGCTCCCGCCCTTTTTGCGGGCTTCTTTGCAAAAAGAAAACGAGGTACAAACTGTACCCCGTTTGTGTTTTTATCTCTTGGAGAACTGCGGTGCGCGGCGTGCCTTTTTGAGACCATACTTCTTTCTCTCCTTGACTCTGGGGTCGCGGGTGAGGAAGCCTGCCTTCTTGAGCGCGGGACGGGTTTCGGGCTCCGCCTGCAGAAGCGCTCTCGAAATGCCGAGGCGGATCGCGCCTGCCTGACCGGTATAACCGCCGCCGATGACGTTGACGCGGATGTCGTATTTCCCCTCTGCGCCGATCTCGGCAAGAGGTTGCTTTACGATGAACTGCGTGGTACCGAGCGGGAAGTAATCTTCGAGCGCTCTGTCGTTGATGATGATTTCTCCGCTGCCGGAGGGAATGAGACGGACGCGGGCAACCGCCATCTTTCTGCGGCCCGTTCCCCAGTATTGCAATTTCTTCTTTAACGTTGCTTTCGCCATGTCAATACCTCTCACACCTTAAAATAATTTCAACTCTTCGGGTTTCTGCGCTTGATGATTGTGCTGCGCACCCTTGTAAACTCTGAGTTTTTTGATCATTGTCCTGCCGAGCGAGTTCTTGGGAAGCATGCCCTTGACCGCCTCGTAAACGGCAAGGTCGCTGCGCTCTGCCATGAGCTTGCCGTAAGCGATCTCCTTTAAGCCGCCGATATAACCGGTATGATAGCGATAGAACTTATCCTCGAGCTTCTTGCCCGTGAGGACGACCTTATCGCTGTTGACAACGATCACGAAATCACCCGTATCTACATTCGGGGTAAAAGTGGGTTTATTCTTGCCGCGAAGGATAGCGGCGACCTTGGAAGCCAATCTTCCGAGGGGAATGCCCGCCGCGTCAACGACGTACCACTTTCTTTCAACCGTCTGAGCGTTTGCCATATAGGTTTTCATAATTCGTACTCCTTGTTCCGTTACCGCTCCTTAAGAGCTGTATATCTCGGTAAAAACGGGGCGCTTTGCCGATTTACCCCTTCATTATAAGCAATCGGGGGGGTATCGTCAAGCTGTTTTGAGTTGCGATTTTAAGATTTTTTCGGAAAAAACAAAATTTTTTTATGCAAAACCGCCTCGGTGGGTTGGGGTTTGGTTTTGAACGCGCTTTACGGGCGCGGGTCACCGTAAAAGCGTCATGCTGAGCCGTAATCAAAAAACGCAGTCCGCAAAAGAAAGTCCGCGAAGGCATCTTGGTACGTTCGGGCTCGTTCTACCGCACTTGGACGTAGCAAGATTCGCACTTTCAAATTGTCATTTCGACCCGCTGTTCTTAAATATGTCATTTCGACCAAGCGCAGCGCGTGGAGAAATCTCGCCTTATCGGGTTCCCGAAAAAGATTGCAGAGCAAGATTTTTCGGGGAGAGGAGCCGCCGCACGCAAACGGAGCTTTTCGCAAGGAAAGCGTATAAAGCGGGCGTGCGGCGACGAGGTAGAGATGTTAACTTCGCCTTGCGGCTCGTGCCGCGCTTAGAGAAACAGAACAGCGCGCGGGGCGACTCCGCTTCGCTCCGCTCAACATGACGTGATTGGGCATGTCACCCACCCCCTTAGTCCCCCTCCGGTGGAGGGGGCAAAGCCTACCCCTTTTAGGGGGAGGCTCCCGCAACGCGGGTGGTGGGAGTCCCTTGCTGTCCTTGAAAGGTGGAGTATTGCATACTGCCAACAGTTGATAACTGTTGGCGCAATGCGACAGGAGTGAGCGCATCAGCGGCGCGAACGGTGACCGAATGCGGGGCTCTACCCGCATGAGACAGTACCCGAACGCAGTGAGGGGGAAAGGGGTTTTGCAATCTTTCTCAAAACCCTTCAGTCACTTCGTGACAGCTCCCCTATGAGGGGCGCCAAGTGGTGCCCCCTTACCTTTTTTCCAACGTCTTAATTACCCGTGCGGGGTTCCCCACTGCCACCGAATTGCTCGGAATATCATGCACCACCACACTTCCCGCGCCGATGACGACGTTGTCGCCGATCGTCACCCCCGGGAGCACCCTCACGCCGCCGCCGAACCAAACGTCATTTCCCACAACAATGGGCTTTGCGAATTCGAGTTGCGCGCGGCGGATATCCGCCTCGAGCGGGTGCCCCGCCGTGTAAAATCCGCACTGCGGCGCAATGAACACGTTGTCGCCGAAGATGAGCTTGTTGGTGTCGAGGAACATGCAGTCGTGGTTGGCGTAAAAATTTTCGCCTACCTCGGTGTTGTAGCCGTAGTCGAACCAGACGTTACTCTCGATGTTGAAATTCTCGCCGCACTTGCCGAGAATGGAACGCATGATGTTTTTGCGCTCCTCCACGTTGTCGCGCGGGGTGCGGTTGTAGAGCTCGCACTTTCTCTTGCAGGCGGCGAGCTCACCCATGAGTTCCTCATCCACTTTATAGAGCTCCCCCGCAAGTAGCCTCTCCTTTTGAGTCCGTTCTTTCATATTCTTTTCCTTTTTATAATAATGCGGTAGAGATGTCTCGACTACGCTCGACATGACATTTAGAAGATGTTAAAATACTTGCCTTAGGCGGAATTCACTTCCGCCGTGGGCGACAGCATTTGTTGCACACCTGCAACTTCTTGTCCGATGAAACGAATAAGAGCGTGAGTAGGTTAAGGCAAAAATGCAGGTTTCCTCACGGAAAAAGATTTTGCGCCAGCAAAAGATTTTTCGTGAACCTATTCCAATACGGCCTTAATTCTTCTTACGCCGGCGGAGGAGGACTGTTCTTTCTGAATTTTGAAATGCCCCAAGACGCCCGTGTGCTCCACGTGGGGACCGCCGCACATCTCTTTGCTGAACTCCCCAATCGAATAGGTCTTTACCACTTCGCCGTACTTGCTGTCGAACACGCCGACGAAATGCTCCGCCCGCGCCTCCTCGAGGCTCATCTCCTTGAACACGACGGGGATATCCTCTGCGATCTTTTGGTTGACGAGCTCCTCCACCGCCTTGATCTCCTCGGGAGTCATGGCGCGCTCGAAGTTGAAGTCGAACCGCATGCGCTCGTCGGTGATGTTGCTCCCCTTCTGGTTGCAGTCGGGAGAGAGCACAACCTTTAACGCCGCATTGAGCAAGTGTGTTGCGGTATGGTACTTCACCGCCATTTCGGAATGGCTCTCAAGGCCCCCCTTCGCTTCGCCCTTGTTGAGGACGCGGCTCTTTTCCTGATGTTCTTTGAACGCCTCGTTAAAGCCGGCTTTATCCACCGTGAGCCCCCTCTCCGCGGCGAGCTCTTCGGTGAGTTCGAGCGGGAAGCCGTAGGTATCGTAAAGCCTGAACGCCGCTTTCCCGCCGATGACCGTTTCGGGCACGTAAGCGGGGTTGCTCTTTGCCATGAACTCGTTCTTGCGGGCAAGGCCCGTGACGCACTTTTCGAACTCCTTCATGCCTGTGACGAGCATCGTCTCGAAGCGGTCGGACTCCTTCTTGATCTCGTCGAGAATATATTCCTCCTTCTCCTTGAGGAGAGGATAGGCCTCGTCGTACACCTTTTCGATGTAGATTTTGGCGACATTTTGCAATACGTCCGAAGAAATATCGAGCTGGCGGCAGTAGCGGATGGCGCGGCGCATGATCCTGCGCAGAATGTAGCCCGCGCCCGTGTTGGAGGGCAGAACGCCCGTCTTGTCGCCGATGAGCATGACCGTCGTGCGGGTATGGTCGGCAATGATGCGCATCGCCCGCTGAGCCTCTCCGCCGTCGTCGTACTTCTTGCCCGAGGCGCGCTCGAGCTCGGCGATGACTTCGGTGAAGAGGTCGGTCTTGTAGGCGTCGTGCAGACCGTTCAAAAAGAGGAGCATGCGGTCGAACCCGAAGCCCGTGTCCACGTTCTTGTTCTCGAGGGGGGTGTAGCCTGTTTCGAGCTTTTTATACTGCATGTAGACGTCGTTGCCGATCTCCACATAGTCGTCGGGAAAGACGGGGTCTTGCTTGTCCGCATCGAGGGGGTAGAACCACTCGTTGTCGGGGCCGCAGGGGGTGCCCA
>CANQPO010000050.1 GCA_947625695.1 uncultured Clostridia bacterium | reverse complement strand
CGTTGCAGTTTGTTTTCAGAATGTCGCCGATTTCCTTGCCGTACTTCGCCGTGAGCTGTGAAAAGCTCTGTAAAACGAACAGATACCGTATCCCGCGCGACCGTCCGACCGTCACCATGCCCTCTATGTTTTCGAGCTTCGGAAGATTGCCGAACTCGTCAAGGATGAAATAGGCTTTCCGTTTCAGAATCGCTGTTTCCGTTTGCCCGCGGCGCAAGTTGAGGTTGGCTTTCTCTACAAGCTCTTTGTAGAGCTGTGTCACGAACAGCGTAACAAATCTGTGCCGTGTAAACCGCTCGTCTGGAACGATGATGAAGATTGCAGTCGGAGCTTCGTCCATGTTGACAATATCAAGGTCGTCCTCGCTCGTCATTGACATGATTCCGTCATCGGTAAGCTGTTGCATGTAGCGGTTTACGTCCGAGAGGTAGCTCGTAAGCGTTCTGTCGCTCGTGATGAGAACGGTGTTGACAAGCCCTCTGACCTTTGAAAACTCGTCCCGCCCTTCCAAAAGGTACTTTTTGAGCGCGGTCGTATCCTCGGAACAGTACTTGGTGATATTGTGGTAGATGTTGAAAAGCATGAGCTGTTTCTCGTCCATTTTCCCTTTGATACAGTCCTCGCAGAACGCAAGGACAAGTCCGAAGATAAGATTTCTCGCGCCTTCTTCCCAAGTCGGTTGGTCTTTGTTCTGTACGGGGCAGAGCGTATAAACAAGGTCTTGGGCATTCTCATAGATTTCATCTTTAAGCTCCTGTATCCGCGTGAGCGCGTCGCTGTTGGAGAGAAATTTCTCGCCGCCTGCGTAATACTTTCCGTCGCGCTGTTCAAAGTTCTGCTCCATTTCCTTCACCATGCGAATACGCCTTATGAGTACGTTCATAGGATTCCACCGTGCCGATGAATACGGTTCTCGGAGATCGAGGACGGAGATTTTATAGCCCTCTTTTTCGAGCATTTTGGCGTGTTTCTCGTAAAGCTCTTTTTTGGGGTCCGCAATGATTAAACATGGCTTTCCTTTGCTTCGTCCGAGGATAGCGATGTTTTGATCGACGAAACCCGTCGTCTTGCCGCTACCCGTCGTGCCGACGATAAGCGCATGGAGCTGACTTGTCGAGAGAATTTCCACGCCGTTTTTCTTCTTCTCCGCGCCGATTACAATTTCGTCGTCGCGGTTTTTCACGCCGTCCCAAGTCGTCACGGTAAACTCTTTCATTTTGCGGAGCTTTTTTGTTGTGAGCCACTCTGTATCTTCGAGGTCGTTTTCTTTCATGGCGATGTTCTGCGCGTCTATCCGATACATGAACAGATAGGCGACAAGGAGCAATCCGTTTACCACGCCGACCGTCAAATAGTAGTTGCTGTTCCCGAAGATCCCGCCGAAGTCTGCGCCGAACAGCGCAAACAGAAATGCGACGAGAACGCCGATGAATACGAACAGAAACAGCCATACCGCAAGCGTAG
This sequence comes from uncultured Clostridia bacterium, assembly GCA_947625695.1. Classification (GTDB taxonomy): domain Bacteria; phylum Bacillota; class Clostridia; order Christensenellales; family Borkfalkiaceae; genus Gallimonas. The sequence goes on along the minus strand of CANQPO010000050.1, from coordinate 13,916 downwards.
TCTTAAAAGATACTCTCTGCTTTTTGTGCTTGTATGCTTCTTCTCTATTCAATCTTTGTCACTTCCTCCGTCATTTTGTTTGTTTTTCTTTTTGCGCTCTCTTTCGATTTCTTCTTCGATTTCACGCAAGCGGTTGGAGCTTTCCCGCTCGTATTCTTCGCATTTCTGTCCGAACGTGGACAGAAACTTCTTGAAAGACGAATTGACGATACGTCGGGAAACGCCGAGCATTCGTTTGAGCCGCTTGTCGTTGGCGGTCATTATCTTTCGCCCCTCATAGATTTCGGGTTTTACAAATTGTGCAAGGTTCAGAACGAGATTTCCCTGTCGTCGTTTATAGTCCGCTTCGATTTGTTCTATCACGCTGATATTTTTCAAGTCGATTCGGTTATGATACTTCGGCAGGTCTTTTTCTATGGCTTCCGCGCCGATTCCTTGGTTGGAATAGGCGAAAACCTTTTCCCCGCAGATGTTTTCGATTTCCCGTTTCCGCTGTTCGAGAGCTATAAAAAATTTCTTGTCTGCCTTCCGCGCCCGCCCGTCATAGAGCAAAAGCATTTGCACTATTTTATCCACCCTTTCGCGGTAAGGTTTCATGTCCTCGCTCCCATACGAGAGCCGTCCGTCTTTCGGCAATTCTTTTCCGAGAGCGAGGATTTCTTTTTTGATGATCTCACAGCTATTCATTGCCACCGTGACGTTCGTCATCTTCCGAAGTTCTTTCATTGCCTCGTTGCGGGATTTATAGAGCCTGTCCTTTTTTTCGCTCAAATACAAACCGAGCCGCACAAAGAAATTGTCGATTGCCTTTTTCTCTATCTTTCCTTTTCGGCGGTAATGGAGCGTTCCGTCCTTGCCTTTGTACTTCGGCTCTTTCTCCCACATGACAAAGTGAATGTGAAGATGATGTGGTTTGTCCATGTGCAGGGCGCACATGAGGTCGATGTTGTCACGGTGAAATTTCGCGTCGTCCAAGAAAGACGGAAACGTTCGCTTGACAAGAGCGATGCACTTCTCGGGGGAGTCGATTTTATACGATTCTTCCTCACTCAAAGAGATAAAGCCATGCCAAATGTTTCCTTTGTTCTTTTTGAGCCGCGCTTTCATTTCCGCGACTTTCTTCTCGTCGAGCATTCCCGTGTCGTTGAAAACGCCTGTGCTTTTTTGTAGGTACTCAAAAGCGGTAAACGGTTTCTCCTCGTTCCCCGTGCGCTTTCCCTCGGTGGTGATATAGTTGTAAAAGTTCTTGTCGCCCGTCATGTCGTAGAATGCCCGCGTCTCTGCGTGTGCCGCTCTCTCCACGCTCGTCGCCGACTTCGGGAGAGTGTAGGGCGTATATTGGATATTGAGAATTACAGGTTGATTTCCGATAAAACTCACCTCCGCATATTTTTCAGTCCGCGCGTTTCATAGCTTTCAAGGTATTCGGGCGTGTCGCTAAACGCGCCCTGCAAAAACTTCTTCCCGGGGACGGCGTAGCCGTTGTATTCAAGCTCTTTCGCATTGAACAGTGAGGAGAGCATTGATTTGTTGATCGTGACGTTCAAGACGATTTCTTTCAGAAGTCTGACAAGCAATCCATAGAACGCCGCGTCCTCATTGTTTTCGTGCGCAAGTTCCTTCATTTCTTCCGCGCTGTCTTTCGGCAGTTCCACGTTCCCGCCGCACATCTTGTTGTAGAAGTCGGACAGAGACACGCGCAAAAACTCGTTGAAAAATTCGTTGAAACTCTTGAAGTCAAGCAGTTTCATTATGCGGTCGATTTGTTCCGCTTTTGCCATATCGGTAATTCTGACATGGCGGTCAATGCACTTTTCTGTTTCTTTCTTCATGATTTCCTTTCCTTTTTTTGCCCCCTCGGAAAGCGGGTTTCCCGCTTGTCCCCGCGACCGTAGGGGAGCGGCTCGAAAGTGGGTTTTCCCACTTTCTTTATCCTGCTTGGGTGTGTCCCGCGTTTTTCCTACTTTCCCCGTCGGGTTGTGCTGCCGTTTGGAGGTGATTTTTGATGTCTTTTATCAAGTCCTCGAACATCTCCTCCATGAGGATACAGTCCACGGGACAGTCACAGATCGCCTCGTCCTGTTGCTCCTGTTTCTTGCGGGCGAGCGCGAGTGCGCCGAGCCGTCCGTTCTCTCTGTTCTTCATCGCGGTGTCAATGTCTTTCTTCGCAAACACGAGAAGTCCATAGACAAACGGGTCGGTCACTTTGGGTGTCTCCTCGGTGAAAACATAGGTAGAGAGTGCCTTGATAAATTCGCCCGCCTGCTTGTCGCTCATGGCGGTCATCGCTTTGTGATAGAGCTTTGTCACCTTGAAATATTTATTGTTTTTGTTGTTCCTCATTTTGAAATTCTCCTTTTTGATTTTGATGATATTCTGCTCCGCGCGGTTTATATTTTCACGCGGCGCGTCACTTTGCATTTGCCCCGACATGACCTTTCTTGACGGGAGAGATCGCGGGTTGTAATTCATTTCCTTGCCGCATTTGGCTCACCTCGTCCAACGCATTTTTGATGAGGCGTTCATAGTGGCTGTTCGGCTTTTCGTCTCGGTATTGCCCCGAGGATTTGAGAATGCGGAGTAGCTGTTCTTTGTCCGAGGTATAGACCGCAAGCCGTTTCAAAAGAGAGCTTTCGTCAAGCGTCTCGTCCCCGACAAGTGCGCCGCCGCTGTAAAGCGTCGAAAAAGATGTGCCGTATTTCCCGTCCATTGCTTTCTCCACGACGGCTCTGTCGTCCAACCTTTTCAAGCTGTCAATGCCTCTTGCCGACATATCCACGGGGGAGGAACGGGGCATTGCTTTTGCCGCGATTTCGCTCGGAAGAATATATTCTTCGGACGGTTTTTCCCGTATTTCGGCAAGCCGCCTTTCGCGCTCGGAATTGTCCTCGCCCGCGTCTTTCTCGGCTTCCTCAATGCTCATGGCTTTCAGTGGCTCTTTTTGCATGACATATCCTGCGATTTTGTCCGCGTCGGCGATTGCTTTGAACAGGACGTTCGGGTCGGATTTGATGGCGGAAAGCCACATCTTTATGTATGCGCTGTTGTTTTCGAGGTGGTTGTCCTCAACGCTTACGCCCAAGTCCTGTTCCAAGAACACGGAGGCAAGCTCGGCGCGTAATTCTTCTTCGGCGTATTCCGCCGAACCGAATTTGGAATGAGGTCGGTTGAGCCGTTTTTCATGTCCCGTCGAATGCCCGATTTCATGAAGTGCCGTACTGTAAAATTCCTGCAAGTCCACGAAGTCGTCACGCACGGGCAAATGAATTGTGTCGGTCGGACGACGGTAAAATGCGCTGCGCCCGCCGTAGACGATTGGGGATTCCGTTTCGCTCCATTGTGCAATGATGTTTTCGGCGCGCTTGTTGTAGCCGCTCTCGTCATGTTCTTTCGGCTTTTTCTCGGGGATACCGTCGATGATGTCTCCGTTGAAAACGCGGTAGAATTTTCTCATGACGCGAACGTTGTTTTTCAGATAGTCATGCCGTTCGTCCTCGTCCATGCCAATGAGTACGCTCCTATCAAAGGGTTTCTGCTCCTCTTTATCAAACAGCGTATAATACTCAATCGTAACGCCCGCGCCTCTGCCGAGGGAATTTCCCTCGGCATCGGTTTTGAAGTCCCAATCTTTGTCCTTCATCTGCTTGTACGTCAGCCAACGGTTATCTGTGTAGCCGCGATCCATAGCGGTGATGATGAGGGACATGAAATTGTTCCCTTTATAGCGCGTTCCCGTTGCGGCATTGACGGGTGCTTCGAGCGATGACCAGCCCTGCCGCCAATCTGCGCCCTTTTCAAAAAAAGAGACGAGCTTGTCATAGATGAATTTTCTCTGCGGGGTCAGTTTCTCATAGACCTCGTTGTTCGTTGCTTCTTCACTCAAAGCGTAATTTTACCTCCTCTGTTTTAATGGGGGGTTCATCAAAGTCGTCGTCCGTGTCGAGTATATCCTCGATCTCGTACCCGTGCGGAATGAGGATTTCAAACGGCTCATGCTTTCTTCTTCTCATGGTTCACCTCACGCTTTTGTGTTGCCCGCATTTCCTTTCGGCTTCGGCGCGGAGTTGCTTGCTTGGGGCGGGGTATAGGTCGGCGTACCTTTTACGGCTTTGAGCGCAGTGTATTCGTAGTAGCTGTTCGGCTTGTCGGGACGGTACAGTCCGCTCGTAGCAAAGATGCGCAGCATTTGGTCTTTGTCATGTCCGCACCAGAACGCAAGCAAATTCATGAACGCCATGTCGCTGTTGGAATGGTTGTTTTTGAGGTCGTATCCTTCATAGTACGCCTTGAACGTTTTGCCGTTCTTCGCGTCCATTGCCCGCTTCAAAACCTGTTGGTCGTCGAGAGAGGACAAGCCCGCCTCGCCTTTCCCGAAATTCTCCCATTTGACTTGTTTGCCGCATTTCTGTTCAAGAAGCGGCTTTACTTCGCTCTTGTCAAAGTCCATGAGATCATTCCCGTCCACAACGTCGCCCGTCATGGTCATGAAATGCCCGCTTTGGTAAAACTCCAAGTCTCCCTCTTTGGAAAACGCGCGGACGTCGATGCCGTCCGTCTTGCCGAAGAAGTGAAGTCCTTTCCCGCTTACGGAACGTTCGATATAGGTCGTTTCGCATTTACTTAAAAGGTCTTGCGCCAACTTTGAGGGGTTTCCGTTATCATCAAGACAACCGTCGAGGTCGATGCAGGCAACCTTGTCTTTGCCGTCAAGCGCATATGCAAGCGCAACGCCGCCATTCTCTTTTGCATACTCACAAGCCGTGTCGAAGTCCGTCCACGTCTCGGGTTCGTTGCTTTTTGCAAACTTGCCTGTATGCACGTCTATCAGAAATTTGTCGAGCCTGTGTGTGTCCTCGTTTTCCTTTGTGCGCACGACGACCCAATTCGGTCGGTCAAGCATTTCTTTGGGGACGTTTCCCCGAAGGTTGCGTTCCACCTTTTCAAACTGTTTCTTCGCTTCTTCGCTCGGCTGGCGGTAGCCCGAGGCATAGTCCTCGTCTGTCTTGCCGTTGAGCGCGTCAAAAATTTCTTCCGCGCCCAACTCTTTCTCGTCCTTATTGAGAAGATTTTTGATGTTGAGCGCATAGTCTGAGGGAATACTCATGATGAGCTTCCCGTCTTTTTCTTCCAAGAGCTTGTCGGGGAAGAAATAGGTGTATCCCTCGTATTCGCCCTTGGGCATTTTCAAAAAGACGGAATTATATTGCGGGTACTTTCTGATGATTGCCTTTTCGCTCACCTCTACCTTTGCCCAAGAATCCGTGCTTTCTTGCTGTTCCCGATAATCTTCCAACGGAGTCGGCTCATACGCAAAGCTCTCGGCGGTTTTTCCTTTGAAAAGTGCCGCAAGATCGTTCGGGGACAGGGCGACGGGGGTGTCTGCCTTATTCTTTTTGACGTTAATTTGGAAGTCCTCGGGAATGGTGGCAATCAGACTGCCGTCATCTTTACTGCCGTCCTCCTCGAGCATGGAATTGGGCAGGAAGAAGCTCTGACCTTTATACTGCGTATCATTCGGCATACGGAAATGGACAGATTTTTCATAGTTGTCGATGACTGCCTCGGCGGGAAGTTCCATGACGACGGGTTTTGATTTGTATTGTTCTTCGGTTTTGTCCGCTACGAGCTTCGCAAAGTCCTTTATGGGAAGTTTGATTTCGTCTCCCTGCTTGTTGGAAAGCGTTACCGTCGCGCCCTCGGGGAAAGTAATGTCATATACCATTTCTCCCTGTTCGCCCGAAGGGTATGCCTCGGTCATTTTGTCGTGGAACACCTTATAGGTATATCCTTTGTACTTGGGAACGTCTTTGGGCATTTTGAAGAACGAACAGCCGTTCCCTCGGTACGTCTCCGCGCTCTCGCTGACTGTCACGATCAAATAGCTCTTTTCCATTTTTTCCTCCTTTTCTCTTTCTTTGATTTTTTGTTTGATAATGTCCGTAACGCCATTCAAAATGGCGGGGTGATTGGAGAGCGCAACGCTCCAACGTTCTTCGGTATCTTCCGAACGAGGTATGTTTCTCGCCCATTCCTTATTCGCGGCAGAATAACGACCGTCATGCTCCGCCTCGGCAACTGTCGTTGCAATGACATACGAAACTCGTTCAAGTCCGTAATTTTTAATCACGGTTTCCAAGAAGTCCGTGTTCAAGCGATAACCGTCGAAATTCTTGTCGATCTCTTGTCCCAATGTCCTCGAACACGCCATGCTTGCCATGTGAGATTCTCGGTACTGCTCCCGCTCTCCGTTTTGGAAAGCATACTCGCTCGTTTTGAGATAAATCGGCTCGTCACGCCATATTCCACGTTCGCCCAATTCTTTCATCAAGGCGTCGTTTGCCGAACTCATACTCTTAAAGTCATAAATGCCTTGCGCCCATGTTCCCGTTGTAGGGTCATAGCCAAGTCCGATGATGAAGTCATCGGCACGTTGGGCGATGATATAGTTTCTGCCCCCATACGTATAGGTGCGCAGCACTTCATAGCCTTGCTTTGTGACTTTTTTGAAATCCTGTTTCTGTTCCGAAGTCTCGGTGTTGTCTTGTTCGATAAAATTCATCTCCTTTGCTTCTTTTTCAAGTGTCGGCGGCAAGCCTTTGTATGTGTCGTCGTCGTCCGCTTCTTCTTCGCCGATAATAGCCGATTCTTCCGTCTTGTCGAGGTTCAATTCCGCGTTGAGCTGTGATTGCCTGTTGATGAGTTCCATAAGCCGAGCTTCATGCTCAAACGGCTTTTCCATTTGCTCTTTCGCGTCTTGCAAGGACGTTTGGAGGGTGCTTAGCTTGTTCTCGGCTTTCGGCACTCGCTCTGAAAATCCCGTTATGAAATTGTCAAGACGAGAGAGGTTGCCGACCGCGCTGTCGCTAATCGACATGGTGTATTGCCCGCTCCCCGCAAGCGTTACAGTCCGTTCTGTGCCAAAAATGGGCATGGGGTCTATGCTTATTTTGAAACCGCAAAACTCCGCAACGGGCTTGTCGGGTAGACTTGTATAGAGAGCTTCCGTCAAGGCTTTCCCGCCTTCTTTTCGGTCTGTGTAAACTTTTCCGTTTACGTTGATCGAGAACGTCTCGGGAGAATACTGTGTTTTGATACGCTTCTCGTCCTCGCGCAAACGCTCAATATAAAGCTCTTGTCTGCGTATTTCCTCGGGGATCACTTTCAGTACTTGGTCTTGAAGTTCATAGAGGTTTCGCCGATATTGACCCTCCAACACACGAAGTTCGCTTATCGCCGAATCTACTTCCATTTTTTCCCTTATTTTCGGGTTCGCCGCCGTGATAGCTTTGATTTTGGCATAGCTCATAGTCGTCTCGTCTATATCCTCGGCTTCCCGAACAGTCACTTCTCCGCGGTTGATTTGCGAAATAAAGCGTTGCTTGTTTTCGAGAATTTGATAGGAGTAGCTGTCAAAAGTCCGCTCGGTGACATAGGTGAAAATCTTGACCTTTTTGTTCGTGTTTCCCTGTCGGACAATGCGCCCTTCGCGCTGTTCCAAGTCGCTCGGACGGTACGGCGCGTCAAGGTGGTGGAGCGCATAAAGTCTTTTCTGCACGTTCGTTCCCGCCCCGCACTTTTCCGTACTGCCGACGAGAACGCGGATTGCTCCGCTGTTGACATTATCGAAAAGAGCTTGTTTCTGCTCGTCCGTCTTTGCCTCATGGATATAAGCGATCTCTTCTGCGGGAACGCCGCGCTCCACGAGCTTGCTTTTCAGCTCGTTATAAGCGTCAAAGTCCTTGCCCTGCTCGTATTCCTCGAATTTCTTCGACGGTGTAGAGAGGTCGCAAAAGACGATTTGCGTTCCTTTTGTCTCGGCGGTATCCCGCCATATTTCGGCTACATTGTCCGCACACCTGTTGAGTTTGTTTCCTTCCTCGTCCTTTGCGGTAGGCTCAAAGCAACGGGGGTCTAATGCAAGTTTCTTCCCGTCGGTAGTCACTTTGAGCATGTTGTCCTCGGTAGGGTCAACGCGACCGTCATGAATAAGCGCGGCGCGGTCTGCAATTTCCTCTGCTAGTTCAATTATCGTGTCGCTCGGTTGCAAATTGACTGTCACCTTTTCTGCCTCGGGAACGTTAAGACGCACCATGTCTGCGGTCTGCACGTCGGCAAAGCTCCGATAGAAAGAGAGAAGTTCGGGCAGATTGACAAACTTTGCAAAGCGCGTCCTGTTTGTGTAGCCTCGCCCGCTCGGGGCAAGCTCCATAGCCGTGACTGTCTCCCCGAAGTCTGCCGCCCAATTATCAAAGAGGTCTATCCCAAGGTTCTTCAATACGCTCGGCTGCAAGTAGCTCTGCATAGTGAACATCTCGGTCATGCTGTTTGAGATAGGCGTTCCCGTCGCAAATACTATGCCCTTGTCACTTCCGTGGAGTTCTTGGATGTATTCGCATTTGAGCTTCAAGTCGCTCGCGCGTTGGCTCGCCGTTGCGGAGATCCCCGCCACGTTGTTCATCTTGGTATAGAGGAACAAGTTCTTGTAGTAGTGCGCCTCGTCGATAAACAGGTAGTCCACGCCGAGGTTTTCAAAAATCAGAACGCCGTCTTTCTTGGTGTCGTCCATGAGCTTTTTCAGCGTGGCTTCACGGCTCTTTTTGATACGTTCGAGGTTCTTGACCGAGCCGCTCTCCATTGGGTTTTTCGCGTCGCGGTTTTTGATTGTTTCTTCCACGGCGGCAAGCTCTTGTTTGAGCTTTGCGATTTGCCGCGCTTTGGAGACGGGTATCTTTGCGAACGAGCTTTGCGCCATGATTACTGCGTCCCAATCGCCCATAGCCACCTTTGAAACAAACTTTTCGCGGTTCTCCTTGTCTAAATCTTCTTTTCGTGCAACAAGAATTTTCGCGTTGGGGTAGAGCTTTCGCCACTCTGCCGCCCATTGCTCCGTCAAGTGGTTCGGAACGGCAAAAAGAGGCTTTTTGGCAAGTCCGTATTGTCGGAGTTTCATCGCCGTGCCTATCATGGTGTAGGTCTTTCCGCTCCCGACAACGTGGTGTAAGAGCGTGCTTTCATCGCTCACGATCGTTCGGTGAATGGCGTTTACTTGATGTGGTCGGAGCTTGATTGTCGGGTTCATTTCGGGGAAACGCAGATAACTTCCGTCGTAAGTCGGCAGACGTATCTGATTGAACGTGTTGTTATACTTTTCTTCCAGATCTTCACGCCTGTGCGGGTCGTTGAATATCCACTTTTTGAAAAGCTCCTTGATTTGGTTCTGTTTCTCCCGCGCGGCGATTGTTTCAGCTTGGTTTACGACGCGCTTCTCGTTTCCCTTCTCGTCCTCTACTAAGTCATAGACGGTGGTCGTCCGTAAATTCAGACAGTCCTCAAAGAGCCTCGTCGCCGACACACGCTTTGTACCGAACACGCTTTTCTGCCGCATTTTTGTGTTTTCTTTTACCTGTTGCGTTTGGTCTGCCCGCCAACTCGAATCGTGAGGGTTATAATAGAGCGAAACGTAATCTCGCATCCACTTAGGCACATTCAGCATTTCACAGAAAAACTGCTTATAATATTCTGAGCCGACCCAACTTGCCCCGAGGCGAACGGAAATCTCGCTTGCCTTTATGGGGACAGGTTGTACCTCTTTTAAGGCTTTGACATTTACGTCATACCGTTTGTCGGGATATTGCGCCGCGTACTGCTCGGCAATTTTGAGTTTCCTTTTGACCTGCCCCGAGAGGTATTCTTCCGATGCCACAAAGCCCGAATATTTGTCTCCGTCTTTTACCTTTTCGGGGTCGCGGAAAACAGTTTCTCCAAGCTCGGACAGCACGGTATCATAGTCCTTGCGCGTAAGCTCCTCAATATAGGAAATATCCACGCAACCGCGCTCGTTTTTGCTTATCTGCAACGCCTCAAAGCAATCGTCCGTTGAGGTAACAACGGTGTAGGGGCGAATGGTACGCTTTGAGAAGATGTCCGCTTTTGTGATTTTTCTCGTCTCCTCGTCAATGTCCTCACAGGAGAAAAGAAGCGAGCTGTCGCCGTCATCTTTGAATAGCCGCGTGTTCGTGCCGTTGTTCAGATTGCCGTACCTACGGACAAAGCGGTCGTAATTTGCGTTGAGCTTCCGCTGTTCGTCTTTCAGTACGTCATCGGAACAGCCCTTGATTTGCACATCAAGAACATGGTGGAGTTCGTCTCGGAGCTGTATCATCGCGGAAATGCGCTCGTAAGCGTCTTTGGGGTATTTGGGTATTGGTTGTTCGACCATTGCGTCCCCGAGCCGCATATACAGTTTTCCGTCTACCGCCTTGTAGCAAAGCGGCTTTACGTTATAGTCCGTTTCGACTTCCGTTTCTTCGTCCTCGGTGACTTCTTCGTGGTTTACGAAAAAGTCTTTGGGAAGATGTTCGATTGCCTCATTCAAAGCAAGCGAAAGATCGCGCCCGTCCGAGTTCACCGTTATATCTTCCGAGCCGTACAGTCCCTTCTCCTGCGCAAACGTACCAAGCACCATTTCGGGGTGGTTGATATAGTACGAGTTGACCGTAAAACCGTCCTCGGTCGTGCCTGTCGTCAGCCACTCCGTGTTGTCGGGCGTTGCATTGATTTTCTCATCGCGCTTGCGGAAAAAGAGAATGTCCGAGACGACTTCCGTTCCCGCATTTTGCTTGAAAGCATTGTTCGGCAATCTGATTGCCCCGAGAAGTTCTGCGCGGTCCGCAAGGTATTTTCGGACGTTGCCGTTCAGCTTGTCCATTGTTCCCTTGCTCGTGATAACTGCCATTACGCCGCCCTTCTTCAACTTGTCAATGCTCTTGGCAAGGAAGAAGTCGTGGATATAGAAATTGTGACGTGCGTATTCGCTGTCATAGACCGTATAGCCGCCAAACGGGACATTCCCGACTACAACGTCAAAACGGTCGTTTGGGAAAGTCGTGTTCTCGTAACCTTTGATTTGAATGTTCGCGTCGGGATAGAGGTTCGACGCGATCTTCCCCGTGATAGGGTCAAGCTCCACGCCGTACAGCTTTGCGCCCTCGGCAATGCCCTGCGGCATAAAACCGAAGAAATTGCCCGTACCCATAGCGGGTTCAAGAATGCGGTTATTCCCTTTAACTCCGAAACGGTCAAGAGCATGATATATCCCGTCTATGACTACTTTGGACGTATAGTGCGCGTTGAGCGTGCTTCCTTTGGCAAGCTCATAGTCCTCGGGAGATAGCAATGCCTTCAATTCGGCATACTCTTTCCCCCAATCTTCCTTGCGCTCGTCAAATGCCTGCGACAAGCCGCCCCAACCGACAAATTTTGCGAGTGCCTTTCTTTCCTCGTCGGACGGATTCCGCCGCTCCGCATAGAGTCTGTTGACGAGCTTGATTGCCGTCACATTGTTTCGGAAGCGCGTTTTCGCGCCGCCAAGCTCCGTTTGGTCAAAACCGATTTTGTCCAAGTCGGTATGCTTTGCCTCATGGTCGCGGGGTTCTTCCTTCGCTTTCGGGGTAAGGTCGATGACGATTTCACGAAGTTTTACGCCGTTTTGGAGCAAGTCGTTCTTGTCAACATTCTTTGTCACGGTGTAAGATGTGTTTCCCGTGCTTTCTTGATAAGAGCAAACTACTTCATCGGGGTAGATACCCTGCAAGCCCGTAACGGTTACTGTCTTGCCGCGATAGATAAACTTGTCGCCGATCTTTATGCTGTCCGATGCCCGAATTTCTTCTGCGGATTTTTCAATGGGGCGCATTGCGCCGCTTTTTATCGCGTTGTCCCATTCTTCATCTTCTTCGTCGTCAAGGGTGAAATACTCGCCTTTTTCAATATAGGTATCTATCCTGTCCGCGAACTCCTCAAAACTTATGCTCGTTTGAAACTCGGTGTTCCCGTCCTCGTCATACCTTGTGAGAAAAACTCCGCGCGGATCGAACTGCGCCCGAAAATCGACTTCGTTTATATTGCTGTTTTTATATTCCGAGAAAACCGCCCCCGCAAAATCGAACGGATACCGCGCCTTCTGTCTCGCTTCGATAAGTCGGCGTTTGCGTTCGACCGACGCGGACATGATGACTTGCCGAATGAGCCGCTCACGCGGTGTATCCTGCAATTCGGGTTTGATTTTACTGTCCACATTGGGGATAGGCTCGTGCGGCTTGTTTTCGCCGCCGTCAACGAGGTCGAAAAGAGATATTTGCGGGCTCGGCTCTTTGCCTTTTGCTTTTTTATCTCGCCGCCCGCCTTTGGTATTTGTCTTTTCTCGCTCCGACTCCTCCTGTTCGGTTTCAAGCTCGGCGTAATACTCGGCTAACGCCTCTTCTTCATCGGCTTGCGGAACATCATCTTCGTCATAGTCGTCTTTGATAGGAAAACGTGTGTCAATATCGCCGACATAATCGGGTTGTTCTTCTTCGTCGTCATCGTCAAATGGGTTAGGCTCGTCAGCATTTTGCACTGCAATAGAGGGCATTTCGCCGACCTTCGGCTGTCTTACTTTGACATTTTCGCCTTCCTCCATGATAGCGACCGTGTGTTTTTCGAGAACTTTGTTAATGTAGTTTTCTGCGACATGATAGGGAACGCCGACCATTGGCACGCGCTCTTCGAGTCCGACATCACGGCTTGTCAACGTCAAATTCAACTCATCGGCAAGCATGATTGCTTTGTCGCCCATGACCTCATAGAAGTCGCCCCGACGTTGAAAAACAACTGCGTTCGGGTATGCCTCTTGAACGCTTGCATATACCTTATAATGCGGCTCTACTTGTGGTTGCGATATGATTGCGATTTCTTCATCGGTGGACGGCTTCGGCTTTTCCTCATGTTCGGCAGGGGTCGCCGTCTGTTCGACGATTCGCTCTTTCCCTTGCCAATTCGGATAGGAGAAGGGCAAACCGCCGTCCTCGTTCGTCCCAAATTTAAGCTCTTGTACCTTTTCGAGGTCTTTCAGAACGCCGTTTTCAAGCTCGTAAAACTCTTTATAGTCCTGTTCGGAAAAGTATCCCATCTCAAACATTTCCTGTTGGGTTTTGACCCAGCCTTTCCCGTAAAGAAAGTCAAAAATATTCGGATTGTTCGAGAGGAATACGAGCGACTTATCCGTGTTGTCGTAACTGCCGCTTTTGTCATAGTTTTCCGCTTTCCCGAGATACACTTCACAAGCGTTCGGACTGCCTGTTTCAAGCCGACGAAAGAGTGCCAAATAGCCTTTATAATTGCTTGGAACGGCGTTCGTGACTTCAACATGAACAGGTTCTTCGCGCCCCGCTTCTTCTTCGTGGGCTATCTGCTCGTCGTCTGCCGCCGCGCCATTTTGCTCCGCTTCTTCTTCGTGGACTTCTTTGTCAAAAACTTCGTCGGACACGGACGGTTCGTCCGCGTCGTTGACGATCTTCACTTCCTTTGCCCGGCGTTGGTATGCGTCCTCGATTTCTTGTTCCACAAGGGAAGTCGTAATATAGACTTCCTTGAAAAATTCCGAGTTCTCCTGCAATGAATAGGGCAAGCCGTGGAGCTTTATCCCAATGTTTTTCGGGAAGCCCGTCTTGCAATAGAGAGAGTACGAAACACCCTCCGTAAACAGTGCGTCACGCTCTGCGTTGCCCGTCAGATAATTGTTCTCGGACAGATACTTTTCGACTCCGCGAACGATCTTTTCATAGTCGGTTTGACCGTCGCCCGCGTCGTCCGAGCCGTTCAGCTCGTCAAGCCCCTGCAAGAGATGTTTCATCGGAAGAAACAATCTTCGATAGCTCTCGCCATGCGTGCTTGTCGCGTCAAAGACATAGCATTTTTCACCGTCTAAGTCGATATAGGGAATACCTTGACTTCCGCGCGCTACACGCCGACCGAGTTCATTCCAATCTTGATAGGAATAGCAAACGCTCGCGCTCGGATAGGCGAGAATGATTTGACAGCCGTCGTGAAGATTGATGTGCGGGTTCTGCGCGGCAAAACGGTAGAAATTCTTGATT
>CANQPO010000049.1 GCA_947625695.1 uncultured Clostridia bacterium | reverse complement strand
CCGCTCGACCCCGAGTTCCTTCAGTAAAATAATGGTGAGAATGAGCGATTCGAGCTTGTCGCCGATCGCCACGATCACGCGGTCCACTTCGCTTAAGTGAAGCTGTTCAAGCGCGCTCCGCTTGGTGCAATCGCAGCAGTAGGCAAAGGTGACGAACTCCGCCACTTCGTTGACGCGCTCCTCGTCGCGGTCGATCGCAATGACCTCCGCGCCCTGCTCGACGAGCTCCCTGCAAAGTCTGCGCCCGAAGGCGCCCAAACCGATGATTGCAAAATCTTTATTCATAATGGCTCCTTGTGTGGTGCGTTTGTTTATCCGATGACGATGTCCGCCTGTACGTAGCGGACGCTCTCGTCCTGTCCTCTGTTCCAGCGCCGCTTAAAGACGAGAAGAGCGGTCATGAACCCGATCCTGCCGAGATACATCGCAAGGCAGAGCAGAAGTTTGCTCCCCGTGGAGAGCATTGGCGTGATCCCCGCCGAGAGCCCCACGTTTGCAAGCGCGGAAATGGTCTCCGTAAAGATGAACGCAAGGGACAGATCGGGGTCGAATACCGAGACGAGGGTGCCCGTCAGAACGGCGTAGATGGTTGCCACCGTCGCCACGAACATGGCGTAGGTGAGCGTTTCGCGGGAAATTTCACGGTGAAAGACGATGGTCGGCTTTCCGCGGAGCATGGCAAGCAGCCCCGCCAAAAAGACGAAAAAGGTGGTACATTTGATGCCGCCGCCCGTTGAAACGGGTCCTGCGCCGATGAACATCAGAATGTTGATGATGCAGAGGGAAGAGCTCTTCCACCCCCCCAAATTCTGCGTGGCAAAGCCGCAGGTCCGCGACATTGCGCTCATAAAGAAGGCATTGAGAAAGTCGATCTTCCCCCACTCAGAAAACCAGAGGAGGAAGGTGCCGCTCACAAGCAGAATGGGCGTAATGACGAGCACCACTTTGCTGTGGACGGAAAATTTTCTCCAACGTTTTGCACTCAAAATGTCGATGATGACGATAAAGCCCAAGCCCCCCACGATGGCGAGAACGGCGGTGTTGAGAATGAGCAGCACGTTGTTTGAAAAAGGCAGCATGCCTTCGCCAAAGAGGTCGAGTCCCGCGTTGTTGAACGCCGAAACGGAGTGGAAGAGGGAGAGCCAGACGAGCTTTCCGCCCGAATAATCGTTTCTTAAAGCAATGAGGTTGATGAGAAAGCCGAGCGTCTCCATAACGGCGGTGATGAGCACGGCGCGGAAGAGGAAGCGCTTGTAGTTGAGCTTCCCGCTCGAGCCGAGCGTTTCGCTGATGAGACGCTTGCCCGAAAGCCCCGCTTTTCCGCCGAAGAGGGAGATGACCGTCATGCCGATGGTGACAAAGCCCAATCCCCCCACCTGTATGAGGAGGCAGATGACCGCCTGCCCGAAGCCTGTGAACGTCCCTGCGACGTTGACGGTAGCAAGCCCCGTGATGCAGACGGAACTTGCGGCAAGGAAGAGCGCATCGACGAAGGATATCCCCTCTTTTGTGGAGAAAGGAAGGAGCAGCAGCCCCGTTCCCACGGCGATGACGCCCAAAAATCCGAGCAATATAACAAGATATGGTGAAAGTTTTTTACGCGGCATAACTCTCTCAATAGAAGGTGGCGAGCTCCTGTTCGGGCGGCTGACAGAAATCGAGCGCCGTCGCTTTGAGCACAGGCCCCTCCTGACGGTAGATTTTATCGTATGCAATGTCGATGCGCGCGGTGAGTTTTACCCAATCGCGGGTCTTGAAGGGCAGATTGCTCGCGTGCTTTACGACCAGCCCGCTGAACGTGATGTCTGCCTCGCAGCAGGTCATGATGTGCCGCCCCACGACAATGGTGCCGAACTTCATCTTTTTATCCACAGCAACCATGCCCTTGAAGGTGACCATCTTTCCCGCATATTTTTGCATATCCTCGGTGAGGTCGCGGTAGAAAAAGGCGTAATCGCGGTCCTCGATCTCGATGACTTTTGCATTGATGTCGTAAGGGAGCGGATCGACGATCTCGTCGTAGACCGCTCTGCCGCCGACGTATTCGTACACGATCCCCGGGCGGCGGGAGGCGGCGCGGACGATCTTGTGAAATTCTTCCTGCGAAAAATCGTCCGAAAAGCGGTTGAACACCACCATGTCGGCGTACTGCATCTTGTCAAAGACGAGTTGGCGCATGTTCTTGTTGTAGGAGAGGAAGGTGTTCGAATCGAAGAAGGTCATCACCTGCGCGATGAGCCAACCGTCGGGCATCGCCTCGAAAAATTTGTCGAGCGTGAGCATGCCGTTCCACTCCACGACGACCCGCTCCACGTCGTGCTTTTTGGCAAGCGCGGCGAGGTTTTGGACGGTGAGCCCGCTCTCCTCCACCACTTCCACCCCGAAATTTTCCACGGCGAAGCGGGAGGGATCGTACTCCTCCTCCCCCTCTTCGCAGACGAGCAGAAGGGTGCGCTCCCCCGAATCGAAACGGGGGTCCTCCATCGTCTCCTGAATGAATTTTGTCTTTCCCGATTCCAAGAAGCCGAGAAAGAGATAGACAGGCACTTCCTTGGGCATATTACTTTAAAAACAGCTCCTTGAGCTTTTCTTCGTCTATCTTGCAGCCGATGACGCACAGCCTACCCGTAACAGCGGGCGCGCCGCCGCGGACGTCAACTTCCCCGGGGACATAGTCAAAATATAGCCAGCCCTCTTCGCCGTCCACGATTCCCTTTGCGCGCAGAATTTGTCCGTATTCGCCGCTGTCGAGCGCAGAGAGCGCCGCCGAAAGCTCATCTTTTGTGAACTTCTTCGCCGTCTCCACCCCCCAACTCGTGAACACTTCGTCCGCATGATGGTGATGATGATGTTCGTGTTCGTCATCGTCGTGGTGATGGTGATAGCAGCATTCGTGTTCGTCATCGTCATCATCGTCGTGGTGGTGATGGTGATGATGTTCATGTTCGTCATCGTCATCATCATCGTGGTGATGGTGATGGCAGCATTCGTCGTCATCATCGTCATCATCGTCGTGGTGGTGGTGATGGTGCGCCTCCGCTTCTGCGGCGAGACGCTCAAGCTCTGCCTTTAAGGTATCCTTGCGCTCCATGACCTCGAGGACGTCGCTCCCCTTGAGGGCGTCCCAATCGGTGGTGACGACGGTCGCCTGCGTGTGCTCCTTGAGAAGAGCGAGCGCCTCCTCCGTCTTTTTGGGGTCGGCGGTGTGCGAGAGCAGGATACAGCTCGCGTTTTCCACCTGGTCGAGGAAGAATTCGCCGAAGTTTTTCAAATACATTTTGCACTTCTTCGCGTCCACGACGGTGCAGAAGGCGTTGAGCTGAGAATCGGGGACGTTCGCGCGCTGGACGGCGCGGATGACGTCGGAGAGCTTGCCCACGCCCGAGGGCTCGATGACGATGCGGTCGGGCGAGAACTTTGCGGCAACCTCTTTGAGCGCTTTTGCAAAGTCGCCGACGAGCGAACAGCAGATACAGCCCGAATTCATCTCGGTGATCTCGACGCCCGCGTCCTTGAGAAACCCGCCGTCTACGCCGATCTCGCCGAACTCGTTTTCAATGAGGACGACCTTTTCGCCGCTGTACGCCTCTTTGAGCAGTTTTTTGATGAGCGTCGTCTTTCCCGCGCCCAAAAATCCCGAAAAAATATCTATTTTGATCATAATAACTCCTTGTGTTAAGATGTGTTGCCTGTAATGCGTTTTCTTTTTAGGGTGCGCCGATAGTACAGTCAAAGCAACTTTTGGGTGTGGTTTTAATCGTACTTGAACGTAGCAAGATTCCCTCGGGAAATTGCCGCTTCGCACTTCGTTAATTCTTATACGGCTCGGAATGACGCGCTTAGCGCCATGTACCCACGCCCTTAATCCCCCTCCAATGAGGGGGTTCCACTTACATGCCCCCTCCGTGGGAGGGGGGTAGGGGGGTGGGGCGTGTTCTCCATTACTGCGCGGAGCAGGGTTCCCCTGCGGTAGCGCACTCAATTTGCCGCATTCTTACGGCTTAGTGCACAAGCCGAGCGAATGAGAGGGCAATTCGGTTGATGCAGGAGGAAGGTTTCCTCACGGCGGCAATTTTCGACTGACACCCCTTCCGTCACGCGCGGAGCGCGGGACACCCACCCCTCAAGGGGTGGGCAAGGGTGGAGAGAGAAAAGAGCCGCGTGAACTCAAAATGCCCAATTTCCGTCCTTAAAGATCTGCACCCTGTCGCCGTTTTTGGTGACGCCGACGACCTCCAAATCCTCGCTGCCGATCATGAAATCGACGTGGATCATGCTGTCGTTGATCCCCTTTGCGTGAATTTCCTCGTTCGTCATGCTCTCAAACCCCTTCACGCACTCATTGAAGCCGCGGCCGAGCGCCAGATGGCAGCTCGCGTTTTCGTCGAACAGGGTGTTGTAGAACAAGATGCCCGCGTTGTTGATGGGAGAATCGTAGGCGATGAGGGCGCACTCGCCGAGCATCTTCGCCCCCTCGTCCATCGATATCATCTTCTCGAGGAGGTGCTGGTTCTTCTTCGCCTTGACCTCGACGACCTTTCCGCCCTCGAAGCGCACCGAGAAATCTTCGATGAGCTCCCCTTGATAGGAGAGCGGCTTGGTGGAGTACACGATCCCCTCCGCTTCGCCCGCCTTGGGAGAGATGAAAATTTCCTCGCTCGGAATGTTGGGGTTGAAGTACGCGCCTCCGATCGTCTCCTCGCCGCCGCCCTTGAAACTGCTCTCGGGAATGAGCCCGACCTTGAAATCGGTGCCGTTCTTAGACTTGTATTCGAGGGAGACGAGCTTTAAGCGGTTGAGATAGTCGCACCGCTGGGCGAGCTCGTCGTTGTGACGCGCCCACTCGCGCACGGGGTCGCTGCCGTCCGCACGGGAAGCGGCTAAAATGGCGTCCCACAGCTTTTCGACCGCGGTATTTACCATTAGGTCAGGGAAAACCTTCTTCGCCCACGCCTTAGAAGGAACCGCCGCGATGCACCACTGGTACTTGTTCTCCATGGCGTCGCGGTAGGGCTTCACCACCTTGGTGCGGGACATGCGCACCGCCGTGAATTTCTCTTGGTCCACCCCCGCGAGGCCGTCGGGATCCTCCGACTCGATGTAGAGCATGGCGGGAAGTTCGTTCTTGCGAAGCTCGAGCTTTTCGAGCTCCCACTTCTCGATCTTTTTGAGAACGTCCTCCCGCATGTACTTATAATTCAATTTGGTGAGGGGCTGGTGCGACCACTCCACCGTGACTTTGCCTGCGCCTGCGCGGTAGAGCTCCTCCACCACCATCTCGACGAATTCGGGCTGGTCGAGCTCGGCGGTCACCATCACCCACTGCCCCTTTTTGACGTTGACGCCGGTCCTCGCGAGCAGCTTTGCGTATCTTCTGAGCTGGATCTTGTTCATTGCCTTCTCCTTGCTGTTTTTTCTTTCCTTATTATAAACATATTTCGCCTATTGTCAAACAAAAACGCGGTTTTCCCGCGTTTTTTCCGGATTTCCTGCGTCTAATTTGAATACTATGTCGGACGTAGTACTATGCTCCCGCCCTCTATTGAGCGTTTTACGTCGATCACGCGCTGGTTGGAGGAGCCGCGGAACTTCAGACGGATGTCCTTGAGCTCCTCTTGGAACCTTCCGTCCACCAAGACGTCGAGAAGAGAGACGAGCCTTTTGGTGCACTCCGTCTGCACCTCCTCTTCGGCAATTCCCCCATCGCAATAGGTGTAGCCAGTGTAGCACCAGATGTCCTTTTTGGGGAACAAAGCGCGGACCCGCTCGACAAAGGGCAAAAGGGCGCGCTGGTTTTCGGGCTCGAACGGGTCGCCGCCGAGCAACGTGAGACCTGCAATATAGTCCGGCGAGAGCTTTTCGAGGAGGTACTCCTGCGTCTCTTCGGTGAAGGGCTTGCCGTAGGAAAAATCCCACGCAATCGCATTGAAACAGCCCTTGCAATGCCGCCTGCAACCCGAAACAAAGAGGGAGACACGCACTCCCTCTCCGTTTGCAATATCATATGGTTTGATCTCGGCATAGTTCATAGTGAAATTTTAAGAACGATGTTCAGCTTCCCCTTGCTGTCCCTAAAAGGGAAAGTGGCGCGTAAGCGCCGAAAGGGTTCTCGAAAACCCCTCAGTCTCGCTTCGCTCGACAGCTCCCCTACAGGGGCGCCAAGCGTCCCCCACCCCCTTAGTCCCCCTCCCGAGGCGGGGGTTCCAAATCTCTTGCCTTAGGCGGAATTCACTTCCGCCGTGGGCGACCCAATTTGGCAAACCCTTTTGCCTTATTGTCCGATGAAACGAAATAAGAGGACAAGTAAGTTAAGGTATGCAAGCAAGTTTCCTCACGGCGTTTATTTTCGACCGACACCCCTTCCGTCACGCGCAGAGCGCGCGACACCCACCCCTCAAGGGGTGGGCAAGGGGTAAGGAGAAAAGAAACGCGTGAACTCTTACAGGTGAAGTACGCGGTCCTTGATCTCCTGCGTGCGGCCTTGGTTCCAATATTGGGTGCCGATGTATCCGCAGGTGCGGCGCGCAACGTTCATCTTGCTCTGGTCGCGGTTGTGGCAGTGCGGACACTCCCAATAGAGTTTGCCGCCGTCCTCCACAATTTGTATCTCGCCGTCATAGCCGCACACCTGACAATAGTCGCTCTTGGTGTTGAGCTCCGCATACATGATGTTCTCGTAAATGTACTGCATGACGGAGAGCACGGCGGGAATGTTGTCCTGCATGTTGGGCACTTCCACATAGGAGATGGCGCCGCCCGGGGAGAGCTGCTGGAACTCGCTCTCGAATTTGAGCTTGGTGAAGGCGTCGATATGCTCGGTGACGTGCACATGATAGCTGTTGGTGATGTAATTTTTGTCAGTCACGCCCTCGATGATGCCGAAGCGCTTCTGAAGCGCCTTGGCGAACTTGTAGGTCGTGCTCTCGAGCGGGGTGCCGTAGAGGGAGAAGTCGATGTTGTGCATCTTCTTCCACTCCTTGCATTTGTCGTTCATGTGCTGCATGACGGAGAGCGCAAACGGCTTGGCGGAGGGATCGGTGTGGGTCTTGCCCGTCATGTATTTGACGCACTCATACAGCCCCGCATAGCCGAGCGAAATGGTGGAATAGCCGCCGTAGAGGAGCTTATCGATGGTCTCCCCCTTCTTGAGGCGGGCGAGCGCGCCGTACTGCCACAAAATGGGCGCGGCGTCCGAAAGGGTCCCCTTGAGGCGGTTATGCCGCTCCATGAGAGCGCGGTGGCAAAGTTCCAAGCGTTCGTCGAAAATTTGCCAAAACTTTTCCATGTCGCCGCCCGAAGAGAGCGCGACGTCGGGCAGGTTGATGGTGACGACCCCCTGGTTGAATCTGCCGTAGTACTTGGGCTTGCCCGTCTCGTCCACGTAGGGCGTGAGGAAGGAGCGGCAGCCCATGCAGGTGTAGCAATGTCCCTCGCCGTTCTTGTCCACTTTGAACTCGAGCATCTTCTTCTCGGAGATATAATCGGGCACCATGCGCTTTGCGGTGCACTTTGCGGCAAGTTCGGTGAGATACCAATACCTGCTCCCCTCGCGCACGTTGTCCTCCTCGAGCACGTAGATGAGCTTGGGGAAGGCGGGAGTGACCCATACGCCCGATTCGTTCTTCACTCCCTCGATGCGCTGGTTCAAGGTCTCCTCGATGATCATGGCAAGATCGGCGCGCTCGCGTTCGTTCCTCGCCTCGCCGAGATACATGAACACCGTGACGAAGGGCGCCTGCCCGTTGGTGGTGAGCAGAGTGACGACCTGATACTGAATGGTTTGGATGCCCTTCTTGATCTCCGCGCGGAGCCGCTTTTCGGCAATGCGGTTGACGGTGTCCTCCATGACCCCGACGTCCGCGAGCTCTTCGCGCACCTCGGCGCGGATCTTTTGGCGGCTGACTTCCACAAAGGGCGCCAAGTGCGTGAGGGAGATGGACTGCCCGCCGTATTGGTTGGAGGCGACCTGCGCGATGATCTGCGTCGCGATGTTGCACGCCGTGGAGAAAGAATGGGGCTTCTCGATGAAGGTCCCCGATATGACCGTGCCGTTCTGGAGCATGTCCTCAAGATTGACGAGGTCGCAGTTGTGCATGTGCTGGGCAAAGTAGTCGGCGTCGTGGAAGTGGATGATCCCCTCGTCGTGCGCCTCCACGATGTCGCGCGGGAGCAGGATGCGGCGGGTGATGTCCTTGCTGACTTCCCCTGCCATGTAGTCCCTCTGCACCGAATTGACGGTGGGATTCTTGTTGGAGTTCTCCTGCTTGACTTCCTCGTTGTTGCACTCGATGAGGCTGAGGATCTGCCCGTCGGTGGTGTTGGAACGGCGGATGAGGGCGCGGGTGTAGCGGTAAGTGATGTACTTGCGCGCCACGGCGAACGCCTTCTGGTCCATGATCTGGTTCTCGACGAAATCCTGCACCTCTTCCACGTTGACCGCACGATTGAGATCGCCGACAAGCGCAGTCACCTTTTCCGCGATGAGATTAATCTGCTCCTCCGAAAGACGGTTGTCCTCGCTGACTTCATTGTTTGCCTTGCGCACGGCGTTGACGATCTTCTCTACGTCGAAGCCGACTTCTGCGCCGTTTCTCTTGATGATCTTCATGCTTTCTCCCTCTTTGTCGGTAAAAAACGTTCCCGCGAAGGGAACGTTTTTATCATACTACATTCGGTTTGAAAAGTCAAGTGTTTGGCACAAGATTTTGAAAAAATTTTTTTGAATACCACTATATCTTGTGGTTGTATGCGCATTCTCAATTTATTGTGTGTGAAACAGACTGCGCTGTTTTTTCACGGCGGAGACGCGTTATACCAAACTCGTGCCGTTGATGACGAGGGAGAACTTGCAGCCCAAAAATTCGGCGGCGCGGCGGCAGAGGCGCATGCGGGCGAAATAAATTTCGAAGTAATCCATCACCGAACAAATGGAGGTGTCGATCTCGATGAAGAGGGTGATGGTGGACTTTTCTTTGTCCGCTTCGAGATAAGAGCGTTCGGCGGCGAGGTTCACGCGGTCGTGGATGTTGGCGCGGAGCACGTTCTCGATGTTCTTCTTGACGCGGCTCTTGTGCACGTCCGCCTTGTCCGCCAGAATGAGCGCGGCGGAGATGTCCGAAACGGGGAGCCCGAACTGCTCGTCGTGGTTGCCGATCGCCGCCATGACTTCCGTAGCTTGCTCGAGGGTGAGCCCCAAGCGGGTGACGATGGAATAGGCAAGCACGGCGCCGCTGATGGCGTGGTCCTGCCGGTTGGCGCAGTTGCCGATGTCGTGGAGATACCCCGCGATCTCCGCGAGGCGGACCCTCTCCTCGTCCTTGCCGAGCGCGCGCAAGAGCTCGCCCGACCACTTGCTGACGATGGAAGAGTGGCGGCGGGAATGTTCGGTAAAGCCGAGCGCTTCGATGGTGCGCTCGGACATACGCATGATCGCCTCTACCTCTTTATCCGAACGCAACGTGGACATTTCAAGCATATCAGAACTCCGAGACAGTCAAGCTGTGATAAATTTCTTCGTATTTGCTCTTGGTGAAGGAGATGGTGCCGAAGGTGGTGACGGTGGCGGTGCCCGCCGCAACGCCCGCGCGCAGAATTTCGGGAAGGTCCGCCCCCTCCTTCATGCGGACCGCCGCGGCCGCGACCATGCCGTCGCCCGCGCCCACCGTGGAGTTGACCGCCACGTTGATGCTTCTGCAATAGTAATTTTTGTTGCCGTCCGTGATGACGGCGCCGTACTTTCCGAGGGAGAGGAGCACGCACTTTGCGCCACGGTCCAAAAGTTCGCGGCAGCCCATAAGCATGTCGTCCTTATCCTTGAACTCTCTGCCGAGCGTCTCTTCGAGCTCTTCGAGATTGGGTTTTGCAAGGTCCACCCCCGCCTCGAGCGCGGAGAAGAGGCGTTCCCCTTCGGTATCCACGATCTTCTGCGAACGGGGATCGACCGCGCGGAAGAGTTCGCGGTAATAGCTCGCGTCCACGCCGCGGGGAAGGCTGCCCGAAATGACGGTGACTTCGGCGCGGGAAGAGAGGTTTCGGATCATCTGCAGAAGCTCGACGAGCTTCTCCCCTCCTACCTGCCCGCCGACGTCGTTGATCTCGGTGAGCATGCTCTTCTTGTCGATGCACTTGTAATTTTCACGCACGCGGCCGCTGTTCCACACAAAGGTGAAGGGCACCCCCTCGATGTCCAGCGCGTGTTCGAACATGGCGCGGTTTTCGTTGTACATGAACCCCGTGGTGTGCGCCTCCGCCCCCAGCCGCGCAACGCCGATGGCGACGTTGATCGCTTTGCCCGTAAAGGAGAGCGTCTTGTTCCTGACGATATTCACCTTCCCCACGTTGAGGGCGTCCAGCTCGATGGTGACGTCGATACTCGGGCTCATGCAAACAGTTAAGATCATTCTATTCCCCCTGCGCAGCGGACTCCTACTTCCTGCCGCTACGCCGAAACGGATTCTCCGTCCCTTTTATTATAATACTTTTTTATGACGATTTCAATAGGTATGAAAAAATTTTTTCGTCTTTTTGAAAAATTTCCCCCGCCTTTTTCGCCCCTATCCTGTGCTGGCGGGGCTCTTTCCGCGCACAAAAAAAGAGCCGAGCGGCTCTTCTTTCGTAATCTCGTATTTACATGGAGATCATCTGCAGCGTCTCGTAGAGTTCGTAGTTGAACTTCTTCTTCATGGAGACCGCTTCGATGATGTCCATGTCGATGATCTCGTTCTTGTGGATGCCGACGACGCGGTTGCCGATGCCGTCTTTGAGGAGCCGCACCGCCTTGTTGCCGAACTGCGCCGCGAGCATTCTGTCCGCCATGGAGGGAGAGCCGCCCCGCTGGATGTGCCCGATGGTCGTCGCGCGCACGCTGTAGGTGGTGACTTCCTGCAATTTCTTGGCGAACTCGTCCGCGCTGCACGCCCCCTCCGCCACCACGATGATGTTGGAGTGCTTGCCGTTCGCACGGGAGCGGTTGATGCGCATGACGATGTCGTCCATGTCGTAGTCGATCTCGGGAACGACGATGATCTCCGCGCCCGAGGTGATGCCGACGTAGAGGGCGATGTCGCCGCAGTGCCGCCCCATGACTTCGACGACGGAGATGCGCTCGTGGCTGTTCATCGTGTCGCGCAGTTTGTTGATGACGTCGTTGCAGGTGTTGACCGCCGTGTCGAACCCGAGGGTGTAGTCGGTGTATTCGAGGTCGTTGTCGATGGTGCCGGGAATGCCGATGGTGGGAATGCCGTAGTCCTCGGTGAGGCACTTCGCGCCGCGGAAACTTCCGTCGCCGCCGATGACGACGAGCCCCTCGATCCCCCTTCTTTCCAAGGTGGCGACCGCCTGCTTCTGCCCCTCTTTGGTGAGCATTTCAAGGCATCTCGCCGTTCTCAGCTTGGTGCCGCCCCGCTGAACGATGTCCGAGACGGAGCGCATTTCCATAGGCATCATCCTGTCCTCGATGAGCCCCGCATAGCCGCGCTCGATGCCGTACACTTCCATTCCGTAGTAAATCGCAGTTCTGACGACCGCGCGGATCGCCGCGTTCATGCCGGGAGAGTCCCCGCCGCTCGTCAAAAGTCCGATCCTTCTCATAATCTCAATCCTCCTGCGTGATCCTCAAAATATATTATAGCAGAAAAAAAGCGAAAATCAAGGGGTTTGCCGTTTTTTTTCATAAAAGTTTTATGCAGGGCTCGGGAAGGAAGGTCTTGAGCTCCGCAAGGAAGGCGCGGTTGACGTGAACGCTGTATTCGTACCGCTTGCCGCCATGCAAAATTTTTGTCTTCGTCTTGCCCTCGTACCCCGTGAGGGTGTCCAAAAGCTCGGAAAATTCCTCGTCCGAGATCCCGCGGGCGTCCAGCCAGAGCACTTCGCCCTCCTCCTCTTGCACGGGAGCCGAGGGTCTTTCCTCCCCTTCCGCAACAAATTCCTCGATACGGTCGAGGACGATGACGGGCAGTTTGTCGGGATCGAGGCTGAGCTTTCCCGACACTTTGACGACGACGTCCTGCCGCAAAAAGCTGCGCGCCTTTTCGTAAATTTTGGGGAAGGCGAGGCAGTCGATACTGCCGTAGAGGTCCTCCACGGTGACGAACGCCATGATCGCGCCGCCCTTGGTGTTGATCTTCTTGACCGCCGAGATGAGCCCTCCCATCGTGGCGGGCTGGCCGTTTTTGATCTGGTGGTAGGTCCTGTCCCCCGTCTCCTCGTCCTCCTCGTAGTCGGCGAGCATGCCGCAGTGGAAGGAGCAACCTGCAAAATGCTTGGCAAAGGGCTGGAAGGGATGGCCGCTGACGTACACGCCGAGAACGTCCTTTTCGCGGGAGAGAAGTTCGGCGGAGGGCCACTCGGGAAGGTCGGGGTATTCGGCGACGGGCGCCGTCTCCTCGATGATGTCGCCGAACAGACTCATCTGCGCGCCGCTCTTCTGCTTGTCCATGCCCGCGATGCGCTTCATGAGGTCTTCGTACACCGCGCTGTACTGCGAACGGTGCTTTCCGAAGGAATCGAACGCGCCGCCGAAGATGAGCGCCTCCACCATGCGTTTATTGACAAACTTGGTGCAGCGCATAAGGAAATCGGAAAAATCCTTGAACTGCCCGTGCTCGGTGCGCTCGACGATGACTTCCTCCATGGCGGCGATGCCCACGCCGCGGAGGGCGCACAACCCGAACCGCACGCCGTTGCCCTCCACCGAGAAATAGGCCTTGGAGCGGTTGACGTCGGGCGGGTACACCGCGATGTTCTTCTCCTTCATGTACACCACGTACTTGGCGATCTCGTCGATCTTGGTGATGCGGTTGTTCAGAACGCCCGCGAGGAACTCCTTGGGATAGTACTTTTTAAGGTATGCCGTCTGGTAGGCGATGACGGCGTATGCCGCCGCGTGCGACTTGTTGAAGGCGTAGCTTGCAAAACTCTCCATCTGGCCGAAGAGCTCGGCGGCGACCTCGGGGGTGATCCCGTGCGCGCCGCAGCCCGTGATGTTGCCGTAGACGGGGTTGCCGTCCTTGTCCTTGCCGACGACTTTATCCACGTCGCCGTAGATAAACTTGTCCTTCTGCGCCATCAGCTCGGAGAGGTGCTTCTTCGCCATCGCCCTTCTCACAAGGTCCGCTTGCCCCAAAGAGTAGCCCGCGAGGTTCTGGAAGATCTGCATGACCTGTTCCTGATAGATGATGACCCCATACGTCTTTTCGAGAATGGGCCTCAAAAGTGGCGTGAGGTAGGTGATGCTTTGGGGGTCGTTCCTGTTCTTCAGATAGGCGGGAATGAAGTCCATGGGCCCCGGGCGGTAGAGGGAGATGCCCGCGATGAGATCTTCGAGGCAGTTGGGCTGGAGCTGTTTCATGAACCGCTTCATCCCCCCTTGTTCAAGCTGGAACACGGCGTCCGTGTCCCCCTCGCAGATGAGGGCGTAGGCGCCCGCGTCGTCGCAATTTTGGTCGAACTCGATTCTCTTGCCGTAGTCCTCGTAGATATAATCGAGGGTCTTTTTGATGTCGGTGAGGGTGGTGAGCGCCAAAAAGTCCATCTTGAGCATGCCGATGGACTCCACCTCTTTCATGTCGAATTGGGTGGTGATGTCCTCGTCGTTGCGGGAGAGCGGAACGTTGTCCGCGATGCGCTTGCGGCAGATGACGACGCCCGCCGCATGCATCGAGGTGTTGCGGGGCATACCCTCGAGCCTTAAGCCCATGTCGATGACCCGCTTTAAGTTTTCGTCGCTCTCGTAAATTTCGATGAACTCGGAGTTGCGCTTGCCCTCCTGATCGGCAAGTTTTTTGAGCGCTTCGCTGTGCTTATCCTCGTCCCCCTCCGTATCGGCGACCTTCTTTCTGTACTTTTCGATGTCGAGCCCCAAAAGTTCGCGGATGGTCGATTTGCCGTCCATGAGCTTGGTGACGCGGTCTGTCTCCGAATAGGGCACCCGCATCACCCTCCCCACGTCCTTGATGACGGCGCGGGAGGCGAGCGTTCCGAAGGTGACGATCTGCGCGACGTTCTCGGGATGATAGCGGCGGCGGACGTATTCGATGGTCTCCCCTCTCCGCTCGGTACAGAAATCGACGTCGAAGTCGGGCATGGAGACGCGGTCGGGGTTCAAAAACCGCTCGAAGAGCAGGTCGTATTTCAGGGGGTCTACGTTGGTAATGCCGATGGAGTAGGCGACGATGCTCCCCACGCCCGAGCCTCTTCCCGGGCCCACGGGGATATCGTGTTCGCGCGACCAATTTATATAGTCCCACACGATGAGGAAGTAGTCGGCAAAGCCCATCTTGATGATGACGGAGAGCTCGTACTCGACCCGCTTTTTGATCTCCTCCGTGATGACGGGATAGCGCTTGGGCAGCCGTTCCCACGTGAGGCGGGTCAAAAATTCGGGCGAGGGAGTGCCGTCGTCCGCCGTGTAGAGCGGTATAAGCGACTTATCGTAGACGGGCGTGCCGTCGGATTTCAAGTTGAACGGAGTGTCGGTATCGGACACCTTGTCGGCGATGACGCGGGTGTTGGAGATCGCCTGCGGGAGGGTGGGAAAGAGCGCCGCCATCTCGTCCCCCGACTTGAAGTAGAACTCGTGCGTCTGCATCTTCATGCGGGCGGGATCGTCGAGGGTCTTTTTCATCTGGATGCACATGAGGACGTCCTGCATCTCCCAATCCTCTTTGTGCAGGTAGTGGACGTCGTTGGTGGCGACGAGCTGAATGCCCGTCTCCTCCGAAAGGCGCACCATGAGCGGCAGAATTTCCCTCTGTTCGGGAATGCCGTGGTTCTGGATCTCTATGTAAAAGTCCTCGCCGTAGATGTCGCGCATGGAGAGGACGAACTGTTTCGCGCCGTCGTAGTCCCCTGCCATGAGGAGGCGGGAGAGCCGCCCCGCGAGGCAGGCGGAGAGGCAGATGACCCCCTCGGAGTGCTCCTTGAGCATTTTATAGTCGATGCGCGGGCGGTAGTAGAAGCCGTCCACAAAGGCGGCGGAGTCCATCTGCACGAGGTTGACGTAGCCCGCCTTGTTCTTGGCAAGCAGAATGAGGTGGTCGGCATGCTGACTGTTTTTCACCTTCATGTCGTCCACCACGTAGAATTCACAGCCGATGATGTACTTGATCCCCCTTTTTTTGCACTCCTCGGCAAAGTAGAGGGAGGCGTACATGTTGCCGTGATCGGTCACCGCGACCGTGTTGATCCCGTTTTTTTCGCAGTGCTCGACGAGCTCGTCCACCTTGACGGCTCCGTCGAGCAAACTGTACTCCGTATGCAGATGTAAATGAACAAAATCGACCATGATCACTCCTCACACGTTTCTTTTCCTTGCCGCTTGTCCCGCCCCGAAGGCGGGAATGCGTTCGGGCGCTCCACGAGCTGCGCGCCGAACGTGAAGCGGCAATCGTAACAAAAAGAAACGTCGTGATATATTTTGTCGTGCGGCGCTTCACGGCGGAAGTGAATTCCGCCTACGCCGCTCGGCGTAAAA
>CANQPO010000048.1 GCA_947625695.1 uncultured Clostridia bacterium | reverse complement strand
CTTGCGAACAGCGACACGGAGAGCCTTGATTTTCGGCTTGCCGTCCTTTCCGCGATCCACTTCATGAACGCGGAACACACCCAACTCTTTGAACTCAAAGCGCGGGAGTGGGCGGGCGACCGATAAAAACGCTGATATAAAAAAGACCTCGGCGTTTTGTTCCGAAGTCTTTCATGCTCTGCTCAATGACTGTTTTAATAGAATTTTTTGGTTTTTTGCCGTGTCCCTAATCCTATTAAACACACTGTTTCCGATCGAAGTCACGCCGTTGCCGATCGTGACCGAAGTCAACCCGCTGCAACCCGAAAACGCATTATTCCCGATCTCCGTTACGCTGTCGGGAATTTCGATTGAAGTCAGCCCGCTACAGCCCAAAAATGCACTATCGCAAATCTCCGTCACACTGTCGGGAATGGTAATTGAAAGCAACCCGCTACAACCACGGAACACACCATTTTCGATCTCCGTCACGCTGTCGGGGATCTTGACCGAAGTCAATCCGCTACAATCACGGAAAGCATACCATCCGATCTCCGTCACGCTGTCGGGGATCGTGACCGAAGTCAGCCCGCTGCAACCACGGAACGCATACTCTTCGATCTCCGTCACGCCGCTCCCAATAGTGGCCGAAGTCAACCCGCTGCAATCATAGAATGCCCGATATCCGATCAAAGTCACGCTGTCGGGGATGTTGACCGAAGTCAACCCGCTGCAATTATAGAACGCATACTGTCCGATTTCCGTCACGCCGTCGGGAATGTCTAATTTTGTAATTTCTTTCCCGTCCATAAACAGATGATGTGCAAGGTAAAGCGGATTCGAAGTCCCGCTTTCAAACCAAATTTTACACCATGCCGCAAGATCGGTAACATGCGCTTCCTTGAGGCCTTTGCATCCGTTGAATGTCGCGCCACCGATCGAGGTCACGCCGCTACCGATGGTGACTGAAGTCAATCTGCTGCAATTATAGAACACATACTGTCCGATCGTGGCAACACTGTTTGGAATCGTGACAGAAGTGATTGTTGTGTTTTTGTAGAATGCTTTGTCCCCGATCGCCGTCACGGGCCTTTCCTCGTGTGTTTCGGGAATGATAATATCGGTATCCTTGCAGTCTCCCATCCCCGTTACCGAATAGGACAAGTCATCCGCATTCAGCGTATATTCGAGCCCGATAGAAAACCCTTTCCGTTTACAGATGCCGCAGAGACCGTCCTCGCCGAATTCATGCGTCGATCGATCGTCATACCCGCAAACACTGCATTCCTTCCAATGGGACGTTTCGTCCGTCTCCCACTCTGCGCCATAGCTGTGCGCGACAACGCTATCGGAGACTTTCTGCCCGCAAACTTCACAGTTGCGCCAATGGGAGCTTTCATCACGTTGCCATTCTTCCTCCGCGCTATGTCCCGTGGCACTTTGGATGACGGCGGTTTTGGTTGTAGGCTCTTTCCCCGCCTCGTCGCGGAACAATCCGTGGCAAATTTTGCATTCGTAGTAGAGAATGTTGCCGTCCTCGGTGCAAGTCGGCTCCTTTTCTTCATGCTTTTGTAACGCATGTTCGAGCTTTGGGATGGTAAGGTCCCCCGCTTCTTTTTTGCCGTCTTTATCTGCAAAATTTTTGTTGCACCCAGAACAATGCCAATATTCTTTGGTCCCCTCCTCTGTGCAAGTCGGCTCCTTTTGCTCGATTTTCGTCATGTTATGGACATGTTCCGCGCCGCCGCTCGGGTCCACAACGGGCGGGTTGTTTCCCGTTTCATCGCTCTTTTCGCCGCACCCCGCAAGACCAAACGCCAAGCAGAGCGTCGCCAAAACCGCCAAGAGCGCTACCCAAAATTTATGTTTCATAAGTCTATTTCTCCTTTTGATTTTTTAAATTGAGTTACCTTCAGTCCGTTGGGCCACTCTTACTCCCTCCGTGGGAGGGGGGAGAGGGGTGGGGCATGTTCTATTGTCATTTCGACCGAAGCCGCAGGCGAAGTGGAGAAATCTCACATTACTATAAGCGGTAGAGATGTCTCGACTACGCTACTTCGCACTGCGTGCGTGCCGCGCTTAGACTGCGCACGGGGCGACATGACATTTGGGGAGTAGCCCGCCCCCTTGATCCCCCTCCAATGGAGGGGGTTCCCCTTGCTGTCCCCCGCAACGCATGAGACAATGGCGCGCACGCGTCGAAAGGGGGCACATTATTAAAAATAAGGACATTCCATTACGGAATGCCCGCATACAAGTATCCCGTAATTGGTTTGTCGCACAATTTTATCGTGTAGATAAAAAGGATACAAACGATGCCGGTTGTACTATGTGCAGAAATATATAATTGTACGACGCAAACAGTTTAGCATATTTAAGAGGAAAAAGCAAGATTTCGGCGAAAAAATTTATAAAACCCTTGTTCTGCCCGCGGGAGCGACGCTCCCGCGGGGTAGAACAAGAAAAAACGATGCGTTGCGCCCGCGGCCGTTTCGGCCGCGGGCGCAACGCATTCAAACTTCAAAATTACAGCCACACCGTCTGCCCGATGTAGAGCAGTTTCGTCCGATTCCGTTCCTCGAAATTCTCGTCCGAGCCGCAGAGCATGGCCTTGCTCTCTCCCCCGCACACAACATACAAATTTCTCCGCTCGGCGGGGACCTGCAATACCCTCCCCTCCCGCGGCTCCTCTTTTAATTCGTTGAGCGCGGCGAGCACTCTCGGCGGCACGCCATAGACGTTCGCCACGTCCGCAAGGCTCTGACCCTTTTTTAAGCGGTAGTAAATTTTCTGCTCCAATTCGAGTTTCATGCCCTTATTCTATGCGCCGTGTTCATAAAAAAGTGCGCGCGCAAATAAAATATCGTATGCAAAACTTGTACCGCACCGCCGCGGTGGTGACCATCTTCTCCGCCCTCGAACACTGCCTCGGCTTTCTCTACCGCATCATTCTCTCCCGCATTTTGGGGCCCGAGGGGCTCGGGGTGTATCAGGTCTCCCTCACAGTGTTCGCCGTCTTTTTGACGGCGACTTCAAGCGGCCTGCCCATCACCCTCTCGCGCATCATCAGCAAGCACCGCGCGCGGGGAAGCAAGCGCGGGGAACAGGCGGCGACGAGCGCGGCGATCGTCCTCACCCTCGCCGTCAGCGTGCCCGTCACCCTTCTTCTCTTCCTCTTGAAGGAACCCTTCTCGCGGGTATTCACCGACTCCCGCTGCGCCGACCTCTTCTATATCCTCATCATCGGGCTGTCCTTTACCTCCGTCTACGCCATTCTGCGCGGCTGTTTTTGGGGGAATAAACGCTTTTTAGCCTACTCTCTCGTCGAACTCATCGAGGAGATCGTCATGATCGCCGTGGGCGTATTTTTGCTCCTTCTTCTGCAGACAGACGTCGCCGACGTCAACCTTGCCGCGCTCGCCGTGCTCATCTCCTATCTCTGCTCCTTTGCGATCGCGCTCGTCTATTTCTTCATACGGGGCGGGAAATTGCGTTCGCCAAAGGGAGAATTTCTTCCTCTTATCAAGTCCTCTCTACCCGTGACGGCAATGCGCACCTCCTCCTCTCTTGTGAACTCCTTCATCTCGGTGCTCTTTCCCATGCGGTTGATGGCGGCGGGGGTCTCCTCCTCCAAGGCGATGAGCGAGTACGGCGTGGTGTACGGCATGGTGATGCCCGTCCTCATGATCCCCTCCACCCTCATCGGCTCCATCGCCCTCGTGCTCGTGCCCGAACTCTCCGAGTGCTTTTACAGGGGGCAGAAGGAAAAGCTCTCGGGGCTCGTGGAGCGCGCGCTGAACGCGACGCTGCTCATCGCGGGGCTGCTCATTCCATTTTTTGTGGTGTGCGGGGGGGACGTGGGCGCCATGCTCTATGCAAGCGAGCAGAGCGGGCGGCTCATCTCGAGCTGCGCCATTATACTGCTCCCCATGAGCCTCACCATGATCACGACTTCCATTCTCAACTCCATGGGGTGCGAAAAACACACCCTGCTCTTCTTCCTCGGCGGGGCGGCGGCAATGCTCCTGTGCGTCTGGTTCTTGCCCAAATACTTGGGGAGCGGCGCACTTTGCATCGGCATGGGGTGCGATTATATGATCTCGGCGACATGTGCGCTCGTGCTCCTCAAAAAAAAGACGGGCACGCTCGGCTCGTGGAAATACTTTTTGAAGCTGACGGCGGCGGTGCTACCCGTGATCGGCGCGGGGTACTTGTTGCGAAAGTTCCTCGTGATATATCTGAGCTATCTCCCCGCGCTCGCGCTCACCATTTTATTTATCGGCGCGATGGAGATTTTGCTCTTCTCCGCTCTCAAACTGATGGACGTAAAGACCCTCCTCGGCCGATTTTTCGGCAAGAAAAAAAGGGCATGAGAAAGCCGCCGCGCGCAAAAAATTCCGCGCGGCGGCCCGTCGGGAAGATTATTCTTCCCGCTCTTTGATCTCGATGTTGTACTTTTTGCTGTCCTTGGGGGTCTTGCAGCGGACAAGGGTACGGAGCGCCTTGGCGATCTTCCCCTGCTTGCCGATGACTTTGCCCATGTCGGAGTCGGTGAGCAGCACGGTGACGTTGATGGCGTCGTCCGTCTCCTCCACCTCATAGGAGATGTGTTCCTTATCCTCCGCAAAAGTTTCCACGATATATTTAATCAAATCTAACATAAAAATAACTCCTTTTTGATTTGGAGGCTGCCCTTCCGCGTCATGCTGCCCCGCCCGCATGTTCTATGTTGCCGAAGGGCGGCACGAGCCGCAGGCGACGTAGCCGAAATGCGGTTACGTAGTCCGTTTAGGAATGTCCGCGAAGGCATCTTGTTGCGTTTGGGTGTGGCTAAAACGCACTTGGTTTGCGTCATGCTGCCCCGTCCGCATGTTCTATGTTGCCGAAGGGCGGCACGAGCCGCAGGCGACGTAGCCGTAATGTTAGTACGTAGTCCGTTTAGCATGTCCGCGAAGGCATCTTGGTACATTTGGGTTTGGCTAAAACGCACTTGGTTTGCGTCATGCTGCCCCGCCCGCACGTTCTATGTTTCCGAAGGGCGGCACGAGCCGCAGGCGACGTAGCCGAAATGCGGTTACGTAGTCCGTTTAGGAATGTCCGCGAAGGCATCTTGGTACGTTTAGGTGTGGCTAAAACGCACTTGGTTTGCGTCATGCTGAGCCGAAATGCGGTTACGTAGTCCGCTTAGCATGTCCGCGAAGGCATCTTGTTGCGTTTGGGTGTGGTTTTAATCGTACTTGGACGCAGCAAGATTCCCTCGAAGAATTGCCATGCTGGACTACGTAATTTCCGTTACGGCTCGGAATGACGCGCTTACGCACGGGTGTTGCCCACCCCCTTATTCCCCCTCCGATGGAGGGGGTTCCGTTAGGCGTTGTTCCGCATGCCCCCGCCTTAGGAGGGGGTAGGGGGTGGTGTCCTTTGTTCTAATTACGTCGCCCTGCCCCGAGCACTTTTCTAATTACGTGACCCTGAGCTTGTCGAAGGGCGTCCGCATTATAATAAGGACATTCCTCGACTCCGCTACTTCGTCGCTGACGCTCCTCGTGCCGCCCTTAGCCTACATAGAACGTGCGGGCGGAGCGGAATGACGTGATTGGGAACGATGTTGCGCCGTTCTAAATAATGTCATTTCGACCAAGCGTAGCGCGTGGAGAAATCTCTCATTATTAAAACTGCGGTAGAGATGTTTCGACTCCACTTCGTTCCGCTCAACATGACGTGTTTTAGGACGGCTTCAAATGTTCCCAATCACTGCGCGAAGCAGGGTTCCCCTGCGGCAGCGCACCCAATTTGCCGCATTCTTACGGCTTATTGTCCGACAACGCGACCGCGAGGACCAACTAAATTAAACCGCCAAAGCACGTTTCCTCACGGCGTTTCTTTTCGAGCGAAGCGAGAAAAGAAACGCGTGAAAATTTTACTTCTTCTTTTTCTTTCCCTTGGTCTTGGAAGGAGAGAGCTTGGTGGGTTTTTCGAGGACGCCCGTCTGCACAAGGAGCGATTTCACGGTCTCGGTGGGTTGCACGCCCTTTGCGATCCAATCTTTTGCCTTTTCCGCGTCCACCGTGAGGGTGACGGGAGTGGACTTGGGATCGTAGAAGCCGACCTTGTCGATGTACTCGCCGGTGGCGGCCTTTCTTGCGTCCACGACGACGATGCGGTAGACGGGGGACTTTTTGTCACCCATTCTCACAAGTCTCATTTTTACCATGGTAATATACCTCCGATATATGTTTATTGTTTTTGGTTTTGGTTGAAATGCGCTTCGTTTGCGTCATGCTGCCCCGCCCGCATGTTCTATGTTGCCGAAGGGCGGCACGAGCCGCAGGCGACGTAGCCGAAATGCAGTAACGCAGTCCTTTTAAGAATGTCCGCGAAGGCATCTTGGTACGTTTAGGTTCGTTCTACCGTACTTGGACGCAACAAGATTCCCTCGAAGAATTGCCATATCGAACTTCGTTATTTCTTTAACGGCTCGGAATGACGCGCTTACGCGTGGGTGTTTGCCCACCCCCTTAATCCCCCTCCAGTGGAGGGGGTTCCGCTTACCTCTTACCCCCTCCGTGGGAGGGGGGTAGGGGTGTGGGGCGTGTTCCCCAATCACTGCGCTTATGAAAAATCGCCATTTTCCATAAGCGCACCCAATTTGCCGCATACTTGCGGCTTCTTGTCCGACAACGCGACCGCGAGAACTAACTAAGTTAAACCGCCAACGCCCATTTCTTCACGGAAAAAGATTTTGCGTAGCAAAAGATTTTTCGTGAACACATCAAAACGGCATTCTCATTTTCCCTTTGCCGCCCTTCATGCGCTTCATGAGCTCCTTCGTCTGCTCGAACTGCCTCAGAAGTTGGTTGACCTCCTGAATGGTCGTGCCCGAGCCCTTTGCGATGCGCTGTTTGCGGGAATAGTTGATGATCTGCGGATTGTCCCTCTCTTTGGGGGTCATGGAGAGGATCATCGCCTTGATCCGCTCGATCCGCTTTTCGTCGATGTCCCCCTCCTTCACCTTCAGCTTCCCCGCACCGGGGAGCATGCTCATGAGCGCATTTGCACCGCCCATCTTTTTGAGCATTTCAAATTGGGAGAGATAATCGGTGAGCGTAAAGGAGTTTTCGCGCATCTTGCGCTCGAGTTCCTTCGCCTGCTGTTCGGAAACGGCCTCCTGCGCCTTTTCGATGAGAGACAGTACATCTCCCATGCCGAGGATACGGCTCGCCATACGGTCGGGATAGAAGGGCTCCAAGTCGGTGATCTTCTCCCCCACGCCGATGAACTTGATGGGCTTGCCCGTCACCGCCTTGATGGAGAGGCACGCGCCGCCCCTTGTATCGCCGTCGAGTTTTGTCAAAATCACGCCTGTAATGGAGAGGCGGCTGTTGAACGTTTCGGCTACGTTTACGGCGTCCTGCCCCGTCATGGCGTCCACGGTGAGCAGAATTTCGTGCACCGTTACCTCTTTTTTGATCTCCTCGAGCTCGAGCATGAGCTTTTCGTCGATGTGGAGCCGCCCCGCCGTGTCGATGATGACGGTATCAAACCCCATACGGCCGGCATATTCCACCGCCTGCTTTGCGGTCTTGGGAGGAGCCTGCGTGCCCTTTTCGAACACTTCCGCGCCCGCCTTTCCGCCCACCACTTTGAGCTGGTCGATCGCCGCGGGACGGTAAATATCGCATGCAACGAGAAGAGGCTTCTTGCCCTGTTTTTTGAGGAGCACGGCGAGCTTTGCGCACATCGTCGTCTTGCCCGCGCCCTGAAGGCCGCACATCATGATGACGGTCGGCGGCTTGGGAGAAACCTCGAGCTTGGCGTTGGCGGGACCCATCAGCGCGATGAGCTCGTCGTTGACGATCTTGATGACCTGCTGCGCGGGGTTGAGGGACTGAAGCACCTGTTGGCCTACCGCCTTTTCGGAGACGGTTGCGATAAATTCCTTGGCAACGCGGATATTCACGTCCGCCTCGAGGAGGGCAATGCGCACTTCGCGCATGGCCGTGCGGATCTCGAGCTCGGTGAGTTTTCCGCGCTTGGTGAGTTTGCTGAAGATGTGGTTGAGCCGCTCGGAGAGCGAGGCAAAGAGTGCCATTCAATTCTCCTTGTCGAGGTCGATTTTCTCGCCGACCGCGATCATATTGATGATCTCGTCCATGTCCCGTGTGAATTCGGGATGGACTTGTTTGAACTTTTCGAGCGCGGCGACCGTCTCCGTCATCATGAGGGAAACTTGTTGGGAATACTCCCTGTCCTGCGCGCAGTGGTGCAGTTTTTCCTCATAGAAATCGAGAAGCTCGCGGCTCGTTTTCAGAACCTCGGAAACGCTCTGTCGGCTGACCTGCTTTTGCTCGGCGATCTCGCTGAGCGAGAGGTCGAGCATGTAATACATTTCGCAGATCTCCCGCTGGTTCTCGGTGAGGAGCGCGCCGTATTGGTCCCAGAGTTGAAGGTATTTGAGGTCCTTGCCTTTGGGTGACTCAGCGGCGCCTGTCAACGTTGCAAACGGCATATTTCCCCCTGTCTGTCAAGGTCTTTTCCTTGACACCTTTTGCCTATTTTAGCAGAAAAAAAGAAGCCTGTCAAGTATTTTTCCTTGACAGGCATAGTAATTTTCAAAAATCACAGCCAAACCATGAGCACGCCGACAAGATGCACGAGGGCGAACACCCCCGTTGGCGCCATGGCGATGTAGTTCTTGCGCTCCGCTTGGAAGGAGAGGAGCGCCGCGCAGGGCGCAACCGTGAGGAAGAGCACCACGGCGATGTTGTAAAAATCGCAGAAGTAGAAGACCCACGCGATGTAATAGAGTAGCAAACAGAACCATGTGAGCAACCCCGCAAGGGAGAGGAAGGAAAAGCGTTTTTGTTCCTTGCGGACGAGAACGATCATCGCGGCGAGGCCGAGCGCCTGGAAGGGATAGCCGATGATGGCAAGAATTTGATTGCCGTCGAGCCCCGTAAAATCGGGAATGCACCAATAGACGATGTTCGGCAACATCACGAGGGCGAACAGGAGGACCCCCAACAAGTCGATTCCCCATTTGTAGTCTTTGAAAAATTTCATGATTTTCCTCCGTTTAGTATTTATCAGAAAAAGCCTTCGACAAATTGCTCGGCGTCGAAAAGTTCCAGATCGTCGATCTTCTCCCCCACGCCGACAAAGACGACGGGGACATTCAGCTCGCCGCAGAGGGAGAACACAAAGCCCCCCTTTGCCGTGCCGTCGAGCTTGGTGAGGACGATGCCGTCGAGCTCCACCGCCTCGTCGAATACGCGCGCCTGACTCACGGCGTTTTGCCCCGTGGTGGCGTCGAGCACCAAGAATTTATAGAAGGTCGCCTCGGGGAATTCCCGCTTTACGACGCGGTCCATTTTTTCGAGCTCCTTCATCAGATTTTCCTTGACGTGGAGCCGCCCCGCCGTGTCGATGAGAAGGACGTCCGTCTTTCTCGCCTTGGCAGAGGAAACCGCGTCGAACACGACCGCAGAGGGGTCGCTCCCCTCCTCGTGCTTGACGATCTTGACCTTGGCGCGGTCCGCCCAGACGTTGAGCTGGTCGATCGCCGCCGCGCGGAAGGTATCGGCAGCCGCGACCGTGACCGTCTTTTTTTGGCGGACGAACCAATTTGCGACCTTGCCGATGGTGGTCGTCTTGCCCACGCCGTTCACCCCCACGAACATCATCACGCAGGGATACTTGATTTCGGGCACGGGCGCCTCGTTGAGGGTGTCTTCAAGAATATCTTTGAGGAGATCGGTGACGTACTGCTCATCCTTGATCTTGTTGCCGATCGCCTCCTCCTTGACCTGCTCGACGACGTCCTCGGCAGTCGCCACGCCGACGTCCGAGGAGATGAGGATCTCCTCGAGTTCGTCGTAGAACGCGTCCCCGAGCTTGTTTTTGAGAAAGAGCTGCCTCAACTTTGTAGAAACGCCCTCTTTCGTCTTTTTCAATGCGTCTTTGATTTTACCGAAAAAACTCATAAAAACCTCTTTCACGAAAAAGATTTTTCAAATGTCATGTTGGACGAAATGACAATAGAAATAGCGCGGGTGAAATGACAAAACCCTTGGCGCCCCTCGTAGGGGAGCTGTCGCGCCCCCGCGCGACTGAGGGGTTTTTGAGAACCTATTAAAACCCTTTCCCCTTCGCTTCGCTCGGGTACTTTCCCTAAAAGGGACAGCAAGAAAAGCTTTTTTG
This sequence comes from uncultured Clostridia bacterium, assembly GCA_947625695.1. Classification (GTDB taxonomy): domain Bacteria; phylum Bacillota; class Clostridia; order Christensenellales; family Borkfalkiaceae; genus Gallimonas. The sequence goes on along the minus strand of CANQPO010000048.1, from coordinate 5,697 downwards.
CCTCCCCCCCAACTCGTTGGGGGGAGGGTAGGGAAGGGGGCACCTTATTTTCCTTGTTCGGTACACCGCCCCCTTTCGGCTCACTGTGTTCGCCACTTTCCCCCGCTTACGCGAGGGACAGCTTTCTTGCCCACCGATTTTACGCGATCACGGTGTCGCCGCCGAGGCGGGATTCGACTTCGGACAGCTTGACTGAGACGATCTTCGAAACACCTTTCTCCTCCATCGTCACGCCGAACAGCGTGTCCGCCTGCGTCATGGTCGGCTTGCGGTGGGTGATGACGATGAACTGCGTCTCCTTGGAGAACTTCTTTAAGTAATTCGCAAAACGGTCCACATTCGCCTCGTCGAGCGCGGCCTCGATCTCGTCCAGAATGCAGAAGGGCATGGGACGGGACTTTAAGATGGCAAACAGAATGGCAATGGCCGTGAACGCTCGCTCGCCGCCCGACAACAGAGAAATTTTCGTCAGCTTTTTCCCAGGCGGGCAGGCGATGATCTCCACGCCCGCGTTCAAGGGGTCGTCGCAGTCGGTGTAGTCGAGCTCCATTTCCGCTCTGCCGCCGCCGAAGAGCTCCTTAAAGATCTGCGTGAAGTTCTTGTTGATTTCGTTGAAGCCCTCGTCGAACTGCTTTTGCATGGCGTTGCGGAGGTCCGTGAGCACCGTGTTGAGGTCGGCAATGCCCTTTTCGAGGTCCTGCCGCTGGGTCTGCATTTCGGTGTAGCGGGCGAGCAAATTGTCGTAGTCCTCCTCGGCGTTCTGGTTGACGGGGCCGAGCGCGGCGATCTTGTGCCGCAGACTGTTGATGTTCGCGCCGGACGTGGAGAGGTCGTAGTTGACGTCCCGCAGTTCCTGCGCCGTCTCATAGGTCAAGCCGTAGGCCTCGTCGATGCGCTGTTTCATGTTCTCGAGGCTGACTTCCGCCTTGGAAATTTCAAGCTCGCTCTCGTGCTTCTTGTCGCTTAAATTCTGTTGCTCTGCAAGAAGGGCGCGCTTTCTGTCGGCAAGCTCCGCTTGCTTTGCCGCCGTCTCCCTCTTTTCCTCCTCCACACGGGAAATGCCCGCGCGGATGGACGAGACGGCCTGCTGTTCCTCTTCGGTGAGGGCGACCTTCTCCTCGTCTTGTTTGAGCTGTTTGATGAGAAGCTCGGTCTGGGCGATCTCGGCGTGGGTGTCGTCCACTTTTTTGAGGAGGGCGAGCTTTTCCTCGGAGAGCCGCTTTTCGTTCTCCTCTTCCGCTTCGCGCGCAGAAAGGAGGGCCGCCCCCTCCACGCGGAGGGCCTGAAGCTCTTCGAGGAGCGTCTTGCGCTCGGCCTCGAGGTCCTGCGACTGCGCGTCCCGCGCCGCCGCCTCCGCCGCCGCTTCCGAACGGATCTTGTTCAGAATTCCTTCGCTCTCGGAGGAGGAGAGCACCTCGCTCTCGAGGTCCCCCACCCGCTTTTCGAGCCGCTCTAAAAGGCCGTTGTATTCGGTAAGGTCGCGCTCGGCGTCCGAAATGAGGTCGCAAAGGGCGAGTTCGCGCTGGGAGAGGGCGGCAAAGGAAGCCGTCTCCTCCTGCACCTTGACGCGGAAACGGGCGATCTCCGCCTCCGTCTCCTCGCGGGTGCGTTCGCTCTCCTCGATCGCCTCCTTGATCTTCTTTGCAAGGGCGGTCTTTTTGGCGATCCCCTCTTCGCACTCCTTGATGTGCCGCTCGCCCGCGAGCAAATTGCCGCTGCCGCTCCGCTTACTGCCGCCCGTCATGGCGCCGCTCGTTGCGATGATGTCGCCGTCCAAGGTGACGATGCGGAAGGAACGGGGGTACTTTTTGGCAATGGAGGTGGCGTTTGCGATGGTGTCGCACACGAGGGTGTTGCCGAGCAGGTTTTTGATGACGTTATCGTAATATGCGTCGTAATGCACGAGTTCGTCGGCGAGCCCGAGCGCCCCCTTTTCGTGCAGAGCGCGCATGATTTCGCCGCTGTTCATATGCGGGCACATGGCCGCGACGGGCAGGAAGGTGACAATGCCGCCGCCCGTCTTTTTGAGATATTCGATGAGGAAGCGCGCGTCGTCCGCCGTCGCCGTGACGAGGTTCTGCATCGCCCCGCCGAACGCCGTTTCGAGCGCGACCTCGTATTTTTGCTCGGTGGTGACGATGTCGGCGATGGCGCCCTTGATCTTTTTGCCGAGCTCGGGGTCGCTTTTCGCCTTGAGCTGAAGGTTGCGCACGCTGTCCTTATATCCGTCGAAACGGTTTTTGAGGTTTTTATAGAGTTCGAGGTTGTTAGAAAGGTTGGCGATGGTGGTGTTGCAGTCGATGAGGTCCTGCGAGAGCTTCTGCCCCGAACGAACGAGATCGCGCAGGGTCTCTTCGAGCTCCTCCTCCTGCTTCCCCTTGCCGTCGAGGAACTTTTCGCAAGCCGCCTTTTGCGCTTTGCAGGCGTCGAGCTGGGAGACGTAGTCCTTCTTCCTCCCCTCCGCCTTCTCGATCGCGGCGCGCACTTCGCCGATGCGCTCGCTCGCCGCCGTCTTTTGCGCGGACAGACTGCCCACGTTGGCGCGCACGTCCGCCAAATTTTCCACCGAGGAAATTTCGCTGGCGCGCTGTTCGTCCGAGAGTCTGCGGAAGTGCAGAAGGCGGGCGTCCGTCTCCTGCAACTTGCGGGTGAGCTCCTGCGTCTTTTGCTCGATCTCCTCCTCCCGCTGTTTGCTCTCCTCCCGCTTTTTGACGCTGCCCGCGGTGAGTGCGTCGATCTCCTTGGTGCGGCGCAGCGAATATTCCACATCCTCGGACGCGGAAGAGAGCCGCCGCTTGTAGGAGGCGATGCGCTCGCCGAGCACCCGCGCCTCGCCGTTCTTGTGCTCTAAGCCCACTTCGAATACGCGCAGCTTTTCGTTGAGGGAACGAAGCTCCTCGTCCTGCGACGTGGCGCTCTCCCGTGCGGAGAGCTCCTTTTCGTCCACTTCCGAAAGCGACCCTTCGACCGCGGAAAGGCGCGCTTCGGCCTCCGCGATGCGGGTGCGGTGTTTTGCCGTCTCCGCTTCGAAATTCTCACAGCGGGCGAGATAGGTGTTCACCTCCTCGTATTTGAGGTCGGCCGTGTATTCGCGGTATTTTTTGGCGGTCTCCGCCTGCTTTTCGAGGGGCTTTAACTGCTTTTCCGCCTCGTCCATGCGCTGAATAAAGACAGTGAGGTTGTCCCCCGCGTTTTCGAGCTTGCGCTCGATCTCCCCCTTCTGCGTCTTGAACTTCATCACCCCCGTCGCTTCCTCGAAGATGGCGCGGCGATCCTCGGGCTTGGCGTTCATGATCTGCTCGACCTTGCCCTGCCCGATGATGGAGTAGCCCTCCTTGCCGATGCCGACCCCGTGAAGGAGCGCAACAATGTCCTTGAGGCGGCAGGGCTGCTTATTGAGAAGGTATTCGCTCTCGCCCGAGCGGTACAGGCGGCGGGTCATGGCGACCTCGTCGTACTCGATGTCAAACAGCTTTTGGCTGTTGTCGAAGATGAGGGTCACTTCGCAATAGGAAAGGGCGCGGCGCTCCTGCGTGCCGTTGAAAATGACGTCCTGCATGCTCGAGCCGCGCAAGGTCTTTGCCGACTGCTCGCCGAGCACCCAGCGCACCGCGTCTGCGACGTTGCTCTTGCCGCAGCCGTTGGGTCCGACGATGCAGGTGACGCCGTCGTCGAATTTGATGGAAGTCTTGTCCGCAAAGGACTTGAACCCCGCAAGTTGTATCTCTTTGAAATTCATGAACGCTCCGTTAATTTGCGGAAGAGTTCTTCCGCGGCGGCGACTTCCGCCGCCTGCTTGCTTGCGCCTTCTCCCTCGCCTTCCTCCTCCATTGCCCGCACGGTGACAAGATACTTGCCCTCTTTTTCCCGCACGGTATATTCGGGAGTGCGCTTGGTGCGCTTTTGCACATATTCCTGCAGCAGTGATTTATAGTTTTCGGTGTCTGCCGCAACGACGAACCTGCCGACGAACCTCTTTGCCTCCTCCATGCCGCCGTCGAGATAGACGGCGCCGAGAATGGCCTCGGGAAGGCTCTCCACCGTCTTGGAGCCGAGGTTCTGCTTCCCGCCCGTGTACCTCAAAAAGCGCATGAAGCCCGCCTTCTTGCAGAGGTTTTTGAGCGCCGTTTTGGAGACGTATTGCTGGCGGAGCGCCGTGAGCTCCCCCTCTTCCGCAAGGGGGCGGGAGCCGTACAGCCACTCGGAGACGATGATCTCGAGCACCGCGTCCCCCAAAAATTCGAGCCGTTCGTTGTTTTCGCCGCCGCACGCGTTGGAGTAGGATTTGTGGGTGAGACTGTTTTCCAAAAGGGTCTTGTCTTTGAAAGTGTAGCCGATCGCCCGCTCCGCTTCCGTCAAAAGCTCTTTTGTGAAGCTCTCGCCGCTATTCATTGCTCCCTCCGAAGCCCGACGCTTGCAGCATGTTCTCGATTTTTCCGACGAGGCCGCCCTGACATGCGTCCACCGCCTGCAAAACGGAGGGACCGAAGGCGTTCGCCTTGGAATTGCCGTGCGACTTTACGACCACCTTTTTAAGCCCCAAAAAGACGGAGCCGCCCAGCTTTGCATAGTCGAGCATATCGCGCAGTTTGTTGATCTGCTTGCGCGCGCACACATATGCGAGCTTGCTCGAAAAGTTCTTCTTGAACTCCTGTTTGAGGACGGCGGAGACCGTCTTTCCGCAGCCCTCCACCGATTTGAGGGCGATGTTGCCCGAGAAGCCGTCCGACACGACGATGTCAACGTCGCCGAACATGATGTCCCGTCCCTCGACGTTGCCGACAAAGTTTATCCCCTTCGTCTCTTTCAGAAGAGCGTATGCCTCCTGATGAAGAGGGTCCCCTTTATGCGCCTCGGTGCCGTTGTTTAGGAGCCCTACGGAGGGGTTCTTCATGCCGAACGCCGCGCTCCCGTAAGCCGCCGCCATGAGGGCGAACTGCTGCAGATAGGGAGGCTTGCACTCGGCGTTTGCGCCGCAGTCGCAAAGGAGGGTGCGCGTACCTCTCACATTGGGAATGCCCGGGCAGAGCGCGGGGCGCATGACCCCCTTGATCCTGCCGATGAGCATGATGCCGCCCGTGAGGACCGCTCCCGTGGAGCCCGCCGAGACGAGCCCGCCGACCTCTTCGTCCTCCTTGAGCATGCGGAGCCCGACCGAAAGCGAGCTATCTTTCTTTGCGCGGATGGCGTGGGTGGGGACGTCGTCGTTGGTGATGACTTCGGTGCAATGCACGACCTCCACGCGGCTTGCGTCGTATTTATAATTTGTAAGTTCGGCCTTTACCGCCTGTTCGTCGCCTGTAAAGACGACTTTGAAATCTTTGCGCTTTTCGAGCGCTTCGAGCGCGCCCTTTACGATCTCCTTGGGGGCATTGTCGCCCCCCATGGCGTCTACGACAATTTTCAACATAAACTTACCTCGCGCGAAAACGTGATTTGCTCTTCTTCCCGCAAGCGAAAGCGCGGAAAAAAGAAAGCAGTTTGATTATACCATTTTTGCGAAAAAAAAACAATTAAATAAACGCCCTTTCGGGAAAAAGACAGGGTTTCGCGCCGTATAAAATATGGGCGAGGGGGCAAAAATAGACAGCGGTGGGCAAACCGCTTTTTCGCTACATAGAATAGTAACGAGGGGAATGCCCACAAAAGAAGGTGCCGTATGAATGTAAAACGCGGAGAACTCTACTATGCCGATCT
>CANQPO010000047.1 GCA_947625695.1 uncultured Clostridia bacterium | reverse complement strand
GGAGCAGGAAACGGGAGTCGAACCCGCCGGAACCAGCTTGGGAAGCTGGCGCCATACCGCTAGGCGATTCCTGCATCATGTTTCTATTATAACCGACGCCGACGCGCCTGTCAAGTAATTTTGAAGTTATTTCTTGCAATCAACCGTCGGTTTATCAAAAATCAACCGCAAGTGTGCCTCTTTCAACCTTTGATATCTTGCTTGCGTGCGGCAAATATGGTAGGATAAAGAAAAACGAGGAGACATTTTTTATGCTGAGAACATTAGGCGAACGCATTGCCTACCACAGAAAAAGGTGCGCTATGACACAGGAACAGCTTGCCCAGAAGTGTTCGGTGACGCCGCAGGCGGTCTCCAAATGGGAGAACGACCTCACCGCACCCGACATCGGGTTGCTGCCCCGCCTTGCGGAGCTCTTTTCCGTCACCTGCGACGAACTGCTTGGGGTAGAGCGCAAATCGGCGGTCGCCGTGGACCCCGTCCTCGTGGACTTGAACACGGCCGTCCTGCGCATCCGCGTGGTGACGACGCAATTTACGGTTTACGACGACAGACCGCCCGAACAGGGGGAGACGAGCAAGATCGCGCTCAATTTGCCCCTCTCCGTTGCCGAAGCGGTGCTAAAGGGCGGACTGATCCCCAACGCCGCGGCGCTGAATGCCATCGACTTCAAGCAGATCGTCGCGCTCGTCAAGGAGGGCGTGGTGGGGAAACTTGCCGAGATCGAGAGCGGGAGCGACGCCGAGCATACCACGGTGGAAATTTGGGTGGAATGAAGGTTCTTTTGCAAGTTAAAAACCGAAAGGTTTATTTTTGGCTGCCCGCCTTGCTCGTTTGTCGGGCAGTTTTGAAGCGGACAAAGGCGGGGAACGTGAAAAAGGCGCAGAGGGAGATCGTCCGCGTCCTGAGAACATGTAATTTTCGCGGCGAGCTTTTCCGTTTTGAACGGGGCGACGTCACGATCTCCGTTCGGCGATAATCGTTTTGCCTATGAAGAAAAAAAGGCGCCTCCTTAGGAGGAGATGTCACCGCAGGTGACTGAGGTGGTGACCGTTTAAGACAAAGGACACCACCCCCTTAGTCCCCCTCCTTGGGAGGGGGTGCCATTTACCCTCTCCGTGGGAGAGGGGTAGGGGTATGGGGCGTCATGCTGCCCCGCGCGCACGTTCTATTTGTCGAAGGGCGGCACGAAGAGCTTGCGACGAAGTAGCCGAAACGTGTTTACGCAGTCCGTTTTAGAAAGTCCGCGAAGGCATCTTGGTACGTTTTGCTTTGGTTTTAATCGTACTTAGACGTAGCAAGATTCCCTCGGGGACTATCCATGTCGGACTTCGTAATAGCAGTTCGGCTCGGAATGACGCATTGCCGCGGGCTGCTCGGAATGACGCATTACCGCGGTTGGCTCGGAATGACGCATTGCCGCGGTTGGCTCGGAATGACGCATTACCGCAGTTCGGCTCGGAATGACGCATTACCGCGGGCGGCTCGGAATGACGCATTACCGCGGGCGGCTCGGATTGACACGCTCGCGCATAGGGCGAAACGAAACCCAACCCAATCTATAAATACTTCTATCTATAAATACATCTATAAGAAATTCTAATATCCGTTTGTGTGATAAACAGGCGAAATCGGCGGGGGGAGGGGGAGTTTTGTTGACTTTTGGGCAAAATTTTTATATAATAAGGTTATCCCACATCAAAATACAGTCCCACGGAGGTTTATCATGAAAAATCATACCCGCAAAATCTTACTTTTATCGGCGGTGATGTCGCTCGCGCTCATGGGCGGCGCGCTTGCCGCGTGCGGAGAATCGCACACCGAGCACGTGTTCGGCGATTGGGTGGAAGTCACCGCCGCGGGTTGCGAAGAAAACGGTCTCAAAAAGCGCGTCTGCACCATCTCGGGCTGCGACGCCGAGGAGACGGAGGAGATCCCCGCGCTCGGTCACAGCTGGGGGGCTTCCAAGGTGACCAAGACCGCCACCTGCACCCAAGAGGGGGAGCGCACCAAGACCTGTTCCCGCTGCGGACAATCGGAAAAAGAGACGACGCCCACCATCGAGCACGACTGGGTGACGACCTCGACGACGGTCGAGCCCACCTGCACCGAGACCGGCAAAGGGGTGCAGACCTGCTCTTATTGCGGGGCGACGCAGAACGCGACCCTTCCCGAACTCGGGCACGATTGGGACGTTCCCGAGGTCATCGTGGTCGCCGACTGCGAAAATGCGGGCAAGGAGCGCAAGACCTGCAAACGCTGCGGCACTGACGAGACGGAGGACATTCCCCCGCTCGAGCACCAATGGAAGAACACCCGCGTGATCGAGCCCGCCACCTGTACGGAGAAGGGAAAGCAGGAACAGACCTGCCAGCGCCCCAACTGCCCCACAAAGACGCAGGAGGTGGATATCCCCGCCCTCGACCACAGCTGGCAGAGCTATTACACGGTCGACAAGCAGCCCTCCTTCGAAGAAGCGGGCTCCAAGTCCTACCACTGCAACCGCTGCGGCGCACATAACGGCGAAACGGAGATCCCCAAGCTCGACCATAACACGCCCATCGCCTATGAATTCCGCACGCTGCGCAACAACGGGCAGATCCTCATTGCGCCGACGATGACGCTCATCGTAAAGGACGAAGGGGGGACGGAAGTCGCGCGTGCCGCCGCGGGAGATTTTGTGGCAGGCGTATTCACGAAGGAGCTCTTCCCCGAGAATTACACGGTCACAGTGGAGAACCCGCCCGAAGGGTATTCCTGCTCTACGAGCTTCACGGTCACTCCTTACGACCCCTATTGTAACATCTACCTCACCGCCTCCTTGCGGGAGGGGGCCCCTGTGGGAAGCTACAAGGCGGGGGACGTGATGTACGACTTCACCGTTCCGGCGGCGAGCTCCACGGGCGGCGCGCTCAAGCTCAGCGACGTCTTAAAGACGAAGAAGATGGTGCTCCTCAACTTCTGGTACGTCGATTGCATCTATTGCGAGGACGAATTCCCCGCCCTTCAGAGGGCTTACACCGAATATCAGGACAAGGTGGAAGTCATCGCCGTCAACCAAAACGACGCCATGTCTGCGATCGTAGATTACAAAAACAGCATGGGGCTTACCTTCCCGCTCGTGCAGAACAATGCGATCAAGGAGACGGGGCTCATCGGTCCCTTCGGGGTGACGAGCTATCCCACCACCGTCGTCATCGACAGGGAGGGGGTGGTGTGCGAGATCCTCGTCGGGCCCCAGACGCAGGCGGAATTCGAAAGACTGTTTGCAAAGTACACGGCGGAGGACTACCTCAAGGCCCCCGCGCAGGCGGCTTCCGCGCAGGCTCCCGTACAGGTCGCGATCTTGCCCGATAAGCGCGGTGAAATTTAATTTTCACAGACATACCTGAAACCCCCACAAAACGCCCACGATATAAGGAGAACAAGATGAAACGAAGATTTTTATTTGCGCTCGCGTTTGCGCTCACCCTCGTGCTCGCCCTCTGCGGCGCGGCATGTTCCAATGAGATAAAACTCACCTTCGAGACGAACGGCGGCACCCCCGCCGAGGAGATCGTCGCGGAGGCGGGAGGGGAGGTCACCCTTCCCAAGACGACCAAGACGGGCTTTGCCTTCGACGGTTGGTACACCCAGAAAGATTTTTCGGGCGAACGCTATGAGGGGACCGTTCCCTCGCCCGAAAAGAGCACCAAATATTACGCCAAGTGGGTCACGGGCTACGAAGTCAAACTCGAGACGGACGGCGGCTCCCTCACCGCGACCTCTGTCTGGGTCAAGGAGGGGGGAAGCATCTCAGAAGCGGTGCAGGGCCTCGTTCCCCAAAAGAGCGGCCTTACCTTCGGCGCGTGGTTCTTGGGAGAGAGGGAACTCTCCGCTTCCGACCGCATGCCCGCCGAGACCGTCACCCTCACCGCGAAATATAAGGCGGAATACATCATTCAGCTCTATCTTCAGAATCTGAGCAGGACCTCCTATCAGCGCGCCGACGAGTACGAGACGGTGGGAAGCGGCTATGTGAACACCGCCGTCTCTCCCGCCGCGCCCTCGGTCCACGGCTATTCGGTGCAGCCCAACCCCGAAGGCAGGACTCCCGTCACCACCCTCACCCTCTCGGTGAACGCGGAAGAGAACGTCTATTCCTTCTATTACGACCGCAACGAGTACGGGGTATTCTACGACGGCAACCCGCCCGAAGGGGTCACCGTTACGGGCAGCATGCCCTATGATACGGTCATCTTCGGCGGCGCGGTCGCGGCGCGGGAGAACGGCTTTTCCGCCGAGCAGTACCGCTTTGCGGGCTGGGCGGAGAGCGCGGACGGCGACGTCGTCTATGAGGCGGGCGATACCGTCACCGTGCGCGGCGGCGTCACCCTCTACGCCGTGTGGGACAAGGGATTTACCGACCGCATGGGAAGCGAAGATCTCATCTTCTTCCCCCGCACCGACAGCGATGTTGCGGTGCTCCTTCGCAACGGCATGGAGTTTACGGGCACGCGCGAGGGGAATTCCTTCTCCTTTACGACTACGGCGGGAGAGACCTTTACGGGCTCCGTCGTCGGCGGCGTGTTCTGCTACGAGCGCAAGGACCTCGAGGGCACCTACATCTATTACGACAACTATCCCCGTCCCCTCGGCGAGGAATATCCCGAGGAGGAGCGCTACGACGAAAGCCGCACTCTCGAAGTAGATGCAAGCCTCGGCGCCTATTACACCGAAAACGGGGTGAGAAAGCACGGCTCGCTCGCCTTTTCCAAGGACCAAGGGGACTACCTCTTCACGAGCGACGACGGCACGATCTCCTTCCATACGGTGTTCCTGAATGCGGAGGCACAGGACAAAAAGATCTTCTCCGCGAGCGGCGGCGAGTTCGGCTACTATGCGACCACGAGCGGGAGCGGCGTCGTCGTGATGCTCGACGGCTACGGCACCGTCTTTCTTCAATTCATGACCGAGGAGAGCGGCAGCTCCTCCCTGCAGGGCATGTACTATATCGAGGGCAAGGGCATGGCGTTCGAAGCGTATGACAGCTTCAAGATCGTCTGCTTCATCAACGATAGCACCAACTTTTTGGGCGACGGCGCAGGGTGGAGGACCTTCTACCTCTGCGTCCTACCCGGGTACTATAGCTCTATCGGCGAAGACTACGGGCTCTACTACTTTGCCGACAGCGCCCGCGGCACCTACGAAAACGGCAACGAGACCCTCACCGTCGACGGGCACGGCTACTACCTCGACAGCGCGGTGTACACCGACAAGGACGGCAAGAAAATAAGCGGCGGCTACCGCATCAGCGTGGACTACGTGACGGGCACCGTCATCGAGATCATCGACGCAAACGACGAGGTACTCGGGACCTTCCGCATCTTCTCGGACGGCTCCTTCTCCCCCTATGACGCAAGCAAGGCGACAGCGTACACCGAATACTACCTCCTCGAGGGAGAATCCATGAAGCCGACCATGCTCGCGGTCTTTGAGGAGGAATACGAAGGGAAAGCGGGGACCAAGCGCGCGGAAGTTTACACCAACAACTCCAAGAACGTGGGCGTGCACGCGGCGAGCGGCTACGTCACCTCCGCCCCCATCAAAGAGGGCAGCGATTTCCTCCTCTATTCCTTCACCCGCACGTGGGCGGAGTACGGCTTCGGCAGTACCGTTCCCGAGAGCATGAAATTCACCGTCACCTCGACCTCTCCCAACGACAACAACACCGTTTGGTACGACTGTTACAGCGTGCTCGAGAAAAACGGCGTCAAAAATTATAAGATCATCGAGCTTCCGGACGGCACCGTCTGGGTGAACACCACGGTGTCGGTAAAGGGCGAGGGCTCCGTCTATTTCAAGGACAACGGACAGGTGTCCCACTGCAGCTTCCCCATCTCCACCGACGAATTCTTCAACGAAACATACGGCGAACTTCTCGACTCGGGCACGGGCGGCGCAGGGCAACTCTTCAAGCTCACCCCCTCGAGCGGCGATATCGCCTACACGGCAGCTCCCGCGGTGGGACTTCCTACGACGTTCAGCTACTTCGACCCCGCGCTCAGCCCCGAGAACGGTCCCTTTGAGAACCTCGTCCTCACCCCCGACGGAAGAGCCTGCTACGACGACGACAACAACGGCGAATGGAAGAGCGTAGGCACCTACCGCGACTCGGGCAAGACCACCATCTTCGGGTCGCCCATCTATGAGCTCGTGTTCGGCGAAAGCGTCCGCTTCGAATTCGTGCAGGGGAATCTATACTTCCTCGGCATGACCTATCCCGCCTATTTCAGAAGCGCGGGCATGGGCGAGGCGGGGGCGTACAGCACGGAGGGCGGCACCCTCACCATCGACGGCTTCGGTCGGGCAAGCTACGTCGCGGGCAGCGATTCCTTCTCGGGCTCCTACTACTTCATGACGGACAACATCCTCCGCATCTCGGACGCAGAGGGGACCCAGCGGGAATTCGAGATCGGAAGCGACAACAGCTTCTCTGCCCTCGACGATTGCTACGGCACGTGGGACCTCGTAAACGGCAACTTCTTCCCCATCAACAATTACTCCCGCATCTTCTTCGACGGGAAGGGGAACTACACCATCACCACAAATTACGGGCAGGGCTCCACTTCGCAGGGCAGATATGAGCTTTGGGACGCGGAGTACGGCGAGTACGTCATCTATCAGGCGACCCTCGACGGCAAAAAGGCGAACTATCACGTCCGTTTCATGGATATGGCGGAATACAACAACTACAACTGCGTGGTGCAGGAACTTGCCGCGGGAACTTACGTCAACGACGAGTACACCGTACTCTATCTGAACGGCTTCGGCTCGGGCTCCCTGCGCGGCAGCCGCTACGAGAGCGAGGGCAACTTCCGCCTCATCGACGAAATAGACGGCGTCGGCTTCGGCTACATGGAGTTCACCACGGTGGGCTCCTCCCTCGAGGGCGAGCTCTATCACTTCCTGCTCGACTACGAGCACGGCACCTTCCGCATTCTCGAGGAGACGGGGTATTACACCAACATCATCTATTTCGCCTCCGACCTCGACCACATCGCCTTCCGCGACGACGGCGCGGCCTTCCTCGGCAACCTCATCAGCGGCGACTATCTCATCGACGGCGACAAAGTCCGCGTCTATCAGGAAAGCGGCCCCTCCTACATCGTGCACGAGGTCCCGCTCTACGGCGGCGACACCTACGTCTACACCACCACGGACGACGAAGGCAAGCCCTCGGATAAAACTTACTACCGCTACACCGGCGCAACGTTCACAGCGGACGGCAAGATCGAGTTCCTCGACGCGGAGGGGCAGAAAACGGAAGAAAAGACGGCGACCTTCTCCTTCGATATCCGCTACCGCAGCATCGTCGGGTTTGCCGTCACCTTCAAGATTGACGGGGAAAACTACGCCGGATTTGAGCTCTATACCTACACGAGCAGCAAGATCGACCCCCGCCTCGAGTACAACAGGATCGTGTATAACATCGACTTTACCCGCACCTCGGACGGCAAGTGGACGTTCACCGTCACCGACGCGGGCGTGAGATCGTTCGTGCGGAACGACCACAACGACATCTATGCGGACGGCCCCGCGCAGAGCGGAACCGTCTACCATCAGGGCGGCAAGATCACCTTCACCTACAACGGCTTCGGCAGCTATCAGCGCGAGGAGACGGTGTACGACGGCAACTTCCTCTACTTCTATGATGAGAAGAAGGAGGACCGCGGCGAACTGATATTCAAGGGCGTCAAGGAGAGCGAGATCCGCACGGTGGGTTACAACGACCTCGGCACGAGCTACGGCGGCTACCGCGAACTCCGCGAGATCGTCTTTGAGCAGAACGGCAAAACGTATGCCATCGACTTCTTCGAACACGAGAGCGGGTCGTTCAGTTCGGTCACCACCTACGACTTCCTGCTCTACGGCATCTACGAGTACGAAGAGGTGGAGGCGGGAGACTATACGCTCGGCGTCAAATATCTTCTCCGCACCAACCTTTCGGGCTCGCCCGGGTACGGCAACGACGACGCGATCGGCAAGCCCGTTGCGGTCACCCTCTTGAGCGACGAAGCTGTCGTGGCGATCACCGTGGGCGCCCGCTACGGCGAAAATGGGGTCTGGATCGTCGAAAACGACAACGGCCGCGCGGGAGAGGCATACCTCGTGACCTTCCAATACGGCGAGGGCGAAGAGGCGGGCAAAGTCCTCTCGGGTAGCGTGCAGAAGGGCGAGGTGCAGCAGGTCGGGCTTTCGCAGAGCTACCTCTTCTACATGTTCGTAGACGAAGAGGGCGACCTTGTGGAAATCGCGGCGGCGTGGTATGCAAATACCGCCTTTGCGAGCGTCACGGAGATTTCGCACGAGGGCACGGTCTGGACGTTCACGGGCCGCGAGGACGCGAGCGAGCCGCTGCGCAAGTACACCCTCGCCTTCACGAAGGGCGGCAGCGGCAACTATACCGTAAGGGTCACAAGCGTTGTCGTCGAAGAGGAAGAGTAAATATTAAGCAAGAACGCAAGCATTATTTTGTTGTCCCCTGCGCTTTCGCGCGGGGGACAACTTTTTCGCTCGGAGACGCCCAACACCCCCTCCATTGGAGGGGGATCAAGGGGGTGGGCAAACCCTTGGCGCCCCTGTAGGGGAGCTGTCACGAAGTGACTGAGGGGTTTTTGAACCCTTTCGGCTCGCTGCGTTCGCCACTTTCCCTTTCAGGGACAGCAAGGGTAAGCGACACACCATTCCCAAAATGTCACCCTGCCCCGCCCGCACGTTCTATGTTGTCAAAGGGCGGCACGAGGAGCCTGCGACGAAGTAGCGGAGCGAAGCGGAGTCGAATGGGTCTCTACCGCATTATCATAAGGCGAGATTTCTCCACGCGCTTCGCTTGGTCGAAATGACATATCAGGAGCGGCAGACGAAACCCCCTCCCACGGAGGGGGACTAAGGGGGTGGGCAAACTCTCGCCCTCACCGCACCGCGGGGGAGGGGTAGGTCATACGCGAAACGCCATTCCCAAATCACGTCATGTTGAGCGGAGGCGTAAGCCGTAGTCGAAACATCTCTACCTTATTTTCCAAATGTCATTTCGAGTGGAACGAAGTGGAACCGCATTATCATAAGGCGAGATTTCTCCACTTCGCTCATTGCATTCGCTTCGGTCGAAATGACAAATTAAAAACAGCCAAGGGTAAACCCCCTCCACCGGAGGGGGACTAAGGGGGTGGGAAAACACTTGGCTCCCCTGCAGGGGAGCTGTCACGAACGCAAGTGAGTGACTGAGGGGTTTCAGAAACCCTTTCGGCTCACTGCGTTCGCCACTTTCCCTAAAAGGGACAGCAAGGGCAAACAAAACCCCTCTCGTAGGGAGGGGGGCTAAGGGGGTGGGAAAACCCTCGGCTCCCCTCGTAGGTGGAGCAACGCATTCTGCCAACGGTTGATAACCGTTGGCGCGTTGCGACAGGAGTGAGCGCATTATCCGCGCGAACGGTGACCGAACACGGGGCTCTACCCGTGTGAGACAGCTGGCGAGGCGTCAGCCGAGACTGAGGGGTTTCAGAAACCCTTTCGGCTCACTGCGTTCGCCACTTTCCCTTTCAGGGACAGCAAGGGTGCCCCCTCCTACGGAGGGGGCAAAAAGCAAAACCCCCTCCAATGGAGGGGGCGAAAGGGTTCGAAAAATCATCAAACGTAATAATATTCCTCTTCGGTGAGGGGGTCGCGGAGGACGATCGAATACTCAAACAGTTCGTCCGTCCGGCAGAAGAAGATCGCGTACACCTTCTCCCCGAACAAGATCATCGCGGATTCCGCGCCGCCGAGCTTGAACTTCTGGAGGGGAATTCCCTGCTCCTCCCCCCAAAAAATGCCGTCCTTTGAGAGGGTCAGCGTGCGCTCCGTCCTCTGCGGGCTGTCCTCAGACAGGACATATTTCCCATACCCCGAGGAGGGGATCGCAACGCTCGGCAGCTCCTTGGGCACGAATACGATCGTCTCGCCCTCTCTTTTCAGGGAGAGCGCCGCCGCGCTCCCGAAGAAGGTGAGTTCATACCGTTTTCCCAATACGTCTGCAAAAAAGAATTCGCTCCCCCCGAATGCGGGGTCGTAAACGGCGTGAAGTTCCACGGGGAGGAGAGCCCCCCAACGGGTGAGGGTGAGGCTGTTTTCGCCGATATCCAAAGCAAAGCTCCCGTCCGTCGCCCGCCACTGCCCGCGGTATTCTTCCGGGAAGAGGGGAAGGGGCTCGGCGGCCGTCCCGCTCTTTACAAACCCCACGGTAAGCGAAGTATCCCCCGTCACCGCAAAGGTATAGAGGAGCCCTTTTGGCGCAACTTCCGCGCCGTTGAGGGTGAGGGTGGGGGAGTACCCCGCCTCGGGATAGAGGTAGACGGAGACCATGCTCCCCGCGCCGTAGCTTTTCCTTAGAGGGGAGAGGACCGCCTCCCCGTGCCCGTCCGTTTTGAGCTCCACACGGTACTGCCGCGAGAGGAAGAGCGCAACGGCGGGCGTTTTATTTACGGGGAAGAGGGTGAGGGTGTTTCAAGTCCCGTCCGCCTTCAGAAAGAGGTAGCATGTTCCGCCGAGCACGACGGCGTTATACTGTCTGCCGCGGTAAGTCTCGGCGCGGAGGGAGTGGGGAAGGGCATTCCCCGCCCCGTCCGAAAGAGCGACGCTGTTCTTTTGAATGATGACGCGAAGGTCGCCATTCTGCCATGTGCCGATAAATTCGTCGTCAAAGGCAACGGGAGAAGTTTCCGCCGCCACGTTTTCCTGTAGTTCGCACTCCACCACGATCTCGGTATTTCCCGAGATATGGAAGGAATAGAGATCGTCCTCGAACTTCACGTCTGCGCCGTTTTGCTTTACGGAGGTCACCACGTAGCCCGCTTCGGGGGTCACGGTGAAGAAAACGGTGGCGTTCAGCTCGTAGAGCTCCTTCGGCTCGACAATGTTGACCGTTGCATGCGGCGCGTTTACGGTGAGCGTGAATTTCGCGCTGAAGATCATGCGCTCGCTCGCGTTGAGGCTGCCGCTGGTGGGGTACAGGTTCATTCTTCCGTTTGCAATGGTAAACACGTAATAGGACTTCCCCTCGAAGGTGAAGGAGACGTAATCTTGGGTGTACTTTCCGTCCTTATCGAGGGTGCGGGTGAAGGTGCCGACGGTCACGTCGATCTCCTTTCCGTTCTTGGTGAGGGTGACGGAGTTTGCCGTGATGTTGAGGGTATAAACGCCGCAGTCCCATCTGCCCCAATAGTCGGGGTCCAAGGAGCCGTCGTCCGACTTGGGGGAGAAGGTGACTTGGTTTTGATAATCGGGGCTCATCATTCCGATCATATAGACGTTGTTGTAGAGGACCGCAAAGAAGAAGAAAACCTTTTCTTCGCAATATCCGACCGAAACCTTTTCGGGAATCTCTTCGAGGCTACTGCAAACAGTCAAACTGCTCAACAGGGTAATCTCCTTTTCTCCCCATCTGATGGTATTGCCCCGCACAATGAGATCGCCCTCCACGGGAATATTCTCTTCGTCGTCATCGTAAGTCGTGCCCGCATAGGCGCCTGCAAGTTCTTTTGCGATCGTAACGTCCGTCGGCAACGGGTCGGGGCGGAAGTAGATCCCTTCGGTAATGGTCTCTCCTTCCACGATGAAGAGGGAGACAATGAGTCCGTCTGCCGGCGTAGGAACATATCCTTCACCGGGGCCTTCGGGATTGTCGGGATTGTCGGGATTGAATGCAGGGGTCGTTATGCCGAGGAAATAGGTTTTTCCGCCGAATGCCACATTGATATGGTTGCCCCTTTCGTCCGTCGTGAAGGTCACCGTTGCGTCTATCGCCTTCCCTTCCTTATCCTTTAACACGAGGTAGTGCGTACCCACATAGAGTTTATATTGCCCGTTGAGGCTGACATAGGAGGGCACACGAATGTTTTTGATCTCGAAGTCGAGGTAGGGCAACTCCGTCACGGTGAGCTTGGAGGAAGCGGAGCCGTCGCCCGTGCTCGAGGAGAAGCGCGCCATGTAGGTCCCCGCCTCGAAGGTGTTGATCGCGTAGTTGCTCCTGCCGTCGTCGTTGAATTTCCAAACGGGGTGTTCATTGTCCACGTCCCAAGTCGAATCGTCCGTCTGCGTCATCGTATAGAAGGCGGCGTAGGCCACATAGTTGGTCGCCGAGAATTCGAACACGGCGGGCTCTTCGAGGGTGAAGGAGTACCAAACGTCGTCGGTGAGCTCATATTCCCCCGCGAGGCTGTCCCGCTGCGTAAAGACAAAACCGCAAAAGACAGCCACGTTGATCTCGCCCTCTTCGTCCTGCAACGCCTCTCCGATGTCGAGGGTGAAGGAGCGCTCCGAAAGTTCGATCTCTTGGCCGTTCACTTCCACCCAAGCGATTTCATAGCCGCCTGCGGGAGAGACGGTAAACACCGTCTCGCCCTCGTAGAGATCGGTTTTCACGTTCGGCTGAAGGGAAATATCTCCCGCTTTTCCCTCCTCGTTCTCGCCGATGTAGCTCATGGAGCACGTTTCCGTGTCAAAGAAGAAGGTCACTTTATAGGGTTTGCGCGCCTCGAAGGAGGCCTCCACAGAGGTATCCTTTTGAATTGTGAAGGTGTATTTCCCGTTTTCGTCGAGGGTGACGGCGTTGCCGTCCACCTTCACGGAGAGGAGCTTATAGCCGTACTTTGCGGAGACGGCAAGGGTGAGCTCGGCGCCTTCGCGGTAAGTCCCGTCCGCACCCGCCTCGGGGGAGACGTTCACCGTGCCCATCTTTTCGTCAAACGCACCCACCGTCACTTTGTAATATTCGATCGCGCGGAGAGTCACCTTTATGGCGGCGTCCGTCTTCACCTTGAAGGAATATTGTCCGTCCTCGTTGAGCTCGAACTCCTCGCCGTTCACGGTGACTTTGTCCACGATGTAGCCCGCGTTCACGGTGACGGTGAGGGTGACGAGTTCGTCCTTTGCATACGTCGTCCCGCTCTTGGGCGCGGTGATCGAGGCAGAGCCCATCGCCTCCTCAAAGTCCTTTTCGAGGGTGACGGTGTATGCCGCTTCGCCGAAGGTTACCGCAATTTTCGTATCCTCTTTCACGGTAAAGGTGTAACTGCTTCCCGAAAGAGTTTGAGCCGTGCCGTTCACGGAAAAAGCGGAGACGGCGTAACCCGCGTTGGGGGTGACGGTCACGGTGACGGACGCGCCCTCTTGATACTTGCCGTCTGAGGTTTTGCCCTCTTCGGAGAGGACGACGGACCCCGCGTTAGCGTCATATTCCGCGGTCACGGAATAGCTCTTCCCGCCGCAGGCCGTAAGCCCGAGCGCGAGCGCAAGGCAAAGAAGCAACGTCAAGGGGAAAAGTTTCAAAAAGCGTTTCATGGTTTTCTCCTTTTGGAAAATGTTTTCGAGTTTGGTCATTTCTGCCCCCTCCGTGGGAGGGGGTTCCGTCAGGCGCCTTTTTTGTCCCCCCTTTCGGCGCATACGCGCCACTCTCCCCCGCTCCGCGGGGGACAGCTTTCTTGCCCTCCCCCAACTTGTTGGGGGAGGGGTAGGGGAGGGGGCTCCTTATTCTTCCCTATAATATAATGCACTATATAGTTTACCTCTTTTCGGCAAAAAAAGCAACCGATAAAGCATAAGAATTATTGATATCCGTGCGCGTTAAGTTTTATTGATGTAAAACTACCCGCCGCGGAAGGAAAATCAGAGACCGCGTGTCCTAATTATGTCACCCTGCCCGCACACCATTCCAATTACGTCACCCTGAGCGGAGCGAAGCGGAGTCGAATGGGTCTCTACCGCATTATCATAAGGCGAGATTTCTCCACTTCGCTCGCGTTGCTCGCTTCGGTCGAAATGACAATTTAGAACACGCCCCACCCCCTTAGTCCCCCTCCCACGGAGGGGGCATGTAAGCGGAACTCCGTTCCAATTACGTCACCCTGAGCGGAGCGAAGCGGAGTCGAATGGGTCTTTACCGCATTATCATAAGGCGAGATTTCTCCACTTCGCTCACGTTGCTCGCTTCGGTCGAAATGACAATTTAGAAACGCCGTTGACGTAAGCACGGTCTTGACAGAAAATAAAGAATGTGGTATAATTTTGTCAAATGACGTCGGAATCTGAAGGAAAGGGCGACCTGCTCGAGCCCCTTTCCGCCTACAAAACCAAATACGAGGGCGCATTCAGGCAAAATTGCACCGATTATTTTGACGGGCTCGTCAAGGAGAGCGGCTTAAGCGAGGAGGAAAACCGCCGCACGGTCAGCGCCTATCAGGCCGAGTGCAAAAAGATCGCCGCCCTCGAGCAAAAGCTCGAAAAGTACAGGGCCGTAAAGGGGTTCATGATCTTCCTCATCGTGCTCGGCGCGGTGGGGGCGGTCGCGGGCGTCCTCCTGCTCGTGGGGAAGAAGTGGCTTGCGGGCCCCATTTTGCTTGCCGCGGGGGTAGCCTTTATCGCAATCGGCGCGGGGGTGCTTGCGGGCAAGATCAAGCCCCTTTTAAAGCGCACGGAGGAGAAGCGGCAAAGGCGGAAGGAGAAGGCGGAGGGGCTCCTCGACGAGGCGTGGGAGCAGACGTCCGCCCTCAACGCCCTGTTCGAGGGGAACGTCACCAAAAAACTCATCCGCAAGACGCTGCCCCTTATAGAGCTCGACGATTGGTTCAACATGCGCCGCTACGACTATCTCAACGGCAAGTACGGCTACGGAAAGGAGGACGACCCCGCTTCTTCCACCCTCGGCATTCTCACGGGGGAGATTATCGGCAACCCCTTCGTGGTGGACAGAGAACTCGTCCACTCTATGGGCGCTGAGACGTACACGGGCTCCCTTGTCATCACATGGACGACCACCCACGTCAATCCCAAGGGGGGCGTCGTCACCGATCACCATTCCCAGACGCTCACCGCCTCCGTCACCAAGCCCAAGCCATTCTACAGCGCCCAGACGCGCCTCATCTACGGCAACGAGGCGGCGCCTTCTTTGCACTTTTCCCGCTCCCCCGCCCACGCGGAGGACCTCAGCGAAAAGGAACGGGAGAAGAAGGTGAAAAAGGGCAAAAAGCGCATTCTCGAAAAGCAGAAGAGGGCCCTTCGGGAGGGGGGAGCCTTCACCGAAATGGGGAACGAGGAGTTCGACGTGCTGTTCGGCGCGCTCGACCGCGACAACGAGGTGGAGTTCCGCCTCCTCTTCACCCCCCTTGCGCAGAAGAACATGCTCGCCCTCCTCACCGACGCGGAGGGGTACGGCGACGACTTTAGCATGGTCAAGGACGGCTGTCTCAACTACATTTCCTCCGAGCATTCGGCAAGCTGGGATATGCGCGAAAGCCGCACCCGTTATGCAAGTTACAGCGTGGACATTGCCCGCGAGAAGTTCATGGAGTTCAACGAGCAGTACTTCCGCTCCCTCTATTTCGACCTCGCGCCGCTCTTGTCCATTCCCTTATATCAACAGCAGAAGCCGCGGGAATATCTCTATAAGGAGAGCTATCCGCGCACCTTTACGCGCAAGGAGACGGAGTTTGCCGTCAACAGCATGGACCCCGCCTGCTTCGCCCCGCCCACCGCGGCGACGGCGAGCATTCTCAAGACCAACTTTTTGGACCGCGACGGCAAGAGCGACCGCGTGCGGGTCACCGCAAACGCCTATGAAGCGCACGAAAGGGTGGACTATGTCGCGGAGATGGGGGGAGACGGCAGAATGCACGAGGTGCCCGTTCCGTGGGTGGAGTATGTGCCCGTTTCCGCAACACAGGTGGTAAAACTCAAGGAGATCGGGCTCTCGGACCGCGACTTTGCGCGGGAGGCGAAGAGCGGCAAATACCGCGCCGCCATGCAGAGCTACGGCAAGGCCTACGGCTACAATCACGGCATCCTGTGCTGCCTCGTCCCCGACGCCGACGCCGACTTCGACAAAACATTTGAAGGATAAGGAAAGGCTCCTCCTCAGGAGGAGCTGTCACGAAGTGACTGAGGTGGTGTAAAGGCTCCTCCTCA
>CANQPO010000046.1 GCA_947625695.1 uncultured Clostridia bacterium | reverse complement strand
CTACGTTCCATTTCGTATTAACCTTTTCTTTTTTCAAGAATTCTGATTGCCTTACGTACTTGGTCTTTCCGCGTCGCCTTCCTTAAAAAGCAACGCGTAAAAACTTCGTTCTTGCTATGCAGTTGTCAATTTGCGGATTCCGGCAAACGGCCGAAACTATGCGAAAAGCGCTCCGCCTTTCGGACAGCTTAATCATCTTAACACTTTGTCTATTTTTCGTCAAGCGATTTTGGAAGGAATTTTTGACTTTTTTCGGAAATTATCGGAAAAATTTTTCGCAAATATACACGCTTGTGGCAAATTTTTTTCCCGCCACAACATGTTGTGGGGAGGGAGGAAAGAAAGAGAATGTCACCCCCACCTGTCTCGCTACGCTCACCACCCGCCCCCTCAAAAGGGGGCAGGTCTTTGCCCGCCCCTTGCTGTCCCTGAAAGGTGGAGCATTGCATTCTGCCAACAGTTGATAACTGTTGGCGCAATGCGACAGGAGTGAGCGCATCAGAGGCGCGAACGGTGACCGAATGCGGGGCTCTACCCGCATGAGACAGTCCCCGAGCAACACGAGGGGGAAAGGGTTTCAAAAACCCCTCAGTCTCGCGTTGCTCGACAGCTCCCCTATAGGGGCGCCAAGTGTTTGCCCACCTCCTTGATCCCCCTCCAATGGAGGGGGTTCCGATGGGTTCCTCCTGCCCCCTCCAATGGAGGGGGTTCTGCTAAAGGCGGCTTCGCTACCCCGCTTGAGGTTCCCGTGGGCGAGGAGCAAAGAATTGTGCGAAACCTTTACTCGTACATCTCCGTTGAAAGGTACCGATCGCCCGAATCGGGCAAAATGACGACGATGTTCTTGCCTGCGCTCTCTTCGCGGAGGGCGATCTGCGTGGCGGCAAAAAGCGCCGCGCCCGAGGAAATGCCCACCAGCACCCCCTCCGCCTTGCCAAGCTCCCTGCCCGAGGCGAACGCCGCCTCGTTCTCCACGGGGAAAATTTCATCGTAGACCGAAACGTCGAGCGTCTTGGGTACAAACCCCGCGCCGATGCCTTGTATTTTATGCGCGCCCGCGCGACCTTTTGATAATACGGGCGAGGAAGCGGGCTCCACCGCCACCACTTTGATATCGCCCTTCTGCTCCTTTAAGAACTTCCCCGCGCCCGTGAGCGTGCCGCCCGTACCGACGCCCGCGACAAACACGTCCACCGCGCCGCGCATGTCCTTCCAGATCTCGGGGCCGGTGGTTTTATAGTGCATTTGGGGGTTGACGGGGTTGTCGAACTGCGCGGGAACAAAGCTCCCCGCTATGCTCTCGGCGAGCTCGTTTGCCTTGGCGATGGCCCCCTTCATCCCCTTTGCACCCTCGGTGAGGACGATCTCCGCGCCATACGCTTTGAGGAGTTTTCTGCGCTCCATACTCATCGTTTCGGGCATGGTGAGGATGCAGCGGTACCCCTTTGCCGCCGCGATCGCCGCGAGCCCGATGCCCGTGTTGCCCGACGTGGGCTCGATGATGACGGAGCCCTTTTTGAGGACGCCGCGCTGTTCGGCGTCCTCGATCATCGCCTTGGCGATCCTGTCCTTCACGGAGCCCGTGGGGTTGAAATATTCGAGCTTGGCGAATATTCTCGCCTTTAAGCCGAGTTTTTTTGCATACCGTGTGAGTTCGAGAATGGGCGTTGCGCCCACAAGTTCTGTTACGCTGCCGTAGAGTGCCATGGTTTTTTCTCCTTTATTTCACATATTTCCTATCGGAATACTATGATTTTATCATAAACTGTGTGCCCGCAGATGTCAAGCGTTTTGCGGGCATTTTTGAGGAACGGGTCGGTTTTCCCCGAAAATTTACTCTATATCATGTAATTGTCCCCGCCGTCGGGGAGGCGGTCGAGGAGGGTTTGCAGGGTAAACGATTGCAGATAGTCGGTGATGACCTGGTCGAGCCCTTTCCAAAGGCCGCGGACGACGCAGCTCTCTTCGCGCGGGCAAACGCCGCTCTCGGCGGCGCACTCGACGGGAGAGAAATTCCCCTCCGTCTTTTGCAAGATCTCGGCGATCGTATATTGACTCGGTTGTTTTACGAGGCTGTAGCCGCCGCCCGCGCCGCGTACCGAGCGGAGAAGTCCGCCCTTGACGAGGAGCGCGGTGAGTTGTTCGGTATATTTGGGCGAGATCTGCTGACGGAGAGCGATGTCCTGCGTGCGGACCGCGCCCCCGCGGCCATTCTGCGCAACGTCCAATAAGATGCGTACCGCATATCTGCCCTTTGTGGAAATATACATGCTTCCCCCTATTGTATGAAACTTTTTTGACGCGCGTGACTTTCCGTATCGCGCGGAGAGCAATACCCTTGCTGTCCCTTTTAGGTGGAGCATTGCATTCTGCCAACAGTTGATAACTGTTGGCGCAATGCGACAGGAGTGAGCGCATTATCCGCGCGAACGGTGACCGAATGCGGGGCTCTACCCGCATGAGACAGTACCCGAACGTAGTGAGGGGGAAAGGGTTTCAACCCCTCAGTCACCTGCGGTGACAGCTCCCCTACAGGGGCGCCAAGTGGCTCGCCGCTCCCCTCTACCTTTCTTCCATATTATGAAAATAGCGCAAATAGCTCTTGCGGCAGTAGCGGATGACGTCGGAATCCGCGGCGGGGTCGCCCTCGAAGGAGTACGCCCCATTCACCCGCCAGCCATTGAGAAGGGAAATTTTCACCGCGTCCTTGGGGCAGGAGAAGGCGCAGCCCATGCAGGCGGCGCAACTCTTGCCGAATTTCGGCTTCCCGTCCACCATTTTGATGTTCCCGAGCGGGCAGACCTTTTCACACTTGCCGCAGCCGATACAGTTCTCCGTCGCCTTGAACCTTCTGCCGATGACGGGCATTGCGGGGTGCTCGATGCGGAGCGTAAACGCAACCATTCTGCGAAACGGGTTATTTTTATACAGCGTTCCCTGCCCTTCCGCGATGAGCGCGGCGTCCTCGGGGATCACCCGCTCGGCGTCCCGCTTCATGCGCACCGCCATGCCGTCGGGGTGGCGGAAAATGATGTTGTAGGGCATGACGTAATGCAATTCTCCCCGCACTTCGTACCCCCGCTTCTTGAGAATGCGCTTGGGGGTGACGCCCGACGCGTCGTTGAGTTTTAAGGGCTCGCCCGAGG
This sequence comes from uncultured Clostridia bacterium, assembly GCA_947625695.1. Lineage (GTDB taxonomy): Bacteria > Bacillota > Clostridia > Christensenellales > Borkfalkiaceae > Gallimonas. The sequence continues at coordinate 13,220 of CANQPO010000046.1, read as the reverse complement.
TGCGCACGAGCCACACGGGGAGGCGTTTTTGCAATACGGGTAGCGTTTTGAGGAATTTGAGGACGGGCACGGGCGCGTTGAAGGCGTGCACGGGATAGCCGACGAGGACCCCTTCGTACCCCTCGGGCGAGGGCAAATTACTGCCCGCCGAAATGGGAAAAACTTCCGCCTCGTGCCCCCTGTTTTCAAGTTCCCGCGCGAGCGTTTCGCATGCCCATTTTGTGTTTCCCGTTCCCGAGAAATAGTAGACGATGAACTTCATTTGTGCCACTTCTCCGCAAGATGTTCGCCGTTTTCGCCGTATTTGTAGGTGACGTTTTCGTCCGCTTCGTGGCTGTCGTACCACACCTGCGCGAAGAAGGGAACGTTCTTTGCGAGGCGGTCGAAGTCCCACGGCGCGGGCTGGCAGCACTTGGGGCACCAATGCCCGCCGCGGAGAACGGTGTAGGGGGTCATCTCAAAGGTGTGCCCGTCGTGGCATTTCCACGTTAATTTCGCATACGGTTGAACAAATTCGGCCGAAAGGCACTCCCCGCCGCGGAAGGAAGCCGCCGATTGCATGTCCGAAATGTCCCACTTCTCCATCGGCTTTTCCTCGTTGTAGCCGTGGTCGAGCACAAAGCCGTTCTTTTTGGCGTTTGCGATGTGCTTCAATTCGTTATAGTCGCCGAAGTCCCCCTTGGCCATGAGCTTGGTCTCCTTCCAGCTCTTGGGGGCGGGAATGTTGCCGAACGTCGCAAGGGCGCGGGCGTCCGTTTGGGCGTTTTTTCTCCATACGTATGGCGAATTGGGGTGTTTTAGAAGCCGCTTGAAGAGGAAGAGGTCGATGAGTTTTGCGGGCACGCACTTGCCGAGCGCATAAATTTTATGATGCTTTCCGATCTCCTTCCAATAGTCGGTGGGGTTGTCGCGCTGGTAGTGGAAGAGTTCCTCGAGCTCCCCGCCGTCGTAGAACCACACGCCGTGGAAGTTGCGGGCGGCGAGCCAATCGGGCTTGAAGAACTTCTCCGCGCTCCCGCCGATGATGGAAAAGCCGTCCTTAAAGGTGTCGTAGCCCGTCTGCATCGCCTTTTCGCCCGCGCCGATGTTGTAAATTTTCTTCCAGAAGCCGTCGATCTCCCCCCTTTGGTCGCGCTCTAAAATGCGGGTGATGAGGTAGCCGCTGTCCCGCGAGCTCGCCCATTCGAGGGGAGCGTTGAGGCAGGTGTGGAACATGAGCCCGTCGCTGATGTTGTCGTGCATCATGTTGGGGTGGAGCATGGCGGTCTGCCGCAGGACGACGAACTTTTCAAGCCCCGCCTCGAGACAGTACCTCTCCCCCTCCAATTTGTGCATGGCGTAGCAGTCGAACGCGCTGACAAGAAGGGGGTCTCCCACTCTGCCGAAGGGGTGCTTTTCGTTGCGGTTGCCGTACAGGGCGACGGTGGAGATGTGGATATAGCACGGCTGGGGGGTTGCCGCCTTCACCGCGTTGACCATGGCGATGGCGCCGAATTTGTTGCACTCCTCGCTCGCCTTGAAGTCGGCGTCCGAACGGGGCGGAATGACCGCCGCCATGTGGACGACATAGTCCATGCCCTCGACGAGCTGTTTGCAGAGCGCCTCGTCCGCGACCGAGCCGCGCAAAATTTCGATACGGTCGCCGTAATTGCGCTTGTATTCCTTTGCGAGTTTGTCGTTTTTCTTGCGGGGGGAGAGGAGCACACGCACCTTCTCCACGCCGCGGAGAGCAAGCGTCTGCAGGAGCGTCTCCCTGCCCATATTGCCGCTTGTGCCCGTCATTGCGATCTTCATAACGTCCCTCGTTTGTGAAATTTCATCTAAAAGTATAGTGTATTTGCCCGCGCTTGTCAACCGTGTAACGGAAATTTATGACAATCTGTTTTAATAAAATTTTTTGTCGTTTTGTTGACATTCTTTCGAGGTTGTAATATAATGAAATAAAAATATTGAAAAGAGGTGATATCATGAAATACGGAAAACTGATCATGTCTTTGGGATTCGCTTTTATTTTTACGGCGATCGTCTTTGCGATCCTTATCCTGCTTCCCTGTCTTGATTATCTTTCGGGGGCGCGCGACGTCGCCAATGAGATCGAAATCTACTATCGTCTGACGCTGAGTTTTTCGATCATCGGGCTCGTGACTACGATTGCAGGGTTCGTAACGGGAATCGTCGAGAGCAAAAAAAATAGCAAAAAAGAATAAAACCGTTCGCCCTCTTCGGAATCTGCGGAGAGGGCGATGTTTGTTTTAATAAAATTTTTTGGCGTTTTGTTGACGGTTTTCGGAATTTGTATTATAATGGGAATTGAGGAGGAGGAAACGATGAAAACAAAGTATGCTTCTTTTTCGGTGTTTGCGGTGGCGCTGCTTGTGTTCGTTTTAGACACGGTGCAAGCCGCGACGATGTGGAGGAGTCTCTCCCCCACCGCGCTCGAAATTCTCTCTATTCCGTGCTATGCGCTCGTTCTGATCGCGCTTGTTTTGTGCGCCGTGAAGGAGGGAAAGCGCGTGAGCGCCTTTACCGTGCCGGTCGCGATCGCCGCGCTCGGGACCGTGCTCGCGCTGTTGCTCCTCTTTTTGTCCGTGTATTGGCTCGACAAGCTCTCCGAGGTCCTCGGGATCCTCGCCGCCGTGGGAGGAATTGCGCTTCTGCTCGGCTCCCTCTTTGTGATGGGAAGGCTCTCTTTCAGAAAGAGCGACCCCTCGCCGAAGGGTTATACCGTGTACATGACCCTCTCCTGCGTCTTTGCGGGGCTTGCGCTTGTGTGTACGGTGGCGCTCCTTGTGCCCATCCTCTTTGTGGGCGGGTAAAATTCGGTTGAGCGTAGAATTGGGTTGAGAATAGGAATACTGTTGAGAAACTGCCCCCGTCGGCCTGCGCCGACGGGGGCTTTTTTGCGACGCGCGGGGAGGCGGGGCGGAATGACGCGCTTACGCGCGGGTTTTGCCCACCCCCTTAGTCCCCCTCCAGTGGAGGGGGTTCCGCTTTCCCTTACCCCCTCCGTGGGAGGGGGGTTCGCCTTCCTCTTACCCCCTCCGTGGGAGGGGGGTTCGCCTTCCTCTTACCCCCTCCGTGGGAAAGGGTTCGCCTTCCCTTACCCCTCCGTGGGAGAGGGTTCGCCTTCCTTTCGCCCCCTCCGTGGGAGAGGGTTCGCCTCCCTCTTACCCCCTCCGTGGGAGGGGGGTAGGGGGGTGGGGCGGCGAACGGACTTCTCCAAAGCGTCATGCTGAGGCGAAATGTATTTACGCAGTTCACGAGAGTAAGTCCGCGAAGGCATCTTGGTACGTTTGAAGTTTGGTTTTAACCGTACTTGGACGTAACAAGATTCCCTCGGGGAATTGCCGTGTCGGACTCCGTTATTGCTTTATCGGCTACTTCGTCGCTAGCGCTCCTCGTGCCGCCCTTAGACAACATAGAACGTGCGGGCGGGACGGAATGACGCGCTTGGGCGCGTTTTGCCCACCCCCTTAGTCCCCCTCCTAAGGAGGGGGTTCCGCTTACTGCTCTAATGTTGTCATTTCGACCGAAGCCGCAGGCGAAGTGGAGAAATCTCGCCTTATCAGGGTTCCCGAAAAAGATTGCAGTGCAAGATTTTTCGGGAAGAGGAGCCACCGCACGCAAGTGGAGCTTTTCGTAAAGAAAAGCGTGAAAAGCGTGCGTGCGGCGACGAGGTAGAGATGTCTACTTCGTCGCTGACGCTCCTCGTGCCGCGCTTAGAGAAACAGAACTTCGCGCGGGGCGGAATGACGCGCTTACGCGCCAAGTGGTGCCCCCTCCCCTACCCCTCCCCCGCTTACGCGAGGGCGGGCGAGAATACTGTTCTCAAATTACTGCGCGTTGGAAAACCACGCTTTTCCATAAGCGCACCCAATTTGCCGCACTCTTACGGCTTAGTGTAAAAGCCATGCGAATGAGAGAGCAACTTTGTTGATGCACAAGGAAGGTTTCCTCGCACAATTATTTTCGACGAGCCCACCCCCTTAATCCCCCTCCAATGGAGGGGGTCCTATTGAGGGCGGCTTCGCTCCCCCCTCCTTGAGGTTCCCGTGGGCGAGGAGCAAAGAATTGTGCGAAACCTGCGTGAACTATCTTTTCATTGTCAACGAAATTCTGCCCTTCTTTTCGTCTACGTCCTTGACCCAGACGGTGACGACGTCGCCCACCGACAAAACCTCGGACGGATGACGGATAAAGCGGTCGGAAATTTCCGAAATATGCACCAAGCCGTCCTGATGCACCCCGATATCCACAAACGCGCCGAAGTCGATGACGTTCCGCACCGTGCCCTTGAGCTCCATGCCCTTTTTTAAGTCCGTGATCTTCAGCACGTCGGTGCGGAAAACGGGCTTGGGGAGCTCGTCGCGGGGGTCGCGGCCGGGGCTCTTTAATTCCTTTGCAACGTCGAAAAGTGTGGGAAGCCCCACGCCGCAGGCAACGGCCGCCTTCTCCTCGCCGAAGGAGTGCAGCCGCTCCATGAGGTGCCCTAAGTTTCCCGCCTTGACGTCCCCCATCGTGTAGCCGCAGAGCTCCAAAAGTTTCTCCGCCGCCTTGTAGCTCTCGGGGTGAACGCCCGTATTATCCAATACGTCACGACTTTCGGGCACCCGCAAGAAGCCCGCGCACTGCTCAAACGCCTTTGCGCCGAGCTTGGGGACTTTCAAAAGTTGCTTTCTCGAAGTGAAGGAACCGTTCTCCTCGCGGTAAGAAACGACGTTTGCGGCGACGCTCGCGCTGAGCCCCGCAACGCGGGCAAGAAGGGGTGCGGAGGCGGTGTTGAGGTCCACGCCGACCGCGTTCACGCAGTCCTCCACCACCCCGTCGAGCGCCTCGGAGAGCCGCTTTTCGGGCATGTCGTGCTGGTATTGCCCCACGCCGATACTCTTGGGGTCGATCTTGACGAGCTCTGCCAAGGGGTCCTGCAATCTTCTTGCAATGGAGACGGCCGAGCGCAGGTTGACGTCGAACTCGGGGAATTCCTTTGCGGCGAGGGGGGAGGCCGAATACACCGACGCCCCCGCCTCGTTGACGATGACATAGCTCACCCCCGCGTCTTTGCCGAGTTCGCGGAGGAGCTCCACCGTCATCGCCTCCGTCTCGCGGCTCGCGGTGCCGTTGCCGATGGCGATGTGCTTTACCCCGTGTTTTTGGATATGTCCCTTCAATTTCTCAATACATTCCCTCTTTTGGCGCTCTCCGTAGGTGGGATAGACGACGTCTGTTGCCAGCACCTTGCCCGTGCCGTCCACCACGGCGACCTTGCAGCCCATGCGGTACCCGGGGTCGAGGCCCATCGTCACAAACCCCTTCACGGGGGGCTGCATGAGGAGGGGACGCAAATTCAAAGCGAACTGCCCGATCGCGCCCTCAGACGCCTTTTCGGTGAGCATGGCGCGCACCTCCCGCTCCACAGAGGGGGCGATGAGACGGTCGTAACTGTCCGCAATCGCCTCTTTTATAAATTCGGTGGAAGCGCAGGCGGGCCTTTTGAGGACGCACCGCTCGATGAGAGCAAGGGCGGCGTCGCGGTCGGTCTCCACCGAGACCTTCAGAAATTCCTCCCGTTCGCCGCGGTTGATAGCGAGCACTTGGTGCCCCGCGATCCTTCCGACGGACGCAGAAAATTGATAGTAGTTGCGGTAGACGGAGTCCTCCTTCTTGGCGGCCGAAGTCACCACGTCCCCCCGCGCAAGCCACAATTCGCGCATTCTGCCGCGCACGGCGGGGTCGTCGGAGATGTTCTCGGCGATGACGTCGCTCGCCCCCTGCAAGGCCTCCTCGGCGGTATTTACCCCCTTCTCGGGGTCGATGTACTTCTCCGCCGCAACGAGGGGAGAAGGGCAGGCGGGGTCCTGTTCAAAGAGGAGCGAGGCGAGCGGCTCCAGCCCCTTTTCGCGGGCGACGGTGGCGCGGGTGCGCCGCTTTTGCTTGTAGGGGCGGTACAGGTCCTCCACGGCGGCGAGGGTCTCGGCGTTGTCGATGGCAAGACTCAGTTCCTCGGTGAGCTTTCCCTGCCCCTCGATGGCGGTCTTTACCTCCCCTTTGCGCTCTTCGAGGTTGCGCAGATATTGCAGCCTGTCTGCAAGCAGACGGATGGTCTGGTCGTCCATGGTGCCGTGCATCTCCTTGCGGTAGCGGGCGATGAAGGGCACCGTGTTCCCCTCGTCGAGGAGGGTGACGACGTTCTGCACGTACTCCTCTTTTTTGTTGAGTTCCTTGGATAAAGTCTCTACAATGGTGGGCATATATAAATTCTCCTTATAATTTCAAGGCTATTTTATCACAAAAGAAAAAGCATTGCAAGAAAATTTCCCCCCACATGCAAACGGAAACGGTTGCGCGGCACCCCCCTTTCGTGGTACAATAGGAAGGAACAGGAGGTTTTGAAATGAAAAAATTCTTGATAAAGTGCGGAATGATCTTGACGGCGGTTTGCCTCGTGTGCGCGGCGGGCATATTTGCGGCTTGCGGAGAGGAACCGAACGGCGAGAAGGTAGCCTATTCGGTGACCGTGCTCGACCCCGCGGGCGAGCCCCTGAAGGGGGTAAAAGTGAAGTGGGGAGACGTAAAGACGGAGTACCCCACCCTCGAGACGGGCAAGGCGACCGCAAACCTCGCGGGCGGGGAGTATGACATTGCCTTGAGCGGGCTGCCCGTTCTCTATAAGTACACCCCCGTGAAGGCGACGGCAAGCGACAAGGACAAGACGATCACCCTCGAATGGAACCCCGAGGCGGGGAAGATCGTATACACCGTGAAGGTGCTCTACCCCGACGGCACCCCCGTAAAGGGCGTGAGTGTGGAGCTGTGCGTGCTTGGAGAGAACGGCGCGTGCCATTCCTTCCCTGTGGCGACGAACGGCAAGGGCGAGGCGTACAGCATGGGCGTCATCGACGAGGAGTACGATCTCTATCTGCGCGGCTTGGACGCAGGGGAGTACGAAGGAAAAATTGTGAGAGGACTGCCCGCCGGCTACACCTATGACCAGGACTCGAACGGTTATTACACGGGCGGCACGGCGACGGCCTCCTCCCCCACCCTCACCATTACCCTGAAAGCGGCGTAAGGGGTAGAAAGCGACATTCAGGAGCTTCTTTTCTTGCCTCCCCCCAACTTGTTGGGGGGAGGGTAGGGAAGGGGGCTCCTTATTTTTTTGCATGGTACACCATCCCCCCTTTCGGCACTACGTGCCACTTCCCCCCAAGCAAGTTGGGGGGCAGCTTTTTGTGCCCCTTGGCGCCCCTTACAGGGGAGCTGTCACCGCAGGTGACTGAGGGGTTTAAGAGAACCCTTTCGGCATTCGCTTCGCTCATGCCACTTTCCCTTTCAGGGACAGCAAGGGAAACCCCCACCACCCGCTTCGCGGGAGCCTCCCCCTAAAAGGGGTAGGCCTTGCCCCCTCCCACCATGCGGGGGGAAATTTTTTTGCAAAAAAAAATGGCACCTAACGCGCCAAAGCGAACAAAAGTTTGCTATAATGGAGGCATGAAAAAAAGTTTTATCCTCTACGAGAACTATTGGAAGCAAATTCAACTGCTCGACTTCGAGCAATGCGGGCGGCTCTTTAAGGCCATCTTCGCGCACGAGTGCGGCAAAGAACTCCCCAAACTCGACGCCATCACCCAGATGCTCTACTCCGTCATCTCCGACCAGCTCGACCGCGAACGCGAAAAGTATGAAGCCGTCAGCAAAAAACGCGCCGAGGCAGGCAGAAAGGGCGCGGCCGTAACCAATTCCGCATACGCAAAAAAAGCGGCAATTGCCGACGATAATGAGAATGAGTATGAGAATGCAAATGAGAATGTCAATGCGAATGAAAAAGAAAATAAAACTGAAAATGAAAAGAAAAATGAAAATGCGGTGTACGAGGAGTTGCCGCCCGATGTCAGCCCCGCGACGCGGCAAACCTACGACCGCATCATGAAAAACTTTTTCGGGCTCACGCCCTCACAAAATTCCCTCGATCAATATCTTAATTCCGATCGCAAGCAGGATCACGCCACCTAAAAGGCCCGCCTTGTCGGCAAAGCGGTCGCCGATCTTCTTTCCCAAAAAGACGGCGAGAAGGGACAGGACGAAGGTCACCGCGCCGATGACGAGGGCGCAGAGGGTGACGTGCATGGGGAGTCCTTTCGTCGTTTCGGCGGCAAGCAGCGTTACCCCCACCGCGAGGGCGTCGATACTCGTGGCGACGGCCTGCACAAGGAGCTTCCCCGCGCCGAGCGGCTTTTGCACATAGACGGCCGTCTCCCGCTTTTTAGCGCGCTGTTCGCGGAAAAAGTCGAAGATCATCTTTCCGCCGATGAAGGCGAGGAGGGCGAAACTCAAGTAGGGGGCGATCTTTTTGACGAGCGAAGAAAAGGCGTACCCGCAGTAGTAGCCGATAACGGGCATGAGGAACTGGAAGAGGGCATACATGCCCGCCACGCAGAGCATTTTATAGAGGCGCATTCTGGGCTCGGTCATGCCGTTTGTCATGCCGACGGCAAACGCGTCCATCGACAGAGCCACGCCGATGAGTAGAATTTCGTATAACTGCATAGATGATTATATCGTGTTGTAGGGGAAGGAGCCGCCCCCCTTGGCGCCCCTGTAGGGGAGCTGGCGAGGCGTCAGCCGAGACTGAAGGGTTCTCATAAAACCCTTTCCCCCTCGCTTCGCTCGGGTACTTTCCCTAAAAGGGACAGCAAGGAGGTAAGCGGAGCCGTTTATTTATTCTATCCCATTTGCTTGCCAATGTCAAATATTTCCGCTATAATATACGCATGCCAATTACCGTCTATCTCAAAAAAGGGGAAGAAAAACGCATTCTTGCGGGAAGTCCCTTTGTGTATGCAAACGAAGTCGCCCGCCTCGAGGGAAAGGACAAAAACGGCAGTCTCGCGACCGTCCGCACCCTCGAGGGAAAGTTCATCGGCAAGGGCTATCTGAACCACGCGAGCAAGATCCTCGTGCGCATCTTTCTGCGCGGGGACGAGGAGGACGGCGAGCCCTTCTTCTATACCCGCATCCATGCCGCAAACGCCTTCCGCCGCGGCCTCGGCTACGACAGCTGCTACCGCGCCCTCTTCGGCGAAGCGGACGACCTGCCCGCCCTCATCGTGGACAAGTACGGCGACTATCTCTCCGTGCAGATCCTCTCCCTCGGCATGTATCTGAGGAAGAAGGAGATCGTCTCCGCCCTCGTGAAGGAGTTCTCGCCCAAGGGCATTTACGAGCGTTCGGACGTGGCCGTGCGCAAGAAGGAGGGCCTGCCCGAGGAGACGGGCGTCTTGTACGGCGAAGTGCCCGACGAGGTGGAGATCGTCGAAAACGGGCTGAAGATGATTGTCGATCTCAAGCGCGGGCAAAAGACGGGATACTTTTTGGACCAGAAGGAGAACAGGTTCGCCGTGCGCCGCTATGCAAAGGGGGACGTTTTGGACTGTTTTTGCAACAGCGGCGGGTTTTCGCTCAACGCCGCGACGGCGGCAGACAGCGTGACGGCGGTGGACGTCTCCCCTCTCGCCCTCGAGACGGTCGTAAAAAACGCGTCGCGCAACGGGTTTGAAAACATTCACACGGTGTGCGGGGACGCGTTTGAAGTGCTGCGTACCTTCCGGAGCGAGGGGCGGCAGTTCGACCTCGTCATTTTGGACCCTCCCGCCTTCTGCAAGAGCGCCGCCGAGGCGCAGGACGCGTGCAAGGGGTATTTCGACGTGAATTTTTCGGGGCTGAAGCTCGTGAAGAAGGGCGGGTTTTTGGTGACCTGCTCCTGCTCGCACTACGTGCCGCCGGCGATGTTTGAAAAGACGGTTGCAGAGGCCGCCCGCCGCGCGGGGAGGAGGGTGCAGTGCGTGGAGCGGCGCACGCAGGCTCCCGACCACCCCGTCCTCTTCGGCGCGGACGAAACGCAGTATTTGAAATGTTTGATATTGAGAGTATTATAGTTTCGCACAATTCTTTGCTTGCGCCACCCCTCTTTACTCACTTGGCGCCCCCTTGGAGGGGGAGCTGTCACCGAAGGTGACTGAGGGGGTGTCGCTGCGAAAATAATTGTGCGAGGAAACCTTCCTCTATGCCTTAACTTGCTTGTTCTCTCGTTCGTTTCATCGTACACTAAGCCGTAAGAGTGCGGCAAATTGGGTGCGCTGCCGCAGGGAAACCCTGCTCCGCGCAGTGATTTAAAACACGCCCCACCCCCCCTACCCGTTTTGGCGGCAGGGACCGCCAAAACCCCTTCGGCGATGCCACGCCTCATGTCGCGGCGCAGTTCACAGCGCACCGCGCTGTTGAACAGAATTGCGCCGCTCCACCCCCACGGAGGGGGTAAAATAGGGCTCCTCCTTAGGAGGAGCTGTCACGAAGTGACTGAGGTGGTGAATAAGGTGATGCGAAATTAGAACAAAGGACCCCACCCCTCCCCCACCGCCTTGACAAGATATCCAAATTATGCTAAAATAAAATTATGAATATCATTCAATACGTGTTGAAATACGGAGACAAAACCTTTTCGGAGCGCCCCTTGAACGAGGTGGACAGCCTCATCTTTTCCGAGCTCTCCTACCTCAATTTTACGGGCGTCGTGCGCTACGCTCCCCCCAAGCAGACTCTGAAAGCGCTCTGTGCCCTCTCGGACAAACTCATCTTCGACACCCTTCTTCCCGAGAGCAACAGAAAGCTCCTTGCGGCGATTGCAGAAAGTCCCCGCTTTGCAAACGTTGCCGTCGGCTACTTCCACGAGCACAACGACGAGAAGCGGGAGATCCGCTTTGCCGCCGTCACCTTCCTCTGGGAGGGGGGCGCATATGTCGCCTTCCGCGGCACAGACGTCACCCTCCTCGGCTGGAAGGAGGACTTCAACATGGCCTTCCGCGCGAGCATTCCCTCGCAAGACATGGCGCTTGAGTACCTCCTCGACATTGCGGGAAAGGAGAGTTGCCCCCTCTACACGGGCGGGCACAGCAAGGGGGGAAACCTCGTGCTCTATGCCGCCGTGCACGCGCCCGAGGAGGTGCAAAAGCGGCTGATTGCGGTGTTCAACCACGACGGCCCGGGCTTCCGCGAGAGCATTTTCGACGCCCCCGAATTCCTCAGAATTGCAGACCGTGTGCAAAAAACGGTGCCGCACGACTCCCTCATCGGCATTCTGCTCTTCCACGGCGACAACTACAAGGTGGTGGTGAGCCGCAGCGTGCTCATCGGCCAGCACAACCCCTTTGCGTGGGGGGTGAAGGACGAGAACGGGTTTATAGAACTGCCCGAGACCACCAAAAATTCCAAGCACACGGACATCGCCCTGCGCGACTGGATCTCGGCGATGAACGACGCGGACAGGCGGCTGTTCGTGAACGCCCTCTTCAAGATCATCGAGGGGAGCGGCGCGAAGAAGGTGCCTGAGTTCAAGAAGGGGTTTTTTAAGAAGCTGCGCGGCATGAAAAAGGCGTATAATGCCCTCCCCGAAAAGGAGCAGGGCATGATAAGGACGGGCGGCAAAAAACTGCTGAAAGTGTGGTTCCGCTCGCTCAGAAAGCGCGGGGAAGAGTGAAGCGGAAATTTGAATTTATAAATAAAGAATATATAGATATGGGGCGGGGCGGCAAAATTGCCGCCCCGCCCCGATTTAGAGCCCTTGCCCACCCTTGAGGGGTGGGTGCCGACGGAGGAGGCGGAAGGGGTGTATGCTAAGCGTAACACAACACCCCCTCAGTCACTTCGTGACAGCTCCCCCTCAAGGGGCAGCCAAGTGGGAAAACACAACGCCATTCCCAAATCACGTCATTCCGAGCTTGTCGAGGAATGTCCTTATTATAATGTGGACACCCTTCGACAATGCTACTTCGTCGCTGGCGCTCCTCGTGCCGCCCTTCGGCAACATAGAACGTGCGGGCGGGGCAGGGTGACGTAATTGGAACTGTGGGTGACGTAATTAGAACTGTGGGACATGGTGACGTACTTTAGAACAAAGGACACCACCCCCTACCCCCTCCCACGGAGGGGGCATTAAGCGGAAGCCCGTTCGCCCCACCCCCCTCCCCCCCTCCCACGGAGGGGGTAGGAGAGCGGAACCCCCTTCTTGGGCGAAACCGCCAACGGAACCCCCTCCATTGGAGGGGGACTAAGGGGGTGGGCAAGGAGCCCTTTCAACTCCCCCTTAAAAGAATACGCTGCGGGCGGCTTCTTTCGTTTCGCGGCTCGCCGCAAACGGAATGCGGCTGGTATAGCCCTCCTTGGCCGCTACGATCTTCTTGGTGGGCCATGCCACAATGTCGCGGTTCCACGTGTTCACCGTGTCGTTGTAGACCTCCCGCGCCGCAGTGATCTCCCGCTGCAAGTAGGAGTTCTGCTGCATGGCGTCGGCAAGTTCGCTGTGAGCGCGGAGCTCGGGATAGTTCTCGAAGGCGATATTCACAGAGCGTGCGATGTTTTCCACCTTTTCGGAGTACTCCATGCGCGCGCCGTCCCCCTCCGCGGAGGCATTGCTGCGGTACTTGGCGATTTGGGTGAAGGTCTCCTTGTCGAGGTCGATCGCCTTGTCGAGCAGCCTTGCGCAGTTCTGCAAAATTTGCACCCGCTGTTCGAGGTAGTTGTCGATCTGGGAAGCGTCGTGCTGGATCTTCTGCTGGAGCTGCTGGAAATAACTCTTCGCCTTCGCCTTCATGATGAGCCAGACGATGCCGCCGATGATGGGCGGCAAAAACCACCAGATGACGTTAAACACCTTGGAGCCGACTCCCACGGTGACGGGGAGTTGTTTTGCGATGACTTTTGTGTCGTTGCCCTCCTCGGGCGCGACGTCGGTCATTTCGTCAAGTTCGTTTGCCATATTGTTACCTCCGTGACTTTGTTTGATTTTTTTATTTTGATTGGGGGAAATTGGAACACGCCATTCCCAAAACACGTCATGTCGAGCGGAACGCAGTGGAGTCGAGAAATCTCTACCGCAGTTTTAATAAGGTGAGATTTCTCCACTTCGCTCGCAGAGCTCGCTTCGGTCGAAATGACAGATTGGGAACAGCAAGAGACCCCCACCGCCCCGCGTTGCGGGGGACAGCTTTCTTGCCCCCTCCTAAGGAGGGGGGGTAGGGGGGTGGTGTCCTTTGTTCTGAATGCCACCACCTCAGTCACTTCGTGACAGCTCCTCCTGAGGAGGAGCCTTTACACCACCTCAGTCACTTCGTGACAGCTCCTCCTGAGGAGGAGCCTTTACACCACCTCAGTCACTTCGTGACAGCTCC
>CANQPO010000045.1 GCA_947625695.1 uncultured Clostridia bacterium | reverse complement strand
TGGAGCCCGACGTGGCGTCCGAGCCTCTTGCGATGATCGGCTCCTCCATCGCCCTTGCGATCTCCGATATCCCTTGGGCGGGTCCCACGGGCTCGGTGGTCGTCGGTCTCGTGGACGGGCAGTACGTCATCAACCCCGACAGCGCACAGCGCGAAAAGAGCACCATTCACCAAGGACGCCATCCTCATGATCGAGGCGGGCGCGAACGAGGTCACCAACGACGAGATGGTCGGCGCGATCATGTTCGGCCAGCATGAGATCGAAAAGATCTGCGCCTTCATCGAGGAGACGATCGTCCCCGCCGTCGGCAAACCCAAGAAGGAGATCGAACTCTATCACATTCCCGAGGACATCGACGTGGCAGTCCGCGAATTTGCCTCGGACAAGCTCGACTGGGCGCTCGACACCTTTGACAGAACGGAGCGTCAGAACAGACAGGACCAGGTGGACGCCGAGACCCTCGAGCACTTCAAAGATATCTATCCCGACAAAACGCGGGAGATCAAGGACAGCCTCTACTACCTCACCAAGGAAAAGGTGCGCGCCAAGATCTTCGATAAGGGCATCCGTCCCGACGGCAGAGGCTTAAAAGACATCCGTCCCATCTGGTGCGAGAGGGGAGTCCTTCCCCGCGTGCACGGTTCGGCGGTGTTCACCCGCGGCCAGACGCAGACCCTTACCACCTGTACCCTCGATATGCTCGCGGCGGCGCAGAAGCTCGAAGGGCTCGACGACGAGACCGAGAAGCGCTACATGCACCAATACAACTTCCCCGGCTACTGCACGGGCGAGGCGAAGGCGTTGAGAAGCCCCGGCAGACGGGAGATCGGCCACGGCGCCCTTGCCGAGCGCGCACTGGAGCCCGTCATTCCCTCCAAGGAGGAGTTCCCTTACGCCATCCGCGTGGTAAACGACATCCTCTCCTCCAACGGCTCTTCCTCGATGGCCTCCGTGTGCGGCTCCACCATGGCGCTCATGGACGCAGGCGTGCCCATCAAGGCTCCCGTTGCGGGCGTTGCAATGGGGCTCATCAAGAACCAGGAGACGGGCGAATTCCGCGTCATGACCGATATTCAAGGACTTGAGGACTTCCTCGGCGACATGGACTTCAAGGTCGCAGGCACCATGAAGGGCATCACCGCCATTCAGATGGACATCAAGATCAAGGGCATTTCCGAAGAGATCATGCACACCGCCATCGAACAGGCAAACGAGGGCAGACAGTTCATTCTCTCCAAGATGCTCGCCTGCGTGCCCGAGGTCGCTCCCGACCTTTCGAAGTATGCGCCCCGCATCATCTCCTTCTCCATCGACCCCGAGAAGATCGGCGACGTCGTCGGCAAGCAGGGCAAGGTCATCAACTCCATCATCGCGGAGACGGGCACCAAGATCGACATCGAGGACGACGGCACCGTGTGCATCGCCTCCTACGGCGATCCCGAGAGCGCACATCGCGCCAAGGCGATCATCGAGAGCATCGTGCACGACCCCGAAGTGGGGGATATGTTCATCGGCACGGTCGTGCGCATTCTCTCCACAATGGGCGCATTCGTCGAGTTCGCTCCGGGGAAAGACGGCATGATCCACATCTCCAAGCTCTCCAACCACCGCGTGGAGAAGGTGGAGGACGTGCTCTCCGTCGGCGACACCGTAAAGGTGGAGATCATCAAGATCGGCGAAAAGGGCATTGACTTCAAACTTCTCGAAAAACTTAATTAAAAAAGAGCATCGACATCGAGCTCCTCGAAAAATTGAGCTAAAAATTATAAATCAACAAGCCTCTCCCTTGCGGAGAGGCTAAATTTGTCATTTCGACCGAAGCGAGCTCCGCGAGCGAAGTGGAGAAATCTCGCCTTATAATAATGCGGTAGAAATTTCTCGACACGCCTCGTTCCTCGGCGGCTCGGAATGACGTGATTAAGAATGGGTAGCCGTTTCCCCTTGCTGTCCCTTTTAGGGAAAGTGGCGAACGCAGTGAGCCGAAAGGGTTTCAAAAAAACCTCAGTCTCGCTACGCTCGCCAGCTCCCCTACAGGGGCGCCAAGTGTTCTAATCGTCATTTCGACCCGCCGTTCTAAATTACGTCACCCTGAGCTCCGTCGAAGGGTGTCCGCATTATAAACAAGGACATGTTAACTTCGCTACGCTCGTGCCGCGCTTAGAGAATTAGAACTGCGCGCGGGGCGACTCCACTGCGTTCCGCTCAACATGACGTGATTTTGAAATGGCGTTCGCTTATTCTCGCCCTCCCCCGCGCGTTCCGCGCGGGGGAGGGGCAGGGGAGGGGGCACCTTATTTCTTGGCTGCCCCTTGAGGGGGAGCTGTCACGAAGTGACTGAGGGGGTGTTTTGTTACGAATAGCAGACACCCCTTCCGCCTCCTTCGTCGGCACCCACCCCTCAAGGGGTGGGCAAGAGAGAGCCCCCTCCTTAGGAGGGGGGGAGGGGTGTGGGGCGTGTTCTCAATATGTCATTTCGACCAAGCGAAGCGCGTGGAGAAATCTCAACATTATAAGGACTCCCGAAAAAAGACGAAGTATTTTTTCGGGAAGAGGAGCCGCCGCCCGCAAACAGAGCTTTTCGCAAGAAAAGCGTAAAAATCGGGCGTGCGGCGACGAGGTAGAGATGTCTCGACTACGCTCGACATGACATTTGAGAATGGTGTTTCGTATTTCCTCTGCACGGTTTTTGCACAATTTTCACGCGAATTGATGAAAAAGCACTTGACGGAACGGGCAAGAACAGGTAAAATAGACTTATGGAAGAATTTCCCTCTCGGGAAATACGGAGGTCAACATGAAAAAATCTTTACGTCTCTTTGCGCTCCTCTCCACGGTCGCCATCGGCGCGGCGTCTTTGGCGCTCTTCGCGGGTTGCGATACAGATACGCCCGAAGTGACGATCACTTATGAATTCCGCGGCATCGAGTACAAGGTGGACTATGTGCTCTCCCGCAAGGGCGCACCGCAAACCGTCCAGCACTTTATCGAACTCGCGGACGCCGCATTCTACGACGGCACCGTCATTCACGACTATCAGTCGGACGGCGTTTTCCTCTATGGTGGCGCGTACACGCTCCAAGACGGCGAGCTCGAAGAAAAGGACTATTGGACGGAGCTCCGCACCTACGAACAGGAGCACGATTTCACCTTCACGCAGACGGTATTTGCGCGCGGAAAGGATATGTCCGCATATCTTGCCGATGCGGGCAGCTATGTCGCGGGCGGCGAGACCTATACCGCAGAGAGCACGCGGATCCCGCTCTACACCCTGCACGGCGAATTCAGCGGCAACGGCGTGACGGCGAACAGCAAGAGCTACCGCCACAACCAAAAGGGCATTCTTGCGATGGCGTACACCGACAAGGGCACGGACAGCACCACGGTGAGGACGGTGCGCTCGGACGGCGGCGCAAACAACAACAACGAAAAAGAGCAGGACGGCGACCATTACAGCACCAACAGCACGACGAGCATCTTCTACACCTTCTCTGGCGCGGACCGCACCGACCTCGACGAGACCAATGCGGCGTTCGGCATCACCAAGGACTATGAACAGTATCAAGCCCTTCTCGACGCCATTTCGGAATATGCGGGAGGGCTCGAAGATACCGACGGCGACGGGAGCGCGTTCACGGACGAGACGCGCGTGCTCGCCAACCAATACGACCCCATCGATTTGGTGCGCAACGCCAAGATCTATGCGGAGTACAACGTCCCCGTGCAGCCCATTACGATCAAATCGGTAAAGGTTACGAAGTACTAAAACAAAAGAGCGGAAGCGCAACAAAAGCGCCTCCGCTTTTCTCTCTCCGCTCATCGGTTCGGCATTTGACATAATTTTCCGTTTGCCGTATAATAGAGACAAACATCATAGGGGATGACACGATTATCCCCCAAAATATCGAAAAAGGAGAAAAGATCATGATCGGCAATTTTACCTACTGCAATCCTACCAAACTTTACTTCGGCAAGGACGCGCTCGAGGGCTTAAACCGCGAGCTTCCCAAATACGGGAAGAACGTTTTGCTCGTGTACGGCGGGGGTTCCGTCAAAAAGAACGGCATTTACGACAAGGTCGTCTCCCTCTTGAAGGCCAACGGCAAGCAAATTTACGAGGACGCGGGCGTGATGCCCAACCCCACCATCGAAAAGGTGAAAGAGGGGGTAGAACGGGCGCGGGCGGCAAAGGCCGACCTCATTTTAGCAGTGGGCGGCGGTTCTGTGTGCGACTATGCAAAGGCGGTGTCCGTCTCCGTTCATTGCGAGGAGGACATCTGGGAGAAGTACTTTGTCCGTTTCGAGGACGTCAGCTGCGAAATTGTGCCCGTGGGGTGCGTGCTCACCATGGTGGGCACGGGCAGCGAGATGAACGGCGGCTCGGTCATCACCAACCATGCAAAAAAGCTCAAGATCGGGCACGTATTCGGCGAAAACGTCTATCCCAAGTTCTCTGTCCTCAACCCCGAGTTCACCTTCACCGTGCCGCGCTATCAGATGATCTCGGGCATCTACGACATCATGTCCCACATCTTGGAGCAATACTTCTCGGGCACGGACGACAACACGAGCGACTATCTCTCCGAGGGGCTCCTTCGCTCCCTCATCCACAGCGCGGAGATCGCCGCCGAGGACCCGCACAACTACGAGGCGCGGAGCAACATCATGTGGACGGCGACGTGGGCGCTCAACACCCTCATCGCAAAGGGAAAGACGACCGACTGGATGGTGCACAAGATCGGGCAGGCGGTGGGAGCGTACACCGACGCGACCCACGGCATGACCCTCTCCGCCGTCTCCATGCCATATTATCGGCTGATCCTGCCCTACGGAACGCCGAAATTTGCCCGCTATGCCGTCAACGTTTGGGGGGTGGACCCCGCGGGCAAGACGGAGGAGGCGGTCGCCCACGAGGGCTTGGAGCGCATGGAGGCGTGGATGAAGAAGCTCGGACTCGTGATGAACCTCACCGACCTCGGCGCCACGCGGGAGATGCTCGACGGCATGGTGGAAAGCACCCTCATGAACGGCGGCGGATACAAAATTTTGGACAAAGCGGACGTTCGCGCCGTACTTTTAGCAAGTTTTTAAGGAGAAAATAAAATGGAAGAAAAATTGAATTTAACGCAGGAATGGGACAAGACCTTTGTAAAGAGTGAAAAGGTGGACCACGAAAAGGCGACCTTCAAAAACCGTTACGGCATTGTGCTGGCGGCCGACCTGTACCGCCCGAAAAATTGCACGGGCAAGCTCCCCGCCGTCGCCGTGTGCGGCCCCTTCGGCGCGGTCAAGGAGCAGTGCGCGGGGTTGTATGCCCAAACGCTGGCGGAGAGGGGATTTTTAACGGTCGCCTTCGACCCCTCCTTCACCGGGGAGAGCGGCGGCACGCCCCGCTATATGGCGTCGCCCGACATCAACACCGAGGACTTTCAGGCGGCAGTGGACTTTCTCTCCCTGCGCGAGGACGTTGACCATGAAAAGATCGGCATTTTGGGTATTTGCGGATGGGGCGGACTTGCGCTCAACGCCGCAGCTCTCGATACGCGGGTGAAAGCGACCATCGCGTCCACCATGTACGACATGGCGCGGGTGAATGCGAACGGCTATTTCGACGCGGAGAACAGCGAAGAGGCGCGCTATCAAAAGAAGGTCGCCTTGAACGCGCAGCGCACCGAGGACGCCCGCACGGGCAGCTACAAGCTCGGCGGCGGGGTGGTGGACCCCCTTCCCGACGACGCGCCCTTCTTCGTCAAGGACTATTACGACTACTACAAGACGAAGCGCGGCTATCATCCCCGCTCTCTCAACAGCAACGGCGGGTGGAACGTCGTGGGAACCATGTCCTTCATGAACCAGCCCATCAACGTCTACAGCAAGGAGATCAGGAGCGCCGTCCTCATCGTGCACGGCGACAAGGCGCACTCCCTCTACTTCGGCAAGGACGCCTACGCCGCCATGACAAAGGACAGCAAATATACGGAGAATAAGGAACTGCTTCTCATTCCAAACGCCGTGCATACCGACCTTTACGACGGCGGCGGGAAGAACGCCATTCCGTTCGACAAGATCGAGGCATTCTACAAGAAAAATTTCAACGCTTAAAGCAATTCGGAGGAAATAACATGAAAATCACACAGGACGCGGGAAGAAAGGCGCTCGGCGAGTTCGCTCCCGACTTTGCGCACTACAACGACGACGTTCTCTTCGGTGAGAATTGGAACAACCAAGACATCGGCCACAAGACGCGGTGTATCATCACGGTCGTTGCGCTCATGTCGTCGGGAATAACCGATAGCTCCCTCAAATATCATTTGGAGAACGCAAAGAAGGCGGGAGTTACCAAGAATGAGATCGCCGCAGTCATCACCCATGTTGCGTTTTACGCGGGCTGGCCCAAGGCGTGGGCGGTATTCAACATGGCAAAGGAAGTCTGGGCGGAGGAGAGCGTGGAAACCGCAATGGCGGCGCACGCCAACGAGATGATTTTCCCTATCGGCGCGCCCAACGACGGTTTCAAGCAGTATTTCAGCGGAAGGAGCTACCTTGCGCCCATCTCCAAGGAGCAGGTCGGCATTTTCAACGTCACGTTCGAGCCCTCCTGCCGCAACAATTGGCATATTCACCACGCCACGAAGGGCGGCGGACAAATTTTAATTTGCGTCGCAGGCAGAGGCTGGTATCGGGAATGGGGGAAAGAGGCGGTCGAGATGAAGGCGGGCGATTGTATCAACATTCCCGCCGGCGTCAAACATTGGCACGGGGCGGCGAGAGACAGTTGGTTCTCCCACCTTGCCATCGAGGTCCCCGCCGAGAACGGCAAAAACGAATGGTTAGAGCCCGTCGAAGAGGAAGAATACAACAAGCTCCCCTGAAACAGTATTTACGACAAATCGCTAAGTGGCAAAGAAGGGAAAATCATGAAGGGATATTTGAAAACACATCGGTGGGCGAGAATTTTGCTCTGGAGCGTTTCGGGGCTATTGCTCTTTATCGTCCTGCTCCTCTGCGCCGTGCTGCTCTTCATCAATTTCTATCCCTCCTTCGGCGGGAGCGCAAGCAAGGCGAAAAAAGAGGAGTACGCCCTCCACGCCCAAAATTACTTTGACGGAGCGTTCCACAATCTCGGCGAGTTCACCCTCATGACCGAAGCGGACGACCCCTACAAAGACAGGACGAGCGGAAAGGGAAGGACTCCGAGCGAAACCCTTCCCATCGTAACGCCGACATTCTTGCAAGAACCGTCGAAGGACGATTTCACGCTCACATGGCTCGGACATTCTACCACCCTTTTGCAGATGCAGGGGATGAATATTCTCTTCGACCCCGTCTTGAGCGAAATTTCTTCTCCCGTCTCTTTTGCGGGCTCCAAACGGTTCAGCGACCTTCCCATCACGGCGGAAGAGCTGCCGGATATCGACCTTGTGATCGTCTCTCACGACCATTACGACCATCTCGACTATCCGACCATTCAAAAGCTCGACGGGAAAGTGAAAAAATACATTGTCCCGCTCGGCGTTGAAAATCATTTGACGCGTTGGGGGGTAGCGGAAGAGAAGATCACGACCGTCGCTTGGTGGGAGGAAACCGAAACAGAAGGACTTACCGTCGTCTGCACCCCCTCGCGGCACTATTCGGGGAGAAAGATGATTGACCAAAACGACACCCTTTGGGCGTCTTGGGTGCTCAAGAACGAAAACTATCAAGTGTTTGAGAGCGGCGACACGGGCTTCGGCGATCAGTTTGAGGAGATCTACGCAAAGTTCGGCGATTTCGACCTTGCCCTTATGGACTGCGCGCAGTACTCCACGAGGTGGCACGACGTCCACATGTTCCCCGAAGAAGCGGTCGCGGCGGCCGAAATTTTACACGCCGAAGTTGCGGTCCCCATCCATTGGGGCGCGTTTTCGCTCTCCGACCATGCGTGGGACGACCCCGCCGAGCGGTTTACCCTGCGCGGCGAAGAAGTCGGGCTCTCCGTCGTAACGCCCAAGCTCGGCGAAACGGCAGAGTGGAGCCGCTTTTCCGACTATACGCAAAGGTGGTGGCGGGAGATCGCGTAAAATGCCCGAAAAATTCGCAGTAAAATTCTTGCCCATCCCCTTCGTCCCCCTCCGCAGGAGGGGGTTTTGCTCATATCTCCTCCGTGGGAGGTTCCGCTTTCTTGCCCCCACTCCGTGGGAGGGGGGGGTAGGAGGGTCCTTATTTTCTTGGTTGCTCTTTCTAATTGTCATTTCGAGCGGAACGAAGTGGAGTCGAGAAATCTCACCTTATTAAAACTGCGGTAGAGATGTCTCGACTCCACTCGAAATGACATTTAGGAATGTGCGGGGAGCATTTTTACAGCGGTTTGATGTTGGAAATTTTTCCGTCTGAAAGTTCCACCGTATAATAGCGCACGTCAAAAACCCGTTCCTTCCGCGAATAGACGAGCCCCACCTTTTCGGGCGAATCGGTGAGCACGACGGAGCGGAAATCCCCCAAATACTCCTTGAGCGAGTTCGCCTTCTGCACGAGGTCGTCGCAGAGGAAGGGCCGCACGTCCGCGCCGATGAGCGCGCTTTCAAAGAGGGCGAGGGCAAACGTCGCAGGGGTCGGCTCTCCCGCCGCGCGAATGGAGCAGTCGACGAGTTTTCCCTCCTTCCATTCGCAGAGGGCGGTGTGCCCCAGACTGTCGTGAAAGGGGACCTCCGCCTTGAGCGTCTCGCCGCTCTCGAGGGCCTTCCCCTCATTGAGGAGAAGAATTTCTCCGTTGCGCGAAAGGAGGGCAAACGCAGTCGGCGCGGTCAAAAGAAACCCCTCCCGTCTCGCCGAAAAAGTGCAGTTTTCAAAACAGTCGGGGAGCTCGGTCAAGTGAAAGCCCGTTTCGTTGTCGAGGGCGAGCTGCAATTTTCCCTGCCGCGTGAGGGTGAAGAGGCTTCCGCCCAGCCGCTCCTGTTTTAAGACCTTTAGCGTTTGGTCCGCCCGCAGAAAGCCCGAAAGGTAGACGGCCACTCCTTGCTCGGTATAGTAGAGCTCTGCTTGCGGCGGGGGAGAGAGCAGGAAAAGTTCGTCGAAGCGGAAGCAGAGAGGCAAAAATTCTCCGCCGCAGGGCGAAACTTCGCAAAGGAGCCCGTCTTTGGGGTCGAGCTCCGTTGTGCGCTCGAACCCGTCCACAAGCCCCAAATGGGCGCCGCCGATCTTGAGCGCGCACAATTTTTCGGATAAAAAACAGACTCGCATCGCTCTATTAGATGTATAGCAAAACAAAATTATGTCAAAACTCCATGCAAATCTTATGGAGGCGGTCTATGAATAAGATCAACGGCTATACGGAAGAGGAAGCGACGGGGCTCATGGAATACATTTATTCGGGCAAAAACGCGGGAAAAACTCTTTCCTATCTTTTTGAGACTTACGGAAAGGAGCACAGCCGCGCAAAGGGGAGCGTGCGCAACTACTATTACGCCTTTCTCAAAAAGAGGGGAGACGAGCGGGTGGAGCGCATCTTAAAGGATAAGGACCTTCATGCGGGCGAGGTAAAGCCCTTCACCGAGGAGGAGACGGACGAACTTTTGAAGAAGGTGCTTACCGAAAAGAGCAAGGGCTATTCGGTGCGGCGCGCCATCATGAACGTCTCCGAGGGGGACGAGCGGCTGATGCTGAGAATGCAGAACAAGTACCGCAATCTCTTGAAGAAGCAGCCCGAGCGGGTCGCAAAAGCGGCGCGGGAGGCGGGTATTCCCGAGGAAAAGAGCTTTCTCCAGCGCAAGTTGGAGCGGGAGATCGACGCCCTCTATTCCCGCCTTGCGGTCGATTTAAGGCGGGAGAACGCCGCGCTCAAGGCCGAGTTGGAAAAATTACGCAAGGAAAAAGAGGAATAAACAAAATATCCTGTCACAAACTGAAGATAGCGGCAAAAAAGACCGCTTTCGGGAGGATGACATGGAAAAGATGTTTTGTCTCGGACTCATGCTCGGCGCAGTGGGCGGAGCGCTCCTCGTCGCAAACAGCTACAAAATGCGCTCTCTTGTCAAAAAGAGCCAGGCGGAATTTGTGGACAAGGTCAACGAGATGATGGACGAAAAGCTCGGCTGTAAGGAGGGGAACTGTCCCGAAAAGAGCGAGTCCGAGAAAAAAGAAAAGAAGAAGTAAGTCCCGAACACGGGAATGCCGCGGCGCAAATGCAGCCGCGGCATCTTTTCTGTTTTGAAAAACTAATACTTTTTGAGACCGAGGAGTTCGTCCGCAGAGAGATCAAGTTCGCGGCAAAGGCGCATAAACGTATCGAGCCTCGGCAATTTTTTCGTTGTCGTGTATTGTGTAATCATCTCGGGCGAAACGCCCACCCGCCGCGCGATCTCTACTGTGGTAAGCCCGCTTCGCTTGATCTCTTCGCGCAATCTGCTTTTCAATAATTCCACATCGCTCATACAAAAAATTTATAACCTACAGTTAGCATTTTGCTTGACTTCTAACTGTTAGTTAGTTATAATGAAATAAATTTTATGTATGGAGGAAAAAACAAATGAAGGTAAAAGGCATTGCGGCGTTTGCGCTTGGCGTGGCGCTCATTCTGAGTGGGTGCGGAGGCGAAAGTAGCGGAATTGGCGGAAGCGGCGGAACTGAGGCCTGCGAGCACGTGTGGGGGACATGGACGGAGGAGACTGCGCCTACCTGCACGGAGGAAGGGGTAGAGAAACGAACTTGCCCGAAGTGCGGCAAAGAGGAACGGCAGAAAACTCCCGCCGCGGGGCATGCGTGGGGGACATGGCAAGAAAAGAAGGCTCCTACCTGTACGGCAAAAGGCACACAGGAGCGGGAATGCAGCGTTTGCCATAAAAAGGAAGAGAAAGACGTTGAGGCGATCGGCCATGCGGACGGCGTGTGGGATTCGGACGGCGAGGGACATTGGAAGAAGTGCCCCGTCTGTGGGGAGACGCTCACCGAAAAAGAGCCGCACACCGCGGAGGACGGAGAATGTACCGTCTGCGGCGGAGAGGCGCTCGGACTTGCGTATGCGGTGTACGAAAAGGAGTGCCACGTTATCGGGATAGGAACCGAGAGCGGCGATATCGTCATTCCCGCGACCTATTGCGGTAAACCCGTCACCGAGATCGCCGAGTCGGCGTTCTCATATGAGGGGATCACGAGCGTTGTTATTCCCGATTCGGTCGTTTATATCCGCGAGACTGCCTTTTATCAATGTTCTGCCCTCCGTCGCGTAAAACTCGGGAGTTCGGTGAAGGAAATCGGAGAACAGGCGTTTAATTGGGACAGGGCCCTTTCGGAGGTCGAACTTAACGCTTCGTTGGAAAAGATAGGGAAGGGCGCTTTCTGTCATTGCACCTTTACGGAGATCAAGTTGCCCTCTTCTTTGCAGAGTATCGGGCAAGAAGCGTTTTACAGCGCGGCTCTTCAAACCGTGACTGTTCCCGCAAGCGTAACCGAATTCGGCGACCGCATTTTTTATCAGTGCAAATCGCTTCAAAGCGTTCGGTTCGAAAAAGGAGTCAAAGAGATCCCCGATGACGCATGTTACGGTTGTCAGCTTCTTACTTCCGTTTCTTTGCCGGATGGATTGGAGACGATCGGCGGCAGAGCGCTTGGGAATTGTCCCGCACTTTCGCAAATCTCCATTCCCTCTTCGGTGCGCACGATCGGCGAGGGCGCGTTTGAATACACGGGGATCACGGAAGTTGCCGTTCCCGACACTGTGGAAACGCTCGGAAGCGCCGCTTTCTATAATTGCAAGTCGCTTACACGCGCCGTGATCGGAAACGGCGTGACGTCGATCGGCGCGATGGGGAAAACGAGCGACGTCGGCGCGTTCGAAGGGTGCGCTCTTCTCAATGATTTGACGATCGGGAGCGGTGTGAAGTCGATCGCCCAAAGATCTTTTCGGGGGTGCGAACTTCTCGTTAAGATCACTTTCCGCGGCTCCACGGACGGTTGGAAAGGAATCGAGAAGGAAAAGGATTGGGGACCGAGTAAAAAACAGATGGGATGGTGGGCTCCCGTTCTTTCTGCGGTCGTCTGCAACAACGGCGCCCTCACGGGTGATGACATCGGTTAAAAACGTTTTTTCCCGCCCTGCCATAAACGGGGCGGTTTTATTTGCCGCAGTGTGATGTGATTCCGCTTTACTTTCGGGCGGAAATATGCTATACTTTTCCTATGCAACCGAGAATTGTTGCCTTCGACGTCGGGGACAGACGGATCGGGGTCGCTGTTTCCGATCCCTTCAACGGCTATGCGATGCCGCTTGACACTTACTTCCGCACGGGGAACTTAAAAGAGGATATTTCCGCTCTTCTTGCCATTGTGGAGCAAGAGGGCGCGGGGACGATCGTGTGCGGGCTTCCCGTCAACGCGGACGGCACCCAAAGCGTACAGACCGAAAAGACGGAGCGCTTTCTCTCCGCTTTAAGGGAGCGGACAACTCTCCCCGTTGTCACGGAGGACGAGCGCTACACCACCCGCGAGGCGAGAGGGGACCTACTTTTAATGGGCGTCTCCCAAAAGAAGGACAAGAAGAAAAAGAACGTCGATTCCCTCGCCGCCGCTTACATTCTCGAAAGCTATCTGCAAAAACTCAAAAAGGGAGAGAAGGATATGAACATGAAGGAAGATTACAACGATTACGAGGACGACGACAACATCGTGGAGCTGGTGGACGAGGAGGGCAACAAGGAGCGCTTCGAGCACATCGGCACCATCGAATACAAGGGGGAGTGGTACGCCTGTTTCACCCCCGAAACGCAGCCCGAGGAGAGCGACGAGGACGATGAAGAGGGGGACGAGGTCGTCATCTTTCACATCGTCGGCGAGGAGGACGACGAACACCTCGAGACCATCGAGGACGACGCCCTGCTCGACGAAGTGTTCGCCGAGTTCTGCAACCAATACGGCGACAGCGAGGACGCCGACGAAGCGGCGCTTCTCGACGGGAACGAGGAAGAGTAACTTTTACGTCGGGCGCCGCGCGGAATCGCGCGGCGCCCATTGCGTTTTCTACGGTTTTTCACGGTGAAAAACGGGTGAAAATCACTTTTCTGGCAAAAATTTAGCGGAGAATTTGTTTGCTTTCGCAAAAAAGGTGTGATATATTAAAAGACGGAGAATATCCCCGCCGCAAGGCAAACAGGAGAAAATATGGCAGACAGAAGACTGAAAATTTTATCGGTGCTCCCCATGCGGGCACAGGTGGTGTTTCCGAATACCAACGTTGTATTCGACGCGGGAAGAGATCTCTCCCTCGCCGCCATCGAGCGTGCCGACTATAACGATAAGCTGGTGTTTTTGACCAAGCAAAAGGACCCCCAGCAAGAATGCCCCGAGGGGAAGGATCTCTATGAAGCGGGAGTCGTCGCCAACATCCGTCAGGCGACGCGGCTCCCCGGCGACAGGATCCGCGTCTATGTGGAGGGGCTCTACCGCGCCCGCGCGCGGGACTTCCGCGAGGAGGAGGGGTGCATCTGCGCCGCGGTGGACGAGATCGTCACCATTCACGGCGATCCCACCCTCGAGGAGGCCTACTTCCGCACCGCGAAGGAGCTTGTCAAGGACATCGTCGCCCTCGGCGGGAAGCTCACCAAGGACGTGGAGGCCCGCCTTTCCACCATCGGCGATATCGACGAATACATCAACGTCTGCGCCTACAACATGCGCATCCGCGAGGAGGTGAAGCAGGCGCTTCTCGAAGAGGAGCGTCTCGTTCCCCGTCTCAAGATGTTCGAGCGGTGCTTAAACGACGAGCTCGAGGTCGCCCGTCTCGAGCGCAAGATCGCGCAGGACGTCCGCAAAAACATTGACCAATCTCAAAAAGAATACTATCTGCGCGAACAGCTCAAGGCCATTCACGCCGAGCTTGGCGACGACGTGGAGGAGAACATCAAGCTCCGTGAAAAGATCCTCGCCAAAAAACTTCCGCCCGAAGTGGAGGAGAAGGCGCTCAACGAACTTGCCCGCATGGACAAGATGCCCCCTTCCTCCCCCGAATACACGGTGCTCCGCAACTACGCCGATTGGCTCATCGACCTTCCCTGGCACGAGGAGACGGAGGATACAGCCTCTCTTGCCGACGTCGAGAAGGTGCTCGACGGCGACCATTACGGGCTGGAAAAGATCAAAGAACGGGTGGTGGAATATCTTGCCGTACTTAAGCTCACGGGGGAACTCAAGGCGCCCATCTTGTGCCTTGTCGGCCCTCCCGGGGTGGGCAAGACGAGCATCGCCACCTCCATTGCCCGCTCCCTCGGCAGAAAATTCGTGCGCATGAGCCTCGGCGGCCTCAAGGACGAGGCGGAGATCAGAGGGCACAGGCGCACCTACATCGGCGCGATGCCCGGGCGCATTCTCTATGAAATGAAGAATGCAGGCTCCGTCAACCCCGTGTTCCTTCTCGACGAGGTGGACAAGATCTCGCAGGACCTCCGCGGCGACCCCGCAAGCGCCCTGCTCGAGGTATTGGACCCCGAACAGAATTGCACCTTCCGCGACCGCTATCTCGAAGTTCCATACGACCTTTCCAAGGTCATGTTCATCGCCACGGCAAACACCCTCGACACCATTCCCACCCCCTTGCGGGACAGAATGGAGGTCATCGAGCTCTCCGGCTACACCCCGCAGGAGAAGGAGGAGATTGCCAAGCGCTATCTCGTCCCCAAAAAGCGCAAGGAGAACGGGCTCACCGAAGAGAACCTACACATCACCGACGGCGCGATTTCGGACATGATCGAGGGCTACACCATGGAGGCGGGCGTGCGTTCGTTGGAGCGCACCATCGGCGCCGTGTGCAGAAAGGCGGCGGTGCGCATCGCCAAGGGCGAAGAGGGGAGCTCTATCACCGTCACCAAACACAATCTCGAAAAATTCCTCGGCGCAAAGCGGTTTTTGCGGGACGAGGATATGCGTGAGCGGGACGAAGTCGGCGCCGCGACGGGGCTTGCGTGGACGGCGGTCGGCGGCGCGACCCTCACCATCGAGGTCTCCGCTATGCAGGGCAAGGGGGATATCCTCCTCACCGGCAAGCTCGGCGACGTCATGAAGGAGTCCGCGCACGCGGCGATCAGCTACATCCGCGCCCATGCCGAAAAGTACGGCATCGACGCGCTCGACTTCGAACATAAGGACATCCATATCCACATTCCCGAGGGGGCGACCCCCAAGGACGGGCCGTCCGCGGGCATCACGATGGCGACCGCCATTCTCTCCGCGTTCACGGGCCAGCCCGTGCGGCGGGACGTCGCCATGACGGGGGAGATCACCCTGCGCGGCAAGGTGCTTCCCATCGGCGGCTTAAAGGAGAAGGCGCTCGCCGCGAACCGCATCGGCATTCACGACATCATCATTCCCGAAGAGAACAAAAAAGACGTGGAGGACATTCCCGAAAATATCCGCAAGGACCTCAACTTCATCTGCGTGAACAACGTGGACGAGGTGTTCCGCAATGCGGTGACGGGGCTTACCTATGCTCATTAAAGAGGCAAAATTTGTGACGTCGGCGGCGCGGGAGGAACAGTTCTTAAAGCCCGAGAAGCCGATGATCGCGGTGTGCGGCAAGTCCAATTCGGGCAAGAGCACCCTCATCAATCTGCTTGCGGGCAGAAAGGGGCTCGCCAAAACGAGCGCCGCCCCCGGCAGAACGCGGCTCGTGAACTACTTCGACTTCGGGGAGTTCCTGCTCGCCGATCTCCCGGGCTACGGCTACGCCGCCGTCTCCAAAGAGGAAAAGATCAAGTGGGCAAAGACGCTCGACGGTTTTTTTGCGCGCAAAGAGGACATCGCGCATGTGTTTGTGCTCTCCGATATCCGCCGCGACCCCTCCGAGGACGACTTGCAGATGATAGGCTTTTTGAATTATCACATTCTGCCATTCACCGTCATCGCCACCAAGAGCGACAAGCTCTCCCGCATGAAAATCAAGGAGCGGGTGCGCAAAGTGGCGCAGAGTTACGGCCTCGGCGAGGGGAACGTTCTCGCCGTCTCCGCCCTCACGGGCGACGGCAAGGACGCCCTCCTCAAAAAAATAGAAACAATATTGCAAACCGAAGAGTAAAATCAGCCGCCGCGCCGCGTATTTTTCGCGGCGCGGCGGCCTATTTCTTGTAAAAAATTCATTTCGCCCCATAAAAGAACTTGCAAAATTTTGTCGGGTATGCTATACTTTATCAGTCTGCGGAAAAATGCCGCAGGCAAATCCACACCTTCTTTTGCGCCGCTCTCCGTGCCCGTAAATCTATTCCTGCGGGAAAGGAGCGGAACTGCCGCAAAGAGGGGAGGAAAACGGAGGATATATGGCAGTTATCACCATGAAACAGCTTCTCGAAGCGGGCGTCCATTTCGGACACCAGACGAGAAAGTGGAACCCCAAGATGAAGAAGTACATCTTCGCGGCGCG
>CANQPO010000044.1 GCA_947625695.1 uncultured Clostridia bacterium | reverse complement strand
GCGCCTGAAGAGACTCGAACTCCTGACACACGGCTTAGAAGGCCGTTGCTCTATCCACCTGAGCTACAGGCGCATTCCGTACTCATGTGCGAAATTGGAGCGGGTGATGGGAATCGGACCCACGCGGCCAGCTTGGAAGGCTGGAATTCTACCATTGAACTACACCCGCATCAATCAACGCTTGTTCATTCTATCAAAGTTTTTTCCTCTTGTCAATTATTTTCGCCCCGTTTTCCGAATTTTTCCGAAATATATTTTTCGGCAAATGCCGATTTCCTTCCGCAACATTTGCTACGTCGGTTGACATTTCCCGCCGCATATGCTACAATGGTCATGTTCGTGAAATTTAAAACTTCAAGAATAGGGTAACTATGAAAACTCTCTTCGTAACCGACCTCGACGGAACTCTGCTCACCAAGGAGCAACGGGTGTCCGCGTACAGCTGCGAGAACCTGAACAAACTCATCGCCAACGGCCTTTTGTTTACCTTCGCGACGGCGCGCTCCGCCGAGAGCGCCAAAAACGCGACCCAAGGCCTCAACATCAATATTCCCGTCGTTCTCTACAACGGCGGGCTTCTCTACGATTTTGCGACCGATAAAACTCTGCGCGCCATTCTCCTTTCGGAGGAGGAAAAGCGCTATATCCTCGACGTTCTCAACTCGTTTAATATCCACCCCTTCGCCTATTCCGCACAGGAGGGGAAGGAGAAGGTGAAGTGGATCGTGGAGCGGGAGACGGAGGGCATGCGCCGCTATCTCTTCCGCCGCAGAGGGGAGAGCCGTCTTGCGCCCGTCCACTCGGAGGAGGAACTGCTCAGCGACTATGTGTTCTACTTCCACTGCATCGGCGCGAGGGAGCACCTCGAGCTCGCGTGGAACGTCCTCAAATACGACCCCCGCTTCATCTGCATTTTTCACCAGGAGATGTATCAGAACGATTTCTGGATGGAGATCTCCCCGCGCGAGGCGACCAAGGCAAACGGCGTTGCGTTCTTACGGGAATATCTCGGCTGCGACAGGGTGACCTGCTTCGGCGACACCGCGAACGACTCCGACATGTTCGACGTCTGCGACGAAAAGTACGCCGTGATGAACGCCGACCAGTGGCTCAAGGAGAAGGCGACGGGGATCGTGGGCTACTGCGAGGAGGACGGCGTCTGCAAGTGGCTGATGGAGAACGGCTTCCGCTCGTAAAGATCGCTCATATAGTTCGCCCTTAAAATTCTTTTCATAGAAACATCCACACCGAGCGGTACCCCAAGTAGAAGGCGTACACGTTGAGCACGGCGAGTACGGGCATGGCGATCATGAGGAGCAGATTGCCGAGGCGGTAGCGCATGGCGAACATGGAGATGTAGATCGCCGCCGCGCCCCCCAAAATGGCGGCAAGCAGGAGTTTTCCGTCGCCTGTTGGCTCTCCTCCCGCCTCAAAGTCCTCCCGCTGCGTCTTGACGAGGCGGAAGGCGTAAAAGTTCACGGCGAGAATGTACACCGTGAGCAGGATATAAAGCAAGATCATAGCGCATTCAGTATGCGCAAATCGGGAAAAAGTTAAAAGGGAGAACATTATGAAGAACAAACGGGCGTATGTCAGCGTCTACAACAAGGAGGGGATCGTCGAGTTCTGCCGCTATCTCGAGGAGTACGGCTACGAACTCATCGCAACAGAGGGGACACGGAAGGTACTCTCCGAGGCGGGGATCAAGGTCATCTCCGCGCACGATCTCACGGGCTATCCCGAGCCGCTCGGCGGAAAGGTGCGGGCGGTGCACCCCGCCATCTACACGGGGATCATCGCGAACCGCTTCACCCCCGAGCAGCTTGCCGAGCTCGACGCGGAGGACGTCTATCCCATCGAGCTCGTCATCGTCAACCTCTATCCTTTCAAGGAGGACATGGAGGCGGGCGTTCCCTTCGAGGAAGCGGCGGCGCACATCGACACGGGCGGGGTGGCCCTTCTCGACGCGGCGGCAAAGAACTTCCAAAGCACGGTCGCCGTGTGCGATCCCGCCGACTACGAGCGCATTCTCTGCGACCTCGCGGCGGGCGTCATCACCGACGAGGAGCGCAGATACTTCATGTACAAGGCCTTCTCTTGCACTGCTTCTTACGACGCGCTCGTGGCGCAGTATCTCTCCCGCCACCTCAAAATTTCTTTCCCGCAGAACCTCACGGTGACCTACGAGAAGGCGCAGGAGATGCGCTACGGAGAAAATCCCCACCAAAAGGCCGCTATCTACCGCGAACCTCTGCTCAAGGAGGGGTCGCTTGCACGGGCGAAGCAGATTGCGGGACCCGTGATGACCTACAACAATTTCTATGACGCGAACGCGGCGCTCGAGCTCGTGAAGGAGTTCGACCAGCCCGCTGTCGTCATCTGCAAGCACCGCGCGCCCTGCGGCGCGGGCGTGGGGGAGAGCGTCTACGATGCCTTCCTGCGCGCCGCCGAAGCCGATCCCCTGCACTGCAACAATGGGATCATCGCCATCAACGGCGTGGTGGACACCCGCCTCGCCCTCGAGCTCAAGGAGAGGAACGCAGAGCTCATTCTCGCCGTCGGCTTCACCCCCGAGGCGATGACAGAGCTCCGCTACCGCGAAAATCTCATTCTGCTCGAGATGCCCGGGATCCGCAGCAAGGTGCAGTTCTCCACCTTCGATCTGCAAAAAATTTACGGCGGTTTGCTCGTGCAGTCTTATGATACCTTGGCCGGAACTTCTTCCTACCCCGTCACCAAGCGCAAGCCCACCGAAAAGGAGATCCGCGCCCTCAATTTCTGCTATAAAGTGGTGAAGCACGCCCGCTCGAGCGCCGTCGTGCTCGGCACGGAGAACCGTACCGTCGGCATCGGCACGGGGCAGATACACCGCCTGCTCGCCCTGCAATTCGCCATCGAGCTTGCGGAGGGCAAGACGAAGGGGTGCGTGCTCGCCTCCGACTCCGACCTTCCCACTCCGGCGTGCGCAGAACTCTGCCACAACGCGGGCATTACCGCCATCATTTTGACGGGAAATTGCTCGGAGGAGTTCGTCGCCCTCTGCGACAAATATAAGATCGCCGTCCTCTGCACGGGCGAGCGTCATTTCAAGAGTTAAAATTATGGAATCGCTACGGGAATTATATAAGATCGGAAAAGGCCCGTCGAGCTCCCACACCATGGGGCCCGAACGCGCCGCAAAGGACTTTCTCGCCCGTTATCCCAATGCGGAACGCTTCCGCGTGACCCTGTACGGCTCCCTCGCCTACACGGGGAAGGGGCACCTGACCGACGAGATCATTCTCTCCACCATTTCGCCCAAACCCTGCGAGGTGGTGTTCAACTACGAGAAAGAGGACCTGCCGCACCCCAACACCCTCGACATCGAGGGCTTCTGCGGGGAAGAATCGGTCGGAAAACGGACCTATCTCTCCATCGGGGGCGGGTCGATACAGGCGCTCGGCGAGCCCGAAAAGGGGAGAGGGGACGTCTATCCCTTCCAAAACTTCGGGGAAATTCTCGCCTACGCCAAGGAGCACAACTGCACCCTCGACCAAGTGGTCTACGACTTCGAGGACGAGCATATCAAGGACTTCTTGCTCGAAGTGTGGCAGACGATGAAGGCGGCCATCCACAGGGGACTGACCGCGGAGGGGGTGCTGCCCGGGAAACTCAAGGTGCTCCGCAAGGCAAAGACTCTCTTTGAGACGGTGGACCGCGAGGAGACCCCGCCTCAAATGGAGAAGCGGCACCTCTGCGCCTTCGCCTTTGCCACGAGCGAGGAGAACGCGAGCGGCGGGACCATCGTCACGGCTCCCACCTGCGGCGCGAGCGGCGTCCTGCCCGCTGTCCTCTGCTACCTGAGCAGGATGCACGGCTATTCGGACAGCCGTATCGTGGCGGCGCTCGCCGTTGCTGGGCTCGTCGGAATTACCGTCAAGCAGAATGCCTCGGTGAGCGGTGCGGAAGCGGGCTGTCAGGCGGAGGTCGGCACGGCAACGAGCATGGCGGCCGCTGCGGTCTGCCGTCTCTTCAACGCCCCCGCGGACGAGATCGAGTACGCCGCCGAGATCGCCCTCGAACACCAGCTCGGGCTCACCTGCGACCCCGTTTGCGGCTACGTGCAGATCCCCTGCATCGAACGGAACGCCGTGGCGGCATTAAGGGCCCTCACGAGCGCGGAGCTTGCGAAAGTTCTCCACGGCACGAGAAAGATTTCCTTCGACCTCATCGTGCACACGATGTACGAGACGGGGAAGGACCTCAACGCCCGCTACCGCGAGACGAGCGAGGGGGGACTCGCCAAAAATTATAAAGTAAGTTGACATGAAAAAGGCCTGCCCATATCGGACAGGTCTCTTTTTTTTGCCGTTTTGTTATTCTGCCTTGGGATAGACTTGCTCCTCGAGCGCCTTGGAGAGCTGGTCGGGGCAGGAGGTATTCTGGCGGCAGCGGATGCCCTTGAGAAGGGGAATGACCTCCTCGGCTTTGCGCCCCTCCACAAGGCGGCTGATGCCCTGCAAATTGCCGCTGCACCCGCCGATGAATTTGAGATTGTGAATGCGGTGCTCCTCGTCCAAATCAAAAACGAACTGCTTGGAGCACGTTCCTTTCGGGGAAAATGTGATCATAAGTTACCTCTCAGTCAACGAGCGTTTCATACAGCACCGAATACACCTCGGACGCCTTGTCCTCCCACTTCTTATAAATATAGCTCGCCGTCTTTTTGTCGGGAACAACAAATTTGAGTTCGAGCATGGGTTGCATGGGGGCGAGGATCTTCAAAAATACGGTGTAGGTGCCGTCTGCGTTCAGATAGTAGTCGGACTTGCAGTCCTGACGGGTACGGAACTTCGCGCTGTTGTTTTTGATAAATCGGGAGATCTCCTCGCGGAGACTCTTTGGAATGTTGATGTAGAAATTGGCGAGCGTCTCGCGGCCCTCCGTCGTGAGCATGTAGAGGGGGTCGTCGCTGCTTGGGATCTCGCAGATAAAGCCGTCCGAGAGCAATTTATGGAGCAGCACCATGCAGTCCATATAATTGACCCAGTCGTTGGAGGACGTGCACATGTCGATCAGGGTACGCTCCGAAAGGGGACACTCCATCTTATCGAACACGAAGAGCAAAATTAACTTGTTGACGGATGTTTCTCCCTTGACCAGCATGCGGGCGTTTCCTTTGCGTATCTCGCTTTCCTAACACAAATTGCCGCTTAAAAAGATTTTAAGCGGCAGCGTGCTTAACTTTTTTCGGTTTTGTGGGTTTATGCTGCGAACTTCTCAAGCTGGGCAAGGAGCTCCGCGCAGTCGTCGCTGTAAATTTCAACAGTGAGGGGCTTGCTCAGATCGAGGCTGAAAATACCGAGGATGGACTTTGCGTCCACGACGTATTTGCCGCTCTTCAAAAGAATTTCGCACTCGCAGCCCTGCGTGATGGTGACGAATTCCTTTACCTTCTGTGCCATTTCGAGAGAAATTTTCAAAGATTTCATGATAGGGTTTCCTCCATTCATCATAAATTTCCTATATTATAACGAAAAACCGCGACAAAATCAAGATATTTTCGGAAAAATTCTTTAATAATTTTCAGATTTGTGCTATAATAGCAAAAGAAGAATATAAACTTAGATAATATGCCGAAAAGGACGGAACGTTTATGGAAGATAACACCGCAAAAATGCAACGATTTTTCACTGCGTGCGACGAACTCATCACGGGGAAGTTCATTCTCGCCGACACCAAGATCGGGGAGCTCCTCCGCTCGATCGCAACTTCGGACGAACTCCGCGGGCTGTTTGCCGCCGTCACCAAGGGCTTTGACTATCCCGCGGCAAAAGCCGCCTGTCTGAAACAGCCCGGGGAGGGGGGAAGATACCTCCGCGGCGAGGCCTATCTCCCGAGCGAGAGGAGCGAAATTCTCGCCTTCGTGTTCTGCCTGCTCGTGGAATTCGACGGCGGCGCGATGAAGTTCAACGACTTTTTGCTCCGCTACTTCTACGTGGACGGAAGTTACACGGCGAGCTACTCCCTCTTTGTGGACCGCGTCATCCGTCCCTTCCGCGACATCGTGCGCGACTGCTATCCCGACCTCAACAAGGTGGCTCCCGAGGCGAGAAGAAAGCAGGAGGAGAACCGCCTCGAACAGCTCGCCGAAAAAATCTCTTTGGAGCGCACCCGCATCGCCTCTCTTCCCCTCGGCAAGGAGGACGCGGTCGCCGCGGATATGATTTTAAACGAGCTCTATGCCGCCGTCGGCAGGGGAGATTATGCGGAACTCAAGGCGCTTCTCTGCGGCTACCTCTACTTTTTGCAGGTTACGGACTGTTCGGACGAGAACAGCACCGAAATGTTCCGCCTCGCGGTGGACCTTTGAGCTATGGATTTGACTGAAAAAACGCTTCAAAAGAATTATATTTACAAGGGAAAGATTGTCAATCTGCGCTGCGACGACGCAGAGCTTCCGAGCGGCGCGCTTTGCAAGCGGGAGATCGTGGAGCACCCGGGCGGCGCGGCGGTCCTCTGCGTGCAGGAGGGGAAGGTCGTGCTCGTTCGGCAGTTCCGCTATGCCTACGGCGAGGAACTTTTGGAGATCCCCGCGGGGAAGCTCGAAAGGGGAGAGGACCCCATGCTCGCCGCAAAACGCGAGCTTGAGGAGGAAGCGGGGCTGATCGCCGACCTTATACCGATCACCGTGCTCTATCCCACGCCCGGCTATTCCAACGAAAAAATTTACATCTACGAGGCGCAAAACGTGCGCGAGGGCGCGCGACATCCCGACAGCGACGAGTTTCTCGATGTGGTGAGGTTGCCCCTTGACGAGGCGTTTGCGCTTGTCAAGAGCGGCTCCCTCCGCGACGCCAAAACCATAACTGCTTTGCTGTGGTATAAGAGTAAGTGAATAAGCGTGACATATAGGGCTCCTCCTAAGGAGGAGCTGTCACCGCAGGTGACTGAGGTGGTGACGTGATTAGAACAAAGGACACCACCCCCCTACCCCCCTCCTAAGGAGGGGGCATGTTACGGAACCCTCTCCGTGGGGGGGGGCGCGTAACCCGCACCAACGGAACCCCCTCCGTGGGGGCGCGCGTAACCCGCACCAACGGAACCCCCTCCGTGGGAGGGGACTAAGGGGTTGGGTGACATTCCCAAAATACGTCATGTTGAGCGGAACGCAGTGGAGTCGAAACATCTCTACCTCGTCGCCACACGCACGCTTTTCGCGCTTTTCTTTACGAAAAGCTCCATTTGCGTGCGGCGGCTCCTTTTCCCGAAAATCTTGCTTTGCAATCTTTTTCGGGGGCCTTTATAATGTGAGATTTCTCCACTCCGCTCGCATTGCTCGCTACGGTCGAAATGACAATTAGAAGCGTGAGGCAAACCCCCTCCGTATAATGTGAGGACAGCAAGGGGACATGCCCGCCCTCGCATCAGCGGGGGAGGGGTAGGGGAGGGGGCACCTTATTTTCTTGCATATACACCGTCTCCCCCCTTCGGCATGCGCTCCGCTCATGCCACTGTCCCCCGCTTGCGCGGGGGACAGCAAGAATAGCATTCCAAACACGCATACAGCCCTCCCGAGCGGGAGGGCTGTTTTCATGGAACCGGATTCAAAACGCAGAACTTTTTCAGTTGTTGCAGCCGCAGCCACAGCCGCCGAGAATGGTGCGCAGGGTGCCGTTTCTCCACATGCAGTAGAGCAGGGCGATGAGAATGGGCAACCCGCAGCCGGTGAATACGCTCGAATTGAAAACGTTCCCGCACGTTCCCAAAATGAGCAGGATGATGAGAATCCAAAGGCAGCTATTGCCTTGCAAACAGCTATTCATAGTTTTTCCTCCTTGATCGCGGCGGGAAATATGTAAGTTTTTTCTCCTTGCCGCCTCTATTTCATGCTATGTCTCCATGGGAAAAAATGTTACCCGAAAAGTCGTTCATTTAGTTGCCAACCGCACAATAATTTGCTATAATAACAAAGGTATGCCCGTGCGGCGGAGAGATACATACGATCTCATCCGCTCTTAGGGATATCAAATCTTATTTTTCACGGATATTCCGGGACGGAAATCCGATGGAGGGAATTGAATATGAAAAACGGCGTCAAAAAGATGTTCTCCGCAAAGAACATCGCCTACTTCGCAGCGCTTCTCGCGCTTGTCGTAGTGCTCCAGACCTGCGGCGGCTTTTTCCAGATCGGCGGACTGAGCCTGAGCTCCGTGCTCGTGCCAATCGTGCTCGGCGGAATTTTGCTCGGTCCGCTCGCAGGCGCGATCCTCGGCTTTGCATTTGGTTTTATCGTCCTGATGTACGGCGTTGCGGGCGCAGAGCCCTTCACGGCGACCTTGCTTGCAAGCTCTCCCGTCATGACGGTGCTCATCTGCCTTGTAAAAGGGGTCGCGGCGGGGATCGTTCCCGCGCTTTTATACCGTCTCATCTCGCCGAAAAACGCGCTTGTCGCCGCATTCGTCGCCGCGGTGAGCGCTCCCATCGCAAATACGGGGCTGTTCATCGTGGGCTGTCTCATGATCAACGGTACGATCGCGGGCTTCACCGCAAACGGCACAATGCCGGAAATTTTATATTTCCTCTTCATCGGTTGCGCGGGTTGGAACTTTATCATCGAATTTGCCATCAACATCGTGCTTGCGCCCGCGCTGCACCGCGTCGTGCTCGTCGTGGAAAAACAAACGGGCAAAAAGAAGGTTTCCCGAGAGGAAGAGAGCGCGCAAGCTGTCACGGAGAATAATTCATGATCCTCTGTATCGACGTCGGAAATTCCAATATCAAATACGCCGTGTTCGACGGGGAGGAGCTCAAACTCTCCTTCCGCGTGGCGACCGACCTCAAAAAGACGTCGGATGAATACGGCACCCAGCTGCTTGCGATGCTCGGCTTCAACGGGATCGAAAAGGGGCAGATTTCGGGGGCGATCATCTCCTCCGTGGTGCCGTCGCTCGACTATACCCTCGTGCACATGCTCGACCTTTACTTGCATACCAAGCCGTTGCAGATCGGCCCGGGCATGAAAACGGGGCTCAAAATGCGGGCGGACAACGCGCGGGAAGTGGGGGCGGACCGCATCGTCAACAACGTCGCCGCGCTCAAAAAATACGGAGACGGCAAGCCGATGATCATCGTGGACTTCGGCACCGCCACCACATTTAACGTTTTGAACGAGCAAGGGGAGTTTATCGGTGGGGTCATTGCGCCCGGGATCAAGGGCTCGCTCGACAGCTTGGTGAGCGGCACCGCCAAACTTCCGCGGGTGGAGATCGAGGCGCCCAAGAGCGTCATCGCCACCAACACCGTCACCAACATGCAGGCGGGCATCGTGTTCGGCTTCGCGGGCTTGGTAGAATACATCGTCAAAAAAATCAAGCGGGAGCTCATGCGGGAGGACGTTCTCACCGTTGCGACGGGGGGCTTTTCCGAGACGATGGCACACGAGACAAAGTGCATCGACGTCATCGACAAAACGCTCACGCTCTATGGCTTAAAATATCTCTATGATTTGAATTTTGGGGGGGAAACCAAATGAAAAAGATCGGAGTTGCAATCCTCGGACTCGGGGTCGTGGGGGGCGGCGCCTACCGCATTCTCACGGAGCACAGGGAATTTTATAAGGCAACGCAGGCGGTCGATATCAGCGTGGAGTGCGTGCTCGAACCCAACCGCGCCCGCCTTGATGAGCTCGGCGTTCCTTCCGAGATCGTCGTAAACAACATCGCGGAGATCGTCTGCAATCCCGACGTCAACGTCGTTGTGGAGTGTATCGGCGGCGTGGACGTTGCGCGGGAATATGTTCTCGACGTGCTCTACGGCGGAAAATCGGTCGTGACGAGCAATAAAGAGCTCATCGCAAAATACTATCACGAGCTCGAGCGCACCGCCAAGCGGCACAGCGCGGGGCTCTACTTCGAAGCAAGCTGCGTGGGCGGCGTGCCCATCATCCGCACCCTCTTCGACGGCGTGCAGTCCAATAAGATCACGTCCATGATGGGGATCATCAACGGGACGACCAACTATATCCTCACCAAAATGACCGAGGAGGGGACCTCCTACGCGGTGGCGCTCAAAGAGGCGCAGCAGCTCGGCTATGCCGAGGCCGACCCCGACGCGGACGTCGAGGGGTACGACGCGGCCTATAAGCTCTCCGTGCTCTCCTCCCTTGCTTTCCACACCAAAATTCCCTACACAAAGGTCTTGCGCGAGGGCATTACGGGGGTGTGTGAAGAGGACATCGCCCACGGAAAGGCGCTCGGGTACCGCTTGAAACTCCTCGCCGTCGCCAAACAGTCGGAGGCGGGGATCGAGGTCCGCGTCCATCCCGCCTTCCTCAAAAAAGAGCACCCGCTCGCCTCCGTTGCGGGCAGTTATAACGCCGTATTCTTGACGGGGGACTCGGTGGGCGACCTCATGCTCTACGGAAAGGGCGCGGGCGACCTTCCCACGGGAAGCGCCATCGTCAGCGACATTCTCTATGCCGCCTCCCGCATCGAACCCCGCTATTCCACCTTTAAGAACACCGCCTCGCCCGACAAGGACGTCAAGTTCGTTACCGACTTCGCAAGTTCCTACTACATGCGCCTCACGGTGAGCGACAAGACGGGCGTCCTCTCCAAGATCGCGGCGATCTTCGGCAAGTACAATATCTCCATTCTCGAGCTCTTGCAGACGCCCGAGAGCGACAAGGCGACGCTCGTCATCGTCACCCACGAGACGCATGAGGCGGCCATCAAGAACGCGGTCGCAAAACTCAATGCGTCCGAGCTCGCCAAAGTCGAAGCAGTGCTTCGCGTCGTATCGTAAATGCAAGCGGGGCACGTCGCCCCGCTTTTTTTGTGATGAAAAGGGCCTTTATCGTCGTCAACGCCTATACTTCCTCGCCGCACGAGCTCAACCAGCCCAAGCGGCTTCAGGAGGAGCTCCTTCTGCTCGGCGTGCAGACGGAGATCGTGAAAAACTCTCCCGCTCTTTTAAAGCACGAGGGCGATTTTTGTGTGTATTTCGACAAGGACAAGTACTACGCCCGCCTGCTTGAGCGGAAGTTCCGCCTCTTCAACCGCGCGGAGGCCATTGAAATTTGCGACGACAAGATGCTCACCTATCTCGCCCTCGAAGGATTTCCGCAGCCCGAAACGGTCTCCTCTCTCCTCTGCTACAGCGAGGGAAAGGAGCCGAGCCCCGACCTTATTGAAAGGGCAGAGGCGCTCGGTTATCCTCTTGTTGTAAAGGAGTGCTTCGGTTCCCTCGGAAAACAAGTCTATCTTGCAAAGGACAGAGGGGAGCTTTTATCCCTCTCCAAGCGGCTGCAGGGGAAACCCCACATCTATCAGAAATTTATTCAAGAGAGCGCGGGGAGGGACCTTCGCGTGATTGTCATCGGGGGGAAGGCGGTCGCCGCCATGAAGCGGAGTTCGGAAACGGACTTCCGCTCCAACGCTGAGCTCGGCGGGAGAGGGGAGGCGGCCGTGCCCGATGAGGAAGCGAAAATGCTTTCGGAGGAAGTTGCAAAGCGGCTTGGTCTCGACTACTGCGGCGTCGATTTGCTCTTCGGAAGGGAGGGTTACCTTGTATGCGAGGTCAATTCCAACGCTTTCTTCGGTACCCTCGAAAAGGTGACAAACTATAACGTTGCCGCAGATTATGCCCGCCATATCGTGCGCGAGATCTACAAAAACGGCAATTAGCATAGTACTATGTCAGACATAATATAGGGAAATTCGATAATTTTTCATAAGAAAAGCGCCGCCCCGCGCAAATTTGCGCGGGGCGGCGCCATTTTAGGTTGCTTTATCCAACGATCAGATTGATGAGCCGCCCGGGAACGACGACGCACTTTTTGAGGGTCTTTCCCATCATCTTCTCCTGAATTTCGGGGTTGGAGAGGGCGAGTTCCTGTATTTCCTCGTTGCTCAGTCCGTTCTCGATCATCATCTTCGAGACGATCTTGCTGTTGATCTGCACGGCGTACTCCGTCTCGTCGAGCACGAGCGCGTTGGGGTCCTCCTTCGGATAGGGCTGCTCGAACACCGAGCCCTTACCGCCCGTCTGTTCCCAGAGCTCCTCGCAGAAGTGGGGCGCGCAGGGCGCAAGCAGGAGAAGTAAATCTTTCACTGTATTTTTGAGGAGGGTATAGTTCTTTTCGGCGAGTCCGTCGTACTTATAGATGGCGTTCACGAGCTCCATGAGCCTTGCCACTGCGGTGTTGAAGGAGAATTCTTCCATATCCCGCGAGACGCGGCTGATCGCATAGTGGCGGGCGTAGTTGAGTTTCTTCTCGTCGGGGCCGAGCATGCCGCCCCCCGAGGGATAGTCGCGCACCTTGAGCACGATCTTTTCGACGCGCTCCATGAAGCGGGCGATCGCCTTGATGCCGTCGTCGCTCCACGGCCCGCCCTCGGTGTAGGAGAAGCCGAACATCAGATAGAGGCGGAAGGCGTCCGCGCCGTAGGTCTCCACATATTCGTCGGGTGAGACGATGTTGCCGTGGCTCTTGCTCATGCGGTTGCCGTCGGGACCTAAAATCACCCCCTGGTGCACGAGGCGGAGGAAGGGCTCGTCGAAGTCGAGATACCCCATGTCGCGGAGGGCTTTCGTGAAGAAACGGGCATACAGAAGGTGCATGCAGGCGTGCTCCGCGCCGCCGACATAGGTATCCACGGGAAGCAGTTTATCCACCTCCTCGCGGTCGAAGGGTGCGCGGTCGTTCTT
The DNA here is from genome assembly GCA_947625695.1 of uncultured Clostridia bacterium. Classification (GTDB taxonomy): domain Bacteria; phylum Bacillota; class Clostridia; order Christensenellales; family Borkfalkiaceae; genus Gallimonas. The sequence goes on along the minus strand of CANQPO010000044.1, from coordinate 3,981 downwards.
CGCGTCCGCATAGCGCAAAAAGTACCAGCTCGAGCAGACGAAGGTATCAAGGGTGTCCGCCTCGCGGGTCGCTTCGCCGCCGCAGACGGGGCAGACGGTGTGCATGAATTTTTCGTGCTTGGCAAGAGGGGACTTTCCGTCGGGGCGGAATTCTACGTCATAGGGAAGGCGCACGGGCAGGTCCTTTTCGGGAACGGGCACGGTGCCGCAGACGGGGCAATAGACGACGGGAATGGGTGCTCCCCAATAGCGCTGGCGGGAGACAAGCCAATCTCTGAGGCGGTAATTCACCTTCTTGCCGCCCTTGCCGATCTTGGCGATGTGGTTTGCGACCTCGTCGCGCGCCTCTTCGCCATAGAGCCCGTCGAAGTTGAGCGAACCCACCATGATGCCGTCCTCGGTGAAGGGGAGGACCGTCTCGCCCTTGGTGTTTTCGATGACCTTCACGATGGGAAGTCCGTATTTGTTGGCAAAGGCAAAGTCGCGCTCGTCATGCGCGGGAACCGCCATCACCGCGCCCGTGCCGTAGGAATAGAGCACATAATCGGCGAGGTAGATAGGCACCTTCTTGCCGTTTACGGGGTTGGTGCAGTATGCGCCCGTGAACACTCCCGTCTTTTCGCGGGTGGTGGAGAGGCGGTCGATCTCGTTGACTTTGGAAGTTTCGGCAATGTAATTTTCCACTGCGGGAAGCTGCTCGGGGGTGGTGAGCTTGAGCGCGAGGGGATGTTCGGGCGCGAGCACCACATAGGTGACGCCGAACACCGTGTCGCACCGCGTGGTGAACACTCTTATTTTATCCCCCGTCTCGCAGTCGAACTCGATCTCGCAGCCCGTGGACTTGCCGATCCAATTCTTCTGCATGAGTTTCGTCTTTTCCGGCCAGTCCAAGCCCTCGAGCCCCGTCAGGAGCTCCTCGGCGTATTCGGTGATCTTAAAGAACCACTGCGTGAGGTTTTTGCGCACGACGGTGGAACCGCAACGCTCGCAGGCGCCGTTTACCACCTGCTCGTTCGCAAGCACGGTGGCGCAGGAGGGGCACCAATTGACGGGCGCTTCCTTGCGATAGGCGAGTCCCTTCTTGTAGAGCTGAAGGAACATCCACTGCGTCCACTTGTAGTAATCTTCTTCGCAGGTCTTGATCTCCGCCGACCAGTCGAACATAGCACCCATCGCGCGGAGCTGACCCTCCATGGTGGCGATGTTGCGCTCGGTGGAATCCTTGGGGTGCACCCCCGTCTTGATCGCATAGTTCTCGGCGGGCAGCCCGAACGCGTCAAAGCCCATGGGCTGGAACACGTTGTAGCCCTGCATGCGCTTGAAACGGGCATAGGAGTCGGTGGGACCGTAGTTGTACCAATGCCCGATGTGGAGCTTTGCCCCCGAGGGGTAGGAAAACATTTCGAGGACGTACTTTTTGGGTTTGTCGCTCTTTTCGTCGAAATTGTTGAACTTTGCCTTTTCCCATTTGGCTTGCCATTTGCGTTCAACAGTTTTCATGTCCATATGATAAAAACCTCTGTTTTTTCGATTATCACTTTGAATTTTACTCTTGCCGTCAAAAAAAGTCAAGCAAATATCCTTTATTGTGGAAAATCTGCCCTGAAAAGGGAAAGCGAAAGTGAATGATCACTTCCGCTCCCGTCCGTTTAAGAGGTTTTTGCCGAAATTTCCGGTTGAAAGATAGCCCAATAGGGCCGTTTTCGGCGCTCGGACAGTTACAGTATGCCCCGAATTCCCCGTTTTAGCCGTTTCTGCCCGAAAAGCGGGGTAAATAAATCTCCGCATTCGGCATACAATAAGGTTGTGGCTGAAATCACCGTCTCGGAGGAGTTGAAAAACAGCGCCTTCATTACCTATCTATATAATGCCGTCGCCGCGCCCGTGAGAAAGCTCGGCGGGAGCGGGGAACTCATCTTGGACGAGGAGCGCGCCGTGCTCAAATTGCATGTCGAGCGCGCCGAAAAAGAACTCAAAAATTTTCTCGGCGAAAAGATCGCGGAGATCGTCGATATCGGCTATAAATACGCCTATCTGCAGGAAAAACTGCACGTCTGCCTGCCTGAACGGGAGAAGCGGCTGCTCGCGGCGGCGCTCATCTCCGCCGATTTCGAGGGGGACTGCGCCTTCATCCGCCGCAAGCTCGAGGGCACGGAGGAGTTCTGCGTAGACGGGTTTTACCGCTTCCGCCTCGCGCCGCTCAAGGAAAAATGGGGGAAGATCCTCGACTATATCCCGCACAGCTTTTCGGGCGGGGACTTAAAGCATTTCTGCGAATTTCTGGTGGGGGAGAGCACCCGCAAAATTTACGTCAAAGGCAACGCCGTGTTCGCGGAAAACTTTGTGCCGCTGCGCAGAAGCCGTCTCACAGGGAAAGAGGACCTCGAGACGGAGATCATGCTCTCGGACGCGGGGTATGTGTACTGCCTCGGCAAGGTGGAGAGCTCCACCGAAGATTTTCTTCAAAAATATTACGCGGAACGCACGGTATTTTCTTGACAAACCCCTTGAAAACGCCTATAATATACAATCGAAAGACAAGTAGCGCTTGCAAGCCCTTTCCAGAGAGCGGGTCCTCGGCTGAAAGATCCGCACCGGCTGCGAGAAGGTGAAACCGCTTTCCATGAACAATCACACAACAAAAAGAGCGGTCGGGGGTTGCCCTCGGCAATTAAGGTGGAACCGCGCAGAAGAACGAATGCGTCCTTAAATGTCCGATTTTTTCGGATATTTTGAGGGCGATTTTTGTTTTTCCGCATTTTGCATAGTACTATGCGTGACATAATAGCGACAAAGGAGAGCAAAAAAATGAATATTACACTCAAAAACGGAGACAAGCTTCAGGTTTCGGACGGCGCAGACTGCATGGAGGCCGCCAAGACCATTTCGGACGGGCTTGCAAGAAACGCCGTTGCCGCCAAGGTCAACGGAGAACTCGTCGATCTTTCCTCGCCTCTTCACGAGGGGGACAGCCTCGAGATCGTCACCTTGAAGGACCCCGAGGGGATCAAGGTATACCGCCACACCTGCGCGCACGTGCTGGCGCAGGCGATCAAGACCATCTATCCCACCTCCAAACTTGCGATCGGTCCCGTCATAGACAACGGCTTTTACTACGACATCGACTTCAAGACGCCCATCACCCTCGACGACTTTTCCAAGATCGAGGCGGAGATGAAGAGCATCATCAAGAGCAATCTGCCCATCGAGCGGTTCACCCTGCCGCGGAATGAAGCGATCGCCCTCATGAGCAAGTACCACGAGAACTACAAGGTGGAGCTCATTCAGGACCTTCCCGAGGGGGAGACCATTTCCTTCTATAAGCAGGGCGACTTTACCGACCTCTGCCGCGGGCCTCATCTTCCCTCCACGGGCAAGATCAAGGCGTTCAAGCTCGTGTCCATCGCGGGCGCATATTGGCGGGGAGACGAAAAGAAGAAGATGCTCACCCGCATCTACGGCACCGCCTTTGCCAAAAAAGAGGAGATGGACGAGTACTTCAAGATGCTCGAGGAGGCGAAGAAGCGCGACCACACCAAGCTCGGCAAGGACTTGAAGCTCTTTGCCCTCCTTCCCGAGGGAAAGGGTTTCCCGTTCTTCCTGCCCAACGGCATGGTGCTCAAGAATACCCTCATCGACTATTGGCGGCAACTCCACAGAAGAGAGGGGTACGTCGAAGTGCAGACGCCCATGATCATGACCCGCACCCTTTGGGAGAACTCGGGGCACTGGGACCACTATAAAGACAACATGTACACGACCAAGATCGACGGGGAGGACTGCGCCGTAAAGCCCATGAACTGCCCGGGCGGCATGCTCGTCTACAAGCTCTCCCCGCACAGCTATAAGGACCTTCCCATCCGCATGGGCGAATTGGGGCTCGTGCACCGCCATGAAAAGAGCGGCCAACTCCACGGGCTCATGCGCGTGAGGTGCTTCACGCAGGACGACGCGCACATCTTCATGCTCCCCGAGCAGATC
>CANQPO010000043.1 GCA_947625695.1 uncultured Clostridia bacterium | reverse complement strand
CGCGGCTCAACGTCACCAACCTCGTCATGAGCAAGCGTTACCTCAAAAAGCTCGTGGAGGACGGCTCCGTCCACGGCTGGGACGACCCGAGAATGCCCACCCTCGCGGGGCTTCGCAACCGCGGCATTCCCGCCGAGGCGATCAAGGACTTCTGCTCCCGTATCGGCGTTGCAAAGGCCAATTCGGAGTGCGAAATTTCCTACTTCGAGGCGGTGGTGCGCGACTATCTCAACGTCCACGCCCCCCGCGCGATGGCGGTGCTCGACCCCATCAAACTCACCGTCAGCAACTACACGGGCAGCGAAAAGGTGGACTTCGAGATCAACCAGACGGACGGCAACGCGGGCACGCGCAAGGTGCCCTTCTCGGGCGAGCTCTACATCGAGCGGAGCGACTTCTCCCTCGACCCTCCCCCCAAGTACTACCGCGGCAAGATCGGCGGCTACGTGCGCCTCAAAAACGCCTACATCGTGCGCTGCGACGAGGCGGTAACAGACGAAGCGGGGAACGTTATCGAAGTAAAGGCGACCTATCTTCCCGATTCGCGGAGCGGCTCGGACACGAGCGGCGTCAAGGCGAAGGGGGTCATCCATTGGGTGGACGCAAATACCTGCAAAGACGTGGAAGTGCGCCGCTACGAACACCTTCTGCGCGACGCGGACTATGCGGGACAGGACTTCTCGGAACGCATGAACGAGAACAGCGAACACATCTTTTTTGGCAAAGCCGAGCCCTATCTTGCGGAAGCGGAGGAGGGGATGGCCTTCCAGCTCATGCGCACGGGGTACTACAAAAAATGCACCGAAGAGGGCAAGCTCGTTCTCTCCGAGATCGTCTCCCTCAAGGATAACTTCAATAAATAACGCCGCCTGTCCGTTCGCATAGCGACTTCGCAAAAAGGCAATACTGTTTGCGGAGAACGTATGTTGGACGAACGGGCGAGCGCATTGCTCGAAAAAATCAATACGCTGTGCGGAGAGGGCGGCTTCAAAATTGCCGAAGAGGGGGAGCTACTTTCCTGTCTTTCGGCAGGGGCGACGCGAGAGGACGTCAAGCGCGCCCTTTCCTGCCTCGAGGAGCGCAGATATATCGAGATCAAATACGCGGAGGAGGGGATCTACTGCCTCCGCCCCCTTCCCGAGGGGAGGCTGTACTTCCAAACGCTCAAAGAACAGCGCCGCGAGGGAGTGCGCCGCCGCGCGGACGGGTTTTTCCTCTCCATGCTCGGCGGCTTTTCGGGCGCGCTTCTCGGCGGGGCGCTTTTCATGCTTCTCCTGCTTTTGGTGAGGGGAATATGATCAGCGACAGACTCAACCGCCGCGAAAACGAAGTGATGAACGCCGTCTACGACCTCTCGGGCGGGAAGGAGCGCTTTCTCCTCTCCCCCTATGAGTTGACGGCGGTGCTTCCCGCAAAGCGCAAGTACGACGAGGAGAGCTTGGAGCGCGCGCTAAGGAGCCTCTCTCTCGACGGCTACTTCGATTTCATCCAGTCCGACCGAAAGGGGGAAAAGACTTACGTCATTCAAATGCGGGAGGCGGGACTTTGCTACCGCCGCCGCGACTACCAGCGGAAGCGGGGGCTCGTGTTCCGCATTCTCGTCGCCGCCCTCGGCGCCGTCGTCACCTTTCTGGTGGGCATCCTTTTGCGGGCGATCTTCGGTTAAAACGCTTGACTTTTTCGCCCGAAAGGGCTATTCTTTATAAAACGAATGTTTGCAAAGGAGGGTACAATGGAACATCACGAATTTGAGCTTGTATCTCCCTTTGCGCCCACGGGGGACCAGCCCGAGGCGATCGAAAAACTCACGGAAGGGGTGCTCGACGGCGTCCGCACGCAGGTGCTCGTGGGGGTCACGGGGAGCGGCAAGACGTTCACAATGGCGAACGTCATCAAAAACGTGGGGCGGCCCACCCTCGTCATCGCCCACAACAAGACGCTCGCCGCCCAGCTTGCGGGGGAATTCCGCGAGTTCTTCCCCCACAACCGCGTGGAGTATTTCGTCTCCTATTACGACTACTACCAGCCCGAGAGCTACATTCCCTCCACCGATACTTACATCGAGAAAGACCTCTCGATGAACGATGAGATCGACAAGCTCCGCAACGCCGCAACCTGCTCCTTGGGGGAGCGGGACGACGTCATCGTGGTGAGCTCCGTCTCCTGCATCTATGGCTTGGGCGCGCCCGAAGAGTTCTTCCGTTTGGGCGTCTCCCTGCGCCCCGGGCAGGAGATGGCGCGGGACGAGCTTCTGCGCCGCCTCGTGGAGATCCACTATTCCCGCGGGGACATGGACTTCAAGCGTTCCACCTTCCGCGTGCGGGGGGACGTGGTGGAAATATTCCCCGCCTCCAACTCCGAAGTTGCAATCCGTGTGGAGTTTTTCGACGATGAGATCGACGCGATCGGCGAGGAGGACGTCGTCACGGGCAAGGTCATCTCCTCCCTCTCGCACGCCGTCATCTTCCCCGCCAGCCACTATGCGGTGGGGAGCGAACGGCTCTCCTCCGCGCTTTCCATGATCGAGGAGGACCTGCAGGGGGAAGTGAAGGCGTTTGAGGACGCGGGCAAACTGCTCGAAGCCCAACGCCTCCGCCAGCGCACCGAGCACGACCTCGAGATGATGCGGGAGATCGGCTACTGTTCGGGCATCGAGAACTATTCCCGCTACTTCGACGGCCGCTCCCCCGGGCAGCCCTCCTTTACCCTCCTCGACTATTTCCCGCCCAACTTTCTCGTGTTCATCGACGAGAGCCACATGACCATTCCGCAGATCCGCGCCATGTACAACGGCGACCTCGCCCGCAAGATCAATTTGGTGGACTACGGTTTCCGCATGCGCTCTGCTTACGACAACCGCCCGCTCACCTTCGAGGAATTCGACGCGCGGGTGCCTCAGCTCATCTGCGTTTCGGCAACACCCGCGCCCTACGAGCTCGAACAGGCGGGGCAGGTCGTCGAACAGCTCATCCGTCCCACGGGGCTTTTGGATCCCCCCGTCACGGTCAAGCCCACCAAGGGGCAGATCGACGATCTCCTCTCCGAAATTCATAACGTTGTGGAAAGCGGCGGGCGGGTGCTCGTCACAACGCTCACCAAGCGCATGGCCGAGTCGCTCACCGACTATCTGAAGGAGAACAACGTCAAAGTGCGGTACATGCACTCGGATATCGACACATTGGAGCGCATCGACATCGTCAACGGTTTGCGCTCGGGGGAATTCGACGTCCTTTGCGGCATCAACCTGCTGCGCGAAGGGCTCGACCTTCCCGAGGTGAAGCTCGTCGCCATTCTGGACGCGGACAAGGAGGGCTTTCTGCGGAGCGAGACTTCCCTCGTGCAGACGATCGGGCGAGCCGCGCGAAACGCAGAGGGGCGGGTCATCATGTACGCGGACGAAATGACGGGGAGCATGGAACGCGCCATCGGCGAAACCAACCGCCGCCGCGCCAAGCAGCAGGCGTATAACGAGGAACACGGCATTGTGCCGAGGACCATCGTCAAGGAGATCAAGTCCTCTCTCAATATCACAAGCAAGGTAAAGCCCTCGGGGGACATCAAGCTCAAGGACATTCCCGAGGAGATCGAAAAGCTCAAGGCGCTCATGAAGGTCGCGTCCAACGCCCTCGACTTCGAGCGGGCGATCGAGATACGCGAGACCATCAACGAACTGAGAAAGAGAATGAGGAAATAACGCAAATGAAGATCGCGGTGGACTTAGACGACACCCTCTCCGTCGTCGATCGGGTGACGCAGGCGCAGGAGTATATTCGGCGCATGGGGCTCCCCTTCAAACTTACAAACAAAGACGCGCACGCGATCGTCGATGTGTTCGACTGGGAGCTTGCGGACGTCCTTCAATTTGTTCACATGGGCGGCGAAACCGTCTTTACGGAGGCCGCGCCGCGCAAAGGCGCAAGGGAGGCGCTCCTTGCATTCAGGGAGGCGGGGCACTCGGTCACGGTGCTCACGGCGCGCACGACGGAATGGTTCTCCGACCCCGAAAAAGTCTCCCGCAATTGGCTGCAAAAACACAATATGCCCTATGATGAGCTCGTGACGGGAATTTCCCAAAAGGGCGCATGGTGCTTGCAGCGCGGCTATGGCGCGCTCATCGACGACAGCGTAGAGACCTGCCTTTCGGCGCAGGCGCAGGGCGTGAACGCCATTCTGTTTGCGGACAGTAGCAGTCGGGCTCGCGCCGCGGAAGTGCGCTATCACGGCGAAACGTGGGAAGAAATCAAAGAAGCGGTGGAAAAAATCGCATCGCAAATACAGCAATGAAAGATTATTTGTACGTAAAAGGGGCCAAGGAAAACAACCTCAAAAATATCGACGTCAAAATTCCGCGGAACTCCCTCACCGTCTTTACGGGGGTGAGCGGTTCGGGCAAGAGTACGCTCGCCTTCGACACCATCTTTGCCGAGGGCCAGCGCCGCTATATGGAGAGCCTTTCCTCTTACGCCCGCCAATTCCTCGGCATGATGGAAAAGCCCGACGTCGAGAGTATCGAAGGGCTCTCGCCCGCCATCTCCATCGACCAAAAGACGACCAGCCACAACCCCCGCTCCACGGTGGGCACGGTGACCGAAATTTACGACTATCTCCGTCTTTTATACGCCCGTATCGGCATTCCGCACTGCCCCAACTGCGGCAGGGAAATTCGCCGTCAGACGGTGGACGAGATCGCCGACCGCGTGATGGAACTGCCAACGGGCAGCAAAATTCTCGTCAACGCCCCCGTCGTCCGCGGCAGGAAGGGGGAATATACCAAGGAACTGCAGAGCTTCCGCAAGAGCGGCTACGCCCGCGTCAAGATCGACGGCATCGTCTACGATCTTCAGGAAGAGATCAAGCTCGAAAAGAACATCAAGCACAACATCTCCGTCGTCATCGACCGCCTCGTCGTCAAGGAGGGGGTATTAAAGCGGCTCACCGAGAGCCTCGAGACGGCGCTAAAACTTGCGGACGGGCTCGTCGTCATCGACTGCGAGGGGGAGGAGACCCTCTATTCCTCCCGCTACGCCTGCCCCGACTGCGGCATTTCCATCGAGGAGATCGAGCCCCGTCTCTTCTCCTTCAACACGGTGTGGGGGGCGTGTCCCGAGTGCTCGGGGCTCGGCTTCCGTCAGCTCGTCGACCCTGACCTCATCTGCCCCGACAAGAGCAAAACTTTGCGCGAGGGGGCAATTAAAATCAGCGGGTGGAATTTAGACAGCTCCAGCGTCACCCAAATGTATCTCGGGGCGCTCTCCAAACATTACGGCTTTTCGCTCGACGTCCCCGTCAAGGACCTTTCTCCCGAGGTGTACGATCTTCTCATGTACGGTTCGAAGGGGGAAAAGCTCGAGCTCGAATACGCCACCCACACCTTCCGCTCCACCTATGTGAGCGCGTGGGAGGGGTTTGTCAACAATCTGCAAAGAAGATACAATCAGACCTCCTCGGAGGGGGTGAAGTGGGACATCGAGCGGTACATGCGCACCTCCGACTGCCCCGCCTGCCATGGAAAGCGTCTCAAAAAGGAGGCGCTCGCCGTCACCGTCGGGGGGAAGAACATCTACGAGGCGTGCGATCTTCCCGTGGGCGAACTGCATGCCTTTCTCGACGGCTTGCAGCTATCATCCACCGAGCACGCCATTGCGGACGTCATCTTGAAGGAGATCAAGGCGCGCATCAACTTTTTGGTGGGGGTCGGGCTCGACTATCTTACCCTTACCCGTTCGGCGGTGACCCTCTCGGGCGGCGAGAGCCAGCGCATCCGTCTCGCAACGCAGATCGGGAGCGCGCTCTCGGGAGTTTTGTACATCTTGGACGAGCCGAGCATCGGGCTCCACCAGCGGGACAACGAAAAACTGCTCGCCTCTTTAAAGGGCCTGCGCGATTTGGGCAATACCCTCATCGTCGTCGAACACGACGAGGACACCATGCGGGCGGCGGACTACATCGTGGACATCGGCCCCCGCGCAGGGGTGCACGGCGGGCAGGTCGTCGCCTGCGGGAGCGTGGAGGACATTATGAACTCTCCCGACTCTTTGACGGGGGATTACCTCGCGGGGCGGCGCAAAATCGAGGTCCCGCCCGTGAGAAAGGAGCCCGACGGCAGATGGCTCAGGGTGCAGGACTGCCGCCAAAACAACTTAAAGGGCTTCACCGCAGAGATCCCCGCGGGCCTTCTGACCCTCGTCACGGGGGTGAGCGGTTCGGGCAAGTCCTCCCTCGTCAACGAAATCATTCTGCCCATTCTCTCCAACAACCTCGGCAGTGCGCGGCTCCCCTTCGGCAAGCACGGCAGTTTTTCGGGGCTCGAATATTTCGATAAAGTCATTGCGATCGACCAATCTCCCATCGGCAGAACGCCGCGGAGCAACCCCGCAACTTATACGGGGGTGTTTACCGCCATCCGCGAGCTATTCGCGGCCACCCCCGACGCCAAACTCATGGGCTTTAAGTCGGGAAGGTTCTCCTTCAACGTCGCGGGCGGGCGGTGCGAAAACTGCCAGGGCGACGGCATCATGAAGATCGAAATGCACTTCCTGCCCGACGTCTACGTCCCCTGCGAAGTGTGCGGCGGCAAACGCTACAACCGCGAAACGCTCGAGGTGCGCTACAAGGGAAAGACGATTGCAGACGTGCTCGATATGACGGTGGAGGAGGCGTGCGAGTTCTTCAAACCCGTCACCACCATTTACAATAAAATTTCCACGCTCAACGAAGTGGGGCTCGGCTACATCAAGCTCGGGCAGAGCAGCACCACCCTCTCGGGCGGCGAGGCGCAAAGGGTGAAGCTCGCCACCGAGCTTTCCAAGCGTTCCACAGGCAGAACAGTGTATATTTTGGACGAACCGACCACGGGGCTCTCGAGTTTCGACGTGGACAAACTCGTAAAAATTTTGCTGAGGCTCCGCGACGCAGGGAACACCGTCATCGTCATCGAGCATAATCTGGACGTGATAAAGGTCGCGGACTATATCATCGACCTCGGCCCCGAGGGCGGCGACCGCGGCGGGACGATTGTCACCACGGGCACGCCCGAACAGGTCTCCGCCGTCGAAAACAGCTACACGGGTCAATTTTTGAAAAAAGTATTGTAGAGTTTCGCGCAATTCTTTGCTCCTCGCCCTGTGGGAACCTCAAGCGGGGGGGCGAAACTGCCTTTAACAGAACCCCCTCCACCGGAGGGGGATTAAGGGGGTGGGCAAAAACCGCGCGCAAGCGCGTCATTCCGAGCCGATAAAGCAATAACGAAGTTCAACATGGCAATTCTCCGAGGGAATCTTGTTGCGTCCAAGCACGTTCAAAACCAAACTTAAACGTACCAAGATGCCTTCGCGGAGTTGCTAACGGGACTGCGTAAACACATTTCACCTCAGCATGACGCGCGGCAAGTACGATTAAAACCAAACCCAAACGAAAAAAAGGAGCAACACATGTACAACCGAAACATGAGAAAATTGGGGGACGAAAAGTCGGATATCCGCGAGCTCTTCGAGTACGGCAACGCCCGCAAAAAGGAGATTGGAAGCGAAAACGTATTCGATTTTTCCATCGGCAACCCGGGCGTCCCCGCGCCCAAGTGCGTGCAGGAAGAAGTCGAACGGCTACTGCGCGAAACGCCCGCCGTCGCCCTGCACGGCTATTCCTCCGCGTTCGGGCTCCCCGAGGTCCGCGCGGCGGTCTCAAACTACATACAATCGGCGTTCGGAGCCCCAATGCGCCCCGACCTCGTCTACATGACCTGCGGCGCGGCGGCCTCTCTCACCGTCACGCTGAATGCGATTCTAAGCGAGGGGGACGAGGTGGTGACGCTTGCGCCCTTCTTCCCCGAATATCGCGTGTTCGTCGAGCGGGCGGGGGGAAAACTCGTCGTTGCGCCGACGGACGAAAAATTCCACCTCGACGCCCAAAAACTCAAACCGTATTTCGGAAAACGCACCAAGGCAGTGCTTTTGAACTCCCCCAACAACCCCACGGGCGCGGTGTATACGGAGGAGGAGATCAAAGCCCTCGCCGCCCTCCTCAAAGAGAAGTCCGAAGAAAAAGGGGAGCCCATTCTGCTCCTTGCCGACGAGCCCTACCGCGAACTCACTTACGGGGCAAAAGTGCCATACGTCATGAATTTTTACGACCATTCCGTCGTGCTGTACTCCTTTTCAAAGTCTCTTTCCCTTGCGGGCGAGCGCATCGGCTACATCGCCGTTTCGCCCAAGTGCGCGGGCGCGGAGGAACTCTTTTCGGCGGTCTGCGGCGCGGGGCGCGCGCTCGGCTATGTCTGCGCCCCCGTCCTCTTCCAGCGGGTGGTCGCAAACTGCCTCGGAAAGTCGTCGGACGTCGGCGAGTACAAGAAAAACCGCGACATTTTGTACAATGCCTTAAAAGAATACGGCTACGAGTGCATTTCGCCCGAGGGAGCGTTCTATCTGTTCGTGAAGGCATTGGAGCCCGAGGCGAAAAAGTTCTGTGAACGGGCGAAAAAGCATGAACTTTTGCTCGTCCCGTCCGATAGTTTCGGCGTGACGGGCTATGTGCGCATCTCCTACTGCGTGGAGCGCTCCGTCATCGAGCGGAGCCTTCCCGCCTTCAAAGCCCTCATTGAAGAGTACAGATAAAAAACAGCACAAAAAAACGGCGCCGTGCGGCGCCGTTTTTTCATACGTTTAGTCGGCGTAAGTTAGTTCTGTGAGCGGTTTCAGGTATTTCGTCGTGTCGTCGTCGATGACTTCGTTGAGTACGATGATGGTAAAATCTTCCAGCGAATCCTCGGTGACGCAGGGACAATTGCACGTAAGCGTCAAGATGCCTTCGCCCATGTCCGCCTTCAAAAAGAGCACGTTTTCGTTGAATTCCTCGATGAGCTGCAGGGACTCTTCATTGCTGTCGATATTGTCGAACATAAAACTGAAGAACGCCGAGCCGTTTTCATAGACTTGGAAAGAAGCCAAAACGCTGTCGTCGTGTCCCGCGATGGAGAGGTCGGCCTTTGCTGTGACATGGTCGTTCTCGATGGTGATCTCAAACCCGAGATCGTTGTCGTTGAAGTTGTCGATTGCGGAGCGCAAGAGTTTTTTTGCCAAACGGCTTATGGACAGTATACCACACTTTCTCACGGGTGTCAAGGGGAAATTTTATTTGTATAGAAATCGCAAATTTCCGCATATTGAAAGTACACGGAGGTTTTATATGAAAGCAACGGGAATTGTCAGGCGGATCGACGAACTCGGGAGGGTCGTCATCCCCAAGGAAATAAGGAGAACGCTTCGCATTCGGGAGGGGGATCCCTTGGAACTCTTCACCGACCGCGACGAGCTGATGCTCAAAAAATATTCGCCCATCGCAAGCATCGAACAGTTCGCAAAGGGCACGGCAAAATCTTTGAACGAACAGAGCGGCTATCTTGCCGTCATTTGCGATACGGACGGCGTTTTGCAGGCGAGCGGACAGGGGAAAAAGTCGCTTGCGGGGAAGTCTGTTTCGGACAAAATGACGGAGGTCATGCTCTCGCGCAGGAGCTATCTTGCGAGCAAGGCGGAGGGGGGAGACATTCTGCCCATCGCAACGGACAGCGATCTCACGGTCACGGCGCAGGTCATCGTGCCCGTCGTGGCGGGAGGGGACTGTTTGGGCGCGGTGGTGCTTTTATCCACCGACGAGGGGGCGATCATGGAGTCGTCCGCAGTCAAGCTCGCCCGCCTCACTTCGGATATTATTGCGAATCAGTTCGAGTGAGTTCACGCGTTTCTTTTCTTCCTTCCCCCTTGCCCACCCCTTGAGGGGTGGGTGTCACGCGCTTTGCGCGTGACGGAAGGGGTGTCGGTCGAAAATAAACGCCGTGAGGAAACGTGCATTTTTGCCTTAACCTGCTCACTCTCTCATTCGTTTCAGCGTGCAATAAGCCGTAAGCATACGGCAAATGGGGTGCGCTTATGGAAAATGGCGATTTTCCAACGCGCAGTGATTTGGAAGCCTTTGAAGCCGTTCTAAAATCACGTCACCCTGCCCCGCCCGCACGTTCTATTTGTCGAAGGGCGGCACGAGGAGCGTTAGCGACGAAGTAGACATCTCTACCTTATTACAATAATGTGAGATTTCTCCACTCCACTCGCGTTGCTCGCTACGGTCGAAATGACATTAGTTAGAACAGCGGGTCGAAATGACATTAGTTAGAATAGCGGGTCGAAAACAGGAGTGCGGCAGGCACTCCCCTACATAATGCGCTTGAAAAGAAACGACTTTCTCAGATCCGCCGCGGTGATCTCCCTCGGCGGCATTCTCGCAAAGGGGATCGGCGTTTTGTACCGCATCCCGCTTACGGGGCTCTTGGGCGGCTACGGCATGGGACTCTATCACATGGCGTATCCCCTCTTTTGCGTCCTTCTCACCTTTTCGTCGGCGGGGATCCCCTCGGCGCTCTCCCGCATGATCGCCCGCGAAACGGCAACGGGCAGAAGCAGCTCCTCCACCCTCAGAACCGCCCTCAAGCTCTTCGCTCTCTTGGGGCTCTGCGGCACCGCTCTCATGTGTCTCTTTGCGCCCTCCATGAGCGCCATGCAGGGGGACGGCGCGCTGACCCTCTGCTATCTCGCCCTCGCGCCCTCCGTCTTTCTGGTGGCGCTCATCGCGGTGTTTCGAGGCTATTTTCAGGGGAAGAACAACATGGCGCCCACCGCCCTTTCGGAGATCATCGAAGAGCTCGTAAAGTCCTGCCTCGGGCTGTATTTTGCCAACCATTATGCAAATTCGCCCGCCCGTGCCGTTGCGCTCTGCCTGCTCTCGGTCACTCTTTCCGAGCTCTGCGCCCTTGTCTGCCTTGTTTTGAGGAGCCGCGCGGAGCGGGAACGGCGCACCCTTGCGGTGGGGAGGACGTTTGCCTCGGACATTCTCCTTTCCGCTCTCCCCGTGATGGCGGCGTCCGCCCTTCTGCCCCTCTCGCAGACGGTGGACAGCGTCCTGCTCGTGCGCCTTCTTCGCATGCAGACGGAGAGCGCCGTCTCCCTCTACGGGCTCTATTCGGGGGCCGCGCTCTCCCTCATCTCCCTGCCCGCCACGGCGTGCTACGGGCTCGCGGCGGCAGCCGTGCCCTCCGTCTCCCGCGCCTTTGCGGTGGGAGAAGAGGGGGAAGGCAAATCGCGCGCCCTCGGCGCACTTGCGTTCACCTTTTTGCTGTCGCTGCCCTGCGGCGTGGGGCTGTTTCTGTTCGCCCGTCCCATCGTCTCCCTGCTCTATGGGGGACTTGCACAGAGCGAGGCGGAGATCCTCGTCACGCTCGTAAAACTTCTCGCAGTGTCTGCGGCGTCCCTTGCGGGGGTGGATACCCTCTCCGCCTGTCTCACGGGCATGGGCAGGGCGAAGAAGGCGGCTTTCTCCATGGCGGTCGCGGTGTGCGTAAAATTCGCGCTCGAGTGCTTGCTTGTTCCGCGATTTTCGGTCGGCGGCGCGGCAATTGCGGCAAATGCCTGTTATCTGGTTGCTTTTTTTCTCGACTTGTATTATACTGTAAAGAAAAAACGGGTAAAAAAGTATGATCACGGTCATCGGTTTGGGAACGAAGAGGGGAGACGTCACGGCGCGGGCGATCGCCGCCATGAAGAAGGCGCAGAAAGTGCTCGTGCGCAATACGTCGCCCGCCGCTCAGACCCTGCATGACGAAGGCATTCCCTTCGAGACCCTCGATTTCGTCTTTGAAAAGAGCCGTAATTTCGATACGCTCGCAAAAAATCTTGCCGCAGAGGTCAAAAGGCAGGCCGAGGGGTGCGATCTTTGCTACTGCGTGGAGGGGGGTGTGTTCGAGGACCGCGCCGCGTCCCTTCTGAAAGGAGCGGCCGTCATCGAAGGGGTCTCCAAGTCCGCTTCGGCGGCGGCTTTAGCCGGGCTTGCGGGCGGCTATCAGGCGGTTTCCGCCTACGATCTTTCCGACAAAAAGCTCACCCTGCCCCTCGTGGTGTACGATCTCGACAACGAGCTCCTCGCGGGGGACGTAAAACTGCTCCTTAGTGAGAAATTCGGCGACGAGGCGCCCGCCTGCTACATAGAAGAGGGGGCAAAAAAGCTCCCCCTGTTCGAGATCGACCGTCAGAGCGTCTATTCTCCCCGTTCCGCGCTCGTGGTGTACGATGTCCCGCTATTGCAAAAGAAGCGGTTCGACTTTGAGGATTTCCTCGCCATTCTGCGCCGCCTGCGCGCCCCCGACGGCTGTCCGTGGGACAGGGTGCAGACACACGAGAGCATCCGCATCAACGCCATCGAGGAGGCGTATGAGCTCGTGGACGCCATCGACCTTCACGACCCCGACAAGATGTGCGAGGAGGCGGGGGACGTTTTAATGCAGTCCCTCTTCCACACCCTCATCGAGGAGGAGCAGGGCAATTTCACGGTGACGGACATGCTCTCGGGGGTGTGCGAAAAGCTCATCACCCGCCACACCCACGTGTTCGGCGCGGACAAGGCGAAGAGCGCGGAGGGCGCGCTCTCCGTCTGGGATAAAAATAAAATGACCGAAAAACACCAAACGACCTATTCGGACGCGGTGAACGACGTGCCCGCCTGCTTCCCCGCCCTGCTCCGTGCACAGAAGATTGCAAAGCGGGTGGAAAAGGGAGGCTGGGACGCCGCCAGCTTCGAGAATTTCGAGAGGAAGTTCAAAGAGGAGTACGGCGAGCTCAAGGAGGCGGTGCGTTCGGGCGACAAAAAGGCGGTCCAAGAGGAGCTCGGCGACGTGCTGTTCTGTGCCGTAGAGCTTGGGCGCGCGGTGGGGGAGGACTGCGAAATGGCCCTCCTCGACGCCGTCAAAAAAATGCAAAAACGTTATACGTGTTACGAAAACCTCGTCCGTGCGGACGGAAAGGACCCGACCTTACTCGGGCAGGAAGAAAAAGAGAGCTACTATCGGAGGGCAAAAAATGAACATTCATGAGCTGAACATCGCGGGACTCAAGGTGGAGAACAACGTCTTTCTCGCACCCATGGCGGGGTACACCAACTATCCCTTCCGCAAAATGTGCCGCGATTTGGGCGCGGGGCTTGCCTTTAACGAGATGGTGAGCGCAAAGGGGCTCGCCTTCGGCAGCGAGGAGACCAAGCGTCTTCTCTATACGGGGGAGGAAGAGACCCCCAAGGCGATCCAGCTCTTCGGCAGCGTGCCCGTCTTAATGCGCGCCGCCTGCGAGAGCGAGGACCTTGCAAAGTTCGACCTCATCGACATCAACATGGGCTGCCCCATGCCCAAGATTGTGCGCAACGGCGAGGGGAACGCCCTCATGGAAAAGCCCAAGCTTGCCGAGGAGATCATCTCCGAGTGCGTCAAGAGCGGCAAGCGCATTGCGGTCAAGTTCCGCGTCGGCGTAAAGGAAGGAGATAGGAGAGCTGCGGAATTTGCAAAGCTCTGCGAGGGGGCGGGAGCGTGCATGATCACCGTCCACGGCAGAACGCGGGATAAAATTTATGCGGGCCCCGTCGATTTCGAGCAGATCCGCGAGGCAAAAGAGGCGGTGAAGATTCCCGTCATCGGCAACGGCGGCGTCTGGAACGACAAAGACGCGAACAAGATGTTCGAGCGCACTGGGGTGGACGGCATTATGATCGCCCGCGCCGCGCTCTACCGCCCGCAGGTGTTTGCGGAGATCCTCGAGCGGGAGGAGACCCCCTTTTCCGAGCTCTTCCCCGTCCAGCTCAAAGAGACGAAAAAGCTCTACGGCGAACACTTCGCCTGCGTATTCATGCGCAAGATGGCGGCGTTCTATCTGAAGGGACGGCGGGGCGCGGCGGAGTGGAAGCGCAAGCTCTTCTCCGCCGAGACGACGGACGACGTTGCGCTCTACGCCGCCGAGATTTTCGGCGGGAGCGAGGGCGTGAAGGCGGAATAAAAGATCAACAGCACGGCGCGGGGAAGTTCCTTTTGCGAAAGAACTTCCCCGCGCCTTCTTTTTGTTCTTCTCTCAACAAAAATATGATGAAAATTGCTGTACAAATGCGTGAAGTCATGCTATAATAAATTGTGACGCGCGCACGCGGGCATATACGCGCGTGCGCGAAGGAGAAGTTATGGCGGAAAAAGTAGAGGGCGCATACGGCGCCGAACAAATTCAGGTATTGGACGGCTTGGAGCACATCCGCAAGCGTCCCGGCATGTACATCAGCTCCACGGACGAAAAGGGGCTCCACCACCTCGTCAGCGAGGTCGTCGATAACTCCATCGACGAAGCTTTAGCGGGCTATTGCGACCGCGTAGACGTCACCATCAACGCGGACGGCAGCTGCACCGTGGAGGATAACGGGCGGGGCATTCCCACCGAAATTCACCCCAAAGAGGGCATTTCCACCGTCGAGGTCGTCTTTACCAAGGTCAATGCGGGCGGAAAGTTCGGCGGCGACTCGGGGTATAAAGTCTCCTCGGGACTTCACGGCGTGGGCGTGAAGGCGGTCAACGCGCTCTCCGAATGGTTGGAGGCGGAGGTTTGCCAGAACGGACACATCTACAAGCAGGTCTACAACCGCGGCGTGCCCCAGCGTCCCCTTCAGATCATCGGCGACACTCAAAAGACGGGCACCAAGGTCACCTTCTTCCCCGACGCCGAAATTTTCGAAACCATCACCTTCAAATATGAGACGCTCAAGACCCGCCTCAAAGAGCTCGCCTTCCTCAACAAGGGGCTCACCATCACCCTTGCAGACCTCAGAGGGGAGAAGGAGCGGCGGGACAGCTTCTGCTACGAGGGCGGCATCCGCGAGCTCGTAGAGGAGCTCAACCAAGGGAGCGAGGTTCTCTTCGAACAGCCCCTCTATTTCGAGGCGCAGGACGGCACCACCGTGTGCGAGGTCGCCCTCCAATACAACGAGAGCTATAACGAGGTCATCTATTCCTATGCAAACAACGTCAACACCATCGACGGCGGAACGCACGTCGAGGGCTTGAAATTGGCGCTCACAAAGGTCATCAACGACGCGGGCAGGAAACTCAACCTGCTCAAGGAGAGCGACCGTCTCACGGGCGAGGACGTGCGCGAGGGCATTACCGCGGTCGTCTCCGTCAAGCTCGAGGACGCGCAGTTCGAGTCGCAGACCAAGGATAAACTCAAT
Organism: uncultured Clostridia bacterium; assembly: GCA_947625695.1. Classification (GTDB taxonomy): domain Bacteria; phylum Bacillota; class Clostridia; order Christensenellales; family Borkfalkiaceae; genus Gallimonas. The sequence goes on along the minus strand of CANQPO010000043.1, from coordinate 1,670 downwards.
AACTCCTTTATTCGTCCCTTTGTCAACAAGGCCGTGGCGGACGAATTCGGCACCTACATCGAGGAGCACCCCTCCGTCGCACGGGAACTCGTCCTGCGCTGTATCACGGCGCAGAAGGCGCGTGACGCGGCGAGAAACGCCCGTGAACTCACAAGGAGAAAGGGCGTGCTCGAAAGCACCACCCTCCCCGGGAAACTTGCCGACTGCTCGGATAAGCGTCCCGAACTGTGCGAAATTTACATCGTCGAGGGCGATTCCGCAGGCGGCACCGCAAAGCAGGGGAGAGATCGGCGGTTTCAAGCCATTCTGCCCCTTCGCGGCAAAATTCTCAACGTCGAAAAGGTGCGCCTCAACCGCGCGCTTGAAAACGCGGAGATCAAGGCGATGATTACGGCGTTCGGCTGCGGTATTTTGGACGACTTCGACGAGAGCAAGCTCCGCTACGACCGCATCATCTCCATGACCGATGCCGACGTAGACGGCGCGCACATCCGCATACTTCTCCTCACCTTCCTGTTCCGTTACATGCGTCCCCTCATCGAGCACGGGCATGTGTATTCGGCAAAGCCGCCGCTCTACAAGGCGAGCGTCAAGGGAAAGGAGGACGTGTACCTCTATTCGGAGGAGGAGAAGGTCCTCTTCGACGCGGCGAACAACAATAAAGTGGAATACCAGCGGTACAAGGGTCTCGGCGAGATGAGCACCGAACAGCTTTGGGACACGACCATGAACCCCGCCACCCGCACCCTCATCAAGGTCTCTATGGAGGACGCGGTGGAGGCGGACAAGATGTTCAACATTCTCATGGGCGAGAGTCCGGCATTGAGGCGCAAGTTCATCGAAGAAAACGCAACCCTTGTCACTGACCTTGATATCTAAAATTTCGCACAATTCTTTGCTCGCGCCACCCTTCGGCTCCTCCTGAGGAGGAGCTGTCACCGAAGGTGACTGAGGTGGTGTCGCTTCGAAAATAATTGTGCGAGGAAACCTTCCTCTATATTTTAACTTAGTTGCTCTCTCGTTCGCCTTGTCATACAAGAAGTTGCAAGAGTGCAACAAATGTTGTCGCCCACGGCGGAAGTGAATTCCGCCTAAGGCAAGCAATGGGAGCGTGAAGAGAATGCGGAATGCTCCTTGCCTTGCTTGCTTCTCCGCGTTTTAACGGAAATCAATGCGGGGAGTAACGGAAGGAGTGACATTTCAAAATGTCATTTCGAGCTTGTCGAGAAATCTCTATCGCATTATCATAAGGCGAGATTTCTCCTCGCGCTTCGCTTGGTCGAAATGACAGAATCAAATACCCCTAGTCACTACGTGACAGCTCCCCCTCAAGGGGCAGCCAAGAGCCAAGAAAAAGTCCGAAACACAAGCCCAACAAATTAAGGAACCGACATTATGGCAAAGAGAGAAACAAGTCCCGAACTTACCGAAGAATTCAAAAAGACGCTCGAGATGACAAAGATCCTCGACGTGGAGGTGAACGACGAGCTCAAACGCTCCTTCATCGCCTACGCGATGGCGGTCAACAAGTCCCGCGCCATTCCCGACGTCAGAGACGGCTTAAAACCCGTCCACCGCCGCATTCTCTATGCAATGCACGAGATGGGGCTCTACAACGACAAGGCGTACCGCAAGTGCGCGCGTATCGTCGGCGACGTCATGGGTAAATT
>CANQPO010000042.1 GCA_947625695.1 uncultured Clostridia bacterium | reverse complement strand
TACATCGCGGGGCTCATCTTCATCAAGGGCATGAAGATCAAGCTGTGGGACTACTCCAACCAATGGGGAAACATTCAGGGCATCATCTGTCCCCTCTTCTCCTTTTTGTGGCTGCTCGTTGCGGCGGGGTTCTACTTCCTCATGAACGAACCCGTGCTCAAAGCCGTGACATGGTTTGTAAACAACATGTGGTTCTCCTTCTTTGTGGGGATCGTCCTCGGCGTCTTCCTCGTCGATCTCGGGCATTCGCTCAACCTCTCGGTGAAGATCAGAAAGTTCGCCCAAGAGAAGCAGATCGTCGTCCACTTCGAGCATTTGAAGGAGAGCATCAAGGAGCACACAGAGAACTTCGAAAAGAAGCACGCGAGCTTCTGCTTCCCCTTTAAATCGACGCGGAAACTCAACGAAGAGCTCGACGGCTATGCGGAGAAGGTCGCAGGGCAAGCGGAACAGACGCAAGAGAACAAATAAGCGCATAATAAGCGCGTAAGATATGGGCGGCGCCCCGCAACTTGTTGCGGGGCGCCGCCTGTTTTAATCGGTTTTTTTGAGCAAGAGCGTATTTTCCATAAAGGAGACGAGCTTTTTTTCGCGGCTCTTTGCGCTCGTGAAGGGAAAGCAGAAACTGCCGCCCCACACGGGGTTGCCCGAGGCGATGTAGGCGGTCATCACGAGATCGCCCGCAAGAAGAAGGGCCGTCAGCGGGAGAAAGATAAGACAGGTAAGCGCGGTAAAGAAGTAATCGTACCACCTCCACGGCTTGCCGACGAGGACGATCTCCCCCTCTACCGTGGTGTTCTCCCCTTCCGAGATCGTTCCGAAAAAGGCGTATTGCGGCTTCTTCCCGCGCAGGCAGACGACGATCTCCGCGCGGTCGCCCTTGCAAGAGACCGCCATTTTCAGCTGCTTGGCTCGTTCCGCCGTCTTTGCGCTCTCCATGCGGTTTTTGAGTTGTTTTTTGTTTTCAGCGGTCGTGAATTTCATCTTCCTTAAAAATAAAAAAGCTCTTCGAATTTTTTGTCGAGCGCGATGCAGAGGACGAGGGCGAGCTTCGCCGTGGGGCAGAACTGTCCCGTCTCGATGGAGGAGATCGTGTTGCGCGAAACGCCCACGAGCCGCGCCAAGTCCTCCTGCGATAAATTTTTTGCCGCGCGCACCTCTTTCAGGCGGTTGCGCAGAACTAATTTTTCGTCCATTTTTTTGCCGCTCTACTTCCCCGCAAGTTGCAGCCCGAATTGCACCCAATATAATATTGCCACGCCGACCGATAACACCGCCACAAAGATTGTGAGCCACTTCACTTTCTTGTTCGTGGTATAGAACGCCTCGACGGCATTCTGCGCCGCTACTCCCGTAAAGATGACCGCCGGCAGGTCGTAAGCGAGATCTCCCATACACGCCCGAACAATGATGGCAACGCCGCAGGCGATCATGCAGGCGGCAAATCCGAGGTATTTTGCCCGCAATCTGCGATTCTGCTCCCGCTCGTCGCCGTTCTTTTCGTTCTCTTTGCGGCTCCGCTGTAAAATCTCCTCCTTGGAGAGGACGGGTTCTTCGGCATTTTTATTTTCTTCGCTGTTGAAATTCTCTTCCATGATAGCTCCTCAAAGTTCGATCCCCGCAAGGGAGAGGGCGAACAGCACCCAAAAAGCGACCGTGATTGCAATGAGCAGGACGGCGCAGACAATGGAGATCGTCTTGCCCCTCCCCTTCTTCATGACGACCGCCTGACAGGTGGTCTGCGCGCTCATGCTCGTGCCCAACAGAACGTAGATCGGATAGAAAAACACCTCGTCCTGCCGGAGCAGAATATAACAAAATTCGATGACGACGACGGTAATGATCGTGGCGAGATAGCCGCTGTATGTCACCCATTTCCACTTCGTCTGCTCCCGCTCGTCGCCGTTTTTTTCGTTCTCCTTGCGGCTGCGCTCTAAAATTTCCTCTTTGGAGAGGGTCTGTTCGCATTCAACGCTCTCAGGTTTTTCTTGCAGTTCGTCCATATACGTCCCCTTTGCCAAGTAAACTTGGTATGTCTATCATAGCATTGCCAAGTACACTTGTCAAGCGTTTGCGCAAAAAAAGTCGGAAAATATTTTTTGCCGACTGATAAGGCGCCTCCTCAGGAGGAGCTGTCGCCGCAGGCGACTGAGGTGGTGAATGTTTTGGACAGAGAACACCACCCCCCTACCCCCCTCCTGAGGAGGGGGCATGTATGCGGAACCCCCTCCTGAGGAGGGGGCATGTATGCGGAACCCCCTCCTGAGGAGGGGGTTCCGTTGGGTTTCTCTTGTCCCCTCCGTTGGAGGGACAAACGGAAACCCATTCCAAATTACGTCATTCCGAGCGAAGTCGAGGAATGTCCTTATTACAATGCGGACACCCTTCGACGGAGCTCAGGGTGACGTATTTAGAATAGCGTGGTTATCCTCCTCACGGCGTTTATTTTCGAGCGAAGCGAGAAAAGAAACGCGTGAACTCTTAAAATGGATAAAAGTATCTCTTTCCGCTTGAGAGGGTCACCTTTCCGTTGAAAAAGTCGCGGGAGCGGGCAAAAAAGGCATCCTCCTCGCTCTCCTTTACCATCACCGTGAAGCAGGCCTTGAAGGAAAATTCGCGCGAGAGGACAATCTCCCCCTCCAAAAAGCGCAAGGCGGCGTTGACGTCGGGATAGTCCACCTCGAGGGTCACCTCCACGCCCGTCGTGTAGACGCGCTTCTCGGCTTTTTCCACCCCCTCGGCGGCGCCGCCCGCATAGGCACGCGTTAGGCCCCCCGCGCCGAGCTTGACGCCGCCGAAATAGCGCACCACAGCGATCGCCGTCTCCTTGAGGTTCTGCGCCTTGATGACCCCCAAAATGGGCATGCCGGCCGTTCCTTGCGGCTCTCCGTCGTCCGAAAAACGCTGTTCGTTGCCGATTTTATCGGCGATGTAGCCGTAGCAGACATGGGTCGCCGCGGGGTGAAGCGCGCGGATGCGGGCAAGAAAGCCCTTTGCCTCTTCCTCGCCCTCCGTATGCGCAACGTAGGTCAAAAACCTGCTCTTTTCGATGACTTTTTCGGTGACCGTCTCCCCGACGACGCTTTTATATTCCATTTATTTGCGCACGACCTTGATGTGCACCTTCTTCCCCTTGTGGAGAATAAATTCGCCCGCGGGAAGGGGCATGTTGACGTCCGTCACCTTCACGTCCCCCACCGAGACGCCGCCCTGCTCCACGAGCCGCCGCGCCTCGCCGTTGCTTTTGCAGAGGCCTGTAGCGACAAGTGCGCCGAGAAGGGTGGAAGTTTCCGCGGGGATCTCCTTTTCGGGCATCTCCCCCTCTCCTCCGAACGCCGCCCGCGCCTGCGACTGCGCAAGGTCGGCAGCCTCCTGCCCGTGCACCATTTTGGTGAGCTCGTATGCGAGCCGCTCCTTTGCGGCGTTCATACGCTCGTCGCGGTGGGCGCAGAGCTCCTTGATCTCCTCAAGCGGCACAAAGGTCAAAAGGCAGAAGCACTTTTCGACGTCGTCGTCCGCGGTGTTCCGCCAATATTGGTAGAATTCGTAGGGGCTCGTCTTGTTTTCGTCGAGCCAAACGGCGCCCTTCTGCGTCTTGCCCATCTTCTTGCCCTCGCTCGTGGTGAGGAGCTGGAAGGTCATCGCAAAGGCGGGTTTCCGCTCCTTCCGCCGAATAAGGTCCGCGCCCGCCAAGATGTTGCTCCACTGGTCGTCGCCGCCGAGTTCCAGCGAGCAGCCGTATTTTTGGTGCAGAACGAGGAAATCGTAGGCTTGCATGAGCATGTAGTTGAATTCGAGGAAGGAAAGGCCCCGATCCATGCGCGCCTTGAAGCACTCCGCCGTGAGCATTTTGTTGACGGAGAAGTGCACGCCGATGTCCCGCAAAAAGTCGATATAGTTGAGGTTAAGGAGCCAATCGGCGTTATTGACGATGATCGCGGCGTTCTCGCCCTCGAAGGAGATGAACTTCGACATCTGCTTTTTGAAGCACTCCACATGGTAGGCGATGGTCTCCTTGGTCATCATCGAGCGCATGTCCGTTCTGCCCGAAGGGTCCCCCACCATGGCGGTGCCGCCGCCGATCAAAATGATGGGTTTGTGCCCCGCAAGCTGCATGTGCCGCATGGCGACAAGCTGCATAAAGTGCCCCACATGCAAAGAATCCGCCGTGGGGTCGAACCCGATGTAGAAGGGCACGCTCTCCCTTCCCAACAGTTCGTAGAGTTCCTCTTCATAGACGGTCTGTTTGATAAATCCCCGCGCGCGCAGGGTGTCCATGACGTTTTGCATAAAATTACTCCCGTGTCGTTTGTTTCCACTATTTTACACGCCTGACGAAAATTTGTCAATGATTTTCGGGGCATACGCGCGCATGCGAAAGCCGTGAAAGAAAAATCCCCGCTCTGCATATACTGTAAGACGGGTGATTTTATGAAATACATTTTGTTTTGCGGCGGCGGAAGCGCGGGGCACGTCGTTCCCAACCTTGCCGTGATGAACGAACTCAAATATTCCCGCAAGCTCGCCTATATGGGCACGGGCGGCATTGAAAAGACGCTCGTCACCGAGGCGGGCTATCCCTTTTTCGAGGTGGACTGCCCCAAGCTCGTGCGCTCCTTCACCTTGCAGAACTTCACCATTCCCTCGCGCCTGCATGCGGCAAAGAAGCGCGCCCTCGAAATTATAAAGGCGGAAAAGCCCGACCTCATATTCTCCAAGGGGGGCTTTGCAAGCTACCCCGCCGTGTGGGCGGCGCACGAGCTGAATATCCCCGCTCTCACCCACGAGAGCGACTTAACTCCCGGGCTTGCGACCAAACTGCTCGCAAAAAAGTGCAAATATGTGCTCACCTCCTTCCCCGAGACCGCCAAACTGTTTGAAAACGGCCTCTGCGTCGGCTCCCCCATGCGCAAGGAGCTCTTCCGCGGCGACCGGCAGCGCGCCCTCAAAAAGTATTCCCTCTCGGGGGAGAGGCCTGTTCTTCTCGTCCTCGGCGGCGGGAGCGGGAGCAGAGCCATCAACGAGGCGGTGAGAAAGAACCTTCCCGCCCTTCTCAAGAAGTGGCAGATTTTACACCTGACGGGAAAGAGCGGAGGCGAAGTGCAACGGGAGGGCTACTGTGCGCGGGAGTTCGAAAGGGACATGGGAAGCGCCTACGCCGCGGCCGACTGCGTTTTATGCCGTGCGGGAAGCAACACGGTGTTCGAGGTTTTGGCGCTCAAAAAGCCGACCCTCTTCGTGCCCCTCGAAAAGGGGTCGCGCGGGGATCAGCTTCAGAACGCTTTCTACTTTGAAAGGCGGGGGCTTTGCAAAATTTTACGGGAGAGTGAGCTTTCCGCCCTCCCCTCTGCCCTTGCCGCCCTTTTGCGGGACGGGGAACTGCGCTATGCCCTCTCCGCGTGCGAGATCGAAAACGGCGCCCCCGCCATTCTCGAGCTCATCAGCTCCCTTCAGGACTCAGGGGCGAGTTGATAGCCGTTCCCGAAGATGTCCGATTGCAGGTACACCTCGGGGACTTTGCCGACGAGCACGCTCTCGCAGATGAGCACCTCGGTAAGCGAGGCGAAGTTGCGGGTGCGGGCGGGCATGATGATGGAGATGTCGGCGACAATTTCCAAATAAATAGCATGCCGCGTTTGGTTGACGCCGGCCGCCTCGAAGGAGGAGACAAAGCGGCACTCCACGTTGGAGATGGGAATGATCTTCAAATTGAGCTTGGGCCCGAAGCCCGCGAGCGCCTCGATCCCCGTGAACGCGCCGAGGGGGACCTCCACCCCGCCCTCGCTCATCTTTTGTAAATTTTCCTGCGACATGTACGCCGTGTCGCGCGCAATGCGGTTGATCTGGAAGGGGTCGGAGGTGATGGAAGTGATGTTCCCCTCGCTGTCGCGGCTGACGGTGACGAGCTCCTCGTAGCGCACGCGGTCGGAGAGGGTGTAATACACCGCGTCGTTGACGGCGACGGTCGTGACCGAGCGCATGGACGCCTCCGCCACCGACATGAGCACCCGCGTTACGTTGACGTGCAGGGCGATAAGAAGGGAGAGGAAAAGGACGGCGGCAAGCGCTAAGAGAATGCGCCGCCGCACTTTGTTTTTGGGACGGCGATATTTCACGCCCTATTGTATGCCTTGTCCCGTTCTCTGTATGACTTTGGGTGTACCGATGAAGAGGTCCCCCTCTTGCCCACCCCCCTACCCCCCCTCCACGGGAGGGGGTTCTGTTGGGGCTCCGCCCGTGGAGAGGGTTCTGCTTATTTGCCCCCTCCTTAGGAGGGGGGTAGGGGGGTGGTGTCCTTTGTTCTGAATAATGTCATTTCGACCGAAGCCGCAGGCGAAGCGGAGAAATCTCGTCTTATTATAATGCGGTAGAGATGTTTCGACTCTACTGCGTTTCGCTCAACATGACGTGATTTGGGAATATCACCCACCCCCTTAGTTCCCCCCATGGAGGGGTTATGCATAGGATCTTCACCAACATAGGCATTTCTGCATAAAATGGACTATGCCTTACGAACTCCTTCCCTATGACAGAGAAAAGGCCGTTGCATATGCCCGCCGATGGGCGTTTTCGAGAAACCCCGCCTACTACGATTTCAGCGCGATCGGCGGCGACTGCACCAATTTCGCCTCGCAGTGCATCTTTGCTGGCGCGGGCGTGATGAATCTTACCCCCGTCTACGGTTGGTTCTACCGCTCGGTAAGTGATCGGACCGCCTCATGGACGGGGGTGGAATATCTCTATAACTTTTTGGAAAACAACGAGGGCGCGGGGCCCTTCGCGGAGGTCGTACCGCTTGACAAATTGGAACTCGGCGACGTGGTACAGCTCGGGCGGGAGACGGGCGATTTTTATCATTCCCCCGTCGTGGTGGGGTTTTCGGGGCGAAATATCCTCGTTGCGGCGCACTCCTACGACGCATTCGGAAGGACGCTTGCCTCCTACCGCGCTCCCGTCACGCGCGGCCTGCACATTCTGGGCGTGCGGAAAGAGGGATAAAAGCAGGATTTATTTATTACTTGGCTCCCCTCATAGGGGAGCTGTCACCGCAGGTGACTGAGGGGTTTCAGAAACCCTTTCGGCTCACTGCGTTCGCCACTTTCCCTAAAAGGGACAGCAAGGGGTGAAAAAAACATCATTCCCAAAATACGTCATTCCGCCCCGCGCGAAGTTCTGTTTCTCTAAGCGCGGCACGAGGAGCTTGCGACGAAGTAGCGTAGTCGAGGAATGTCCCTATTATAATGCGGACACCCTTCGACAGAGCTCAGGGTGACGTAGTTAGGAATGCAGGGCAGGGTGACGTAGTTAGGAATGCGGGGCAGGGTGACGTGATTTGAGAATATAAAAAAATCGGGAAGTGGTTCCCGATTTTTTTATTTTGTTAAAAGCGATTTCAGATAGTTTTCGTACTCCTCGTCGGTGAGTTTCGGAAGTTTGTTCTTTTTTGCCATAAAGCACCTCTTTCCGTTTGGAAGAAGTATGCCCCCTTCTCCCCTCTTTTATTCGGTGCGAAGGGCGATAACGGGGTCTTTCTTGGCGGCTGCGGAGGCGGGTATGAGCCCCGAAATGAGGGTGAGCGCCACGCTGATGAGCACCATGATCCCCGCCGTGAGAATAGGAAGAGAGGCAATGCCCGCAATACCCGAGAGAGAGTAGATGATGGTATTGATGGGAATTTCGAGAAGGTAGGTGACCGCCGCACCGATGAGCCCCGCGCCGAGCCCGATGATGAAGGTCTCCGCGTTGAAGAGGTTCTTGATGTCCCGCTTCCGTGCGCCGAGGGAGCGCAGCACGCCGATCTCCTTGACGCGCTCCACCACCGAAACATAGGTGATGATGCCGATCATCACGGACGAGACGATGAGCGAGATCGCGGTGAAGGCGACGAGGACGTAAGTGATGACGTCGAGCATCGTCTGCACCATGCCCATAAGGAGCCCCACCGTGTCGGTGTAGGTGATCTGCTTGCTCTCGTCGGCAATATCGTTCCAGCCGTCGAGCACCTTCAAAACTTCTTCCTTGCTGTCGAAATCACGGGGATAGATGGAGATACTCGTGGGGTCCGCAGAGCCGCCCACATAGCGGAGGGGCGCGTCGGTCGAGGCGACCTGAAAGCTCATGGACGTACCCGGCATCGCCATCTGCGAATAGTAGTCCTGCAGATTGGGGTGAGGCACGCCGACGTACATGGTGCTGCCGCCGATACTCATCGCGCTGTCCTCTGCGATCCACTTGACGATCTTGCTCTCCATGTTTTTGCGGATGTACTTCATGATCGTCTGTTCGGTGAAGTTGAGCCCCTCTTGCAGGCACCCGTAGGTGTACCCCTCCTTTAAGCGCAGAACGGCTGAGACGGTGAGCTTCATTCCCTCCTCCTCGCTCACATCGAGGGTGGCGGGTCTGCCGTCGTCCTTATACACAAAGGGGTAATTGCCCGAATAGGGTTTATAGTCGGGGTTGTTGTCGTAGATGGCGTCGTTATAGTAGAGCACGTATTCCTTGCCGAGCAGGGAGGAAAGGTCGATCATGTTGTCCCACTCTCCCTCCTGCATGTCGCCGTTCTCTTTGAGGAAGGGAGAGATGAAGATGCGCTCGGTCAAAAGTCCGAGCTGCGCCGCCGTCATATCGGTGATCGCGCCGTTCGAGCCCACCACGAGGACGATCTCGTTCTCGTTCTCGGGGAAGTGCGGTTTCATCTTCTTGCCGTTGACTTCATATTCCTTGTCTGCGTCGAGAATATCGTACTGCGAGAGCACGAAATCGCCGTAGCCTTCCTCCGTGATCTTCTCCGTGTCGGGCATTCTGTGAGTAATGCTGCCGAAGAAATCGGCAAAGGGCAGAAGTCCCGTGTAGTCGTTCTCCTCGTCGGTGGAAGAGTATTCGATCAGTTCGCTGATATAGAACTGTTTGAGGGCGGAGAGGGAAAAGTTCTCGGGGTGCTCGGGTTCGTCGGTGTCGCTGACCCCTCCCACTGTGACGGAGGTATAGAGGTTATCCACGAGCGACACGCCGTAGCCGTAAGAGACCGCATAGACGAGGTCGTCCGTCAAATTCTCTTTGAGGTATTTGAGGTAATCCCCGTCGATGTCGTTGGTGATGGCGATGTCCTTCGCAAGCCCCGTCAAGAAGGAGTTGACGTACACTTTGTCGTCGATCTTCGACATGTCGGGCAGGTTGTTCATCTCCTGCATCGCGCCCATGACGGCGGTCATGTCGAAGGTGTTCTCGGTGATCTGCACGGGGTAGTAGGAGAGCATATCCTCTTCCGTCTTCTTGATGTAGTTGTTGAAGCCGCTCGAGAGGGCGAGCACAAGGCAGACGCTGATGATGCCGATACTCCCCGCGACGGACGTTAAAATCGTTCTCCCCTTCTTTGTGAGCAGGTTCCGCGCGGAAAGAGACAAAGAAGTAAGAAAGCTCATCTTGGCGCGGGGCTTTTTCTTGCCGCCCGCCTTGGCCGCCGCCTTTTCCGCCTTCGCTTTGTCCGCCTCGCGGTCAACGTCCCACGTCTCCTCCTCTTCGCTCGAGGTATAGGGGTCGCTGTCCGACTCCACCAGGCCGTCTTTAAGGCGCACAATGCGGGTCGCGTACTGTTCGGCGAGCTCGGGGTTGTGGGTCACCATGATGACGAGCCGCTCCCCCGCGATCTCCTTGATGAGGTCCATGACTTCGACGCTCGTCTTGCTGTCGAGCGCGCCCGTCGGCTCGTCGGCAAGCAGAATATCGGGGTTGTTGACGAGGGCGCGGGCAATGGCGACGCGTTGCATCTGTCCGCCCGAGAGCTGGTTGGGCCGCTTGTTGAGCTCTTCGCCGAGCCCTACCCGTTCGAGGGCCTGTCTTGCCCTCTCCCGCCGCTCGTCCCGCGGAATGCCCGCAATGGTGAGCGCAAGCTCCACGTTCCCCAATACCGTTTGGTGGGGAATGAGGTTATAGGTCTGGAAGATGAACCCGATGCGGTGGTTGCGGTAGACGTCCCAATCGCGGTCCTTGAAGTCCTTGGTGGACTTGCCCTGTATGATGAGATCGCCCTCGCTGTAGTGGTCGAGCCCGCCGATGACGTTGAGAAGGGTCGTCTTGCCGCAGCCGGACTGGCCTAAAATGCAGACGAACTCGTTCTTGCGGAACTCGAGGTCGATGCCCTTTAAGGCGTGCACATAGCCGTCGGCGACCTTGTAATCCTTTTTGATGCCCGAAAGTTTTAACATGTTCTATTTTACTCCGCGCCGAAGTTCCCCTCGGCAAAATGTTATTTTACGCTTCCTTTTTTTGCTCTTCCGCTTTGTGCGCTTCCACGATCTTGCAGAAGGCCTTGCAGAGCTCGTCGTACTCGTCGATGAACTTGTCGAGCCGCTCCATTCCGAACTGCTTTCCGAGCTCCTCCATGGCGGCGTTCGCCTGTTCGCACTGCTTTACGAACATCGAATAGGCATAGTCCGAGAGACGGATATAGGCGATCTTGCGGTCAAACTGAGCCGCCGTGCGCTTGACGATGTCCTTTTCCTCGAGCTTGGTGACGATCTGCGAGACCGCGGAACGGGTGACGCCGAGCCTTCTCGCGAGCTCGGAGGAGATGATGTCGTTCCCCTTTTCCTGCTCGATGACGACCTCCTGGAGAAGTCGGAATTCCGTCTTGGAGAGGGTGGCCTTACCCATGAAAAAGTCCAGCTTTTCGAGCCCTTTTGCCGCTTCGATGAGTTTGACGAGATACCTGTTGATTTCCATACTCTTCCTCCTATTGTACGGTTCTGAACAAACCGCCCTTATTATAGGCAGAAAATGGCGCGCTGTCAAGTTTGTGAAGCGCGCTTTCCATAAATTTCACAATTTTATCATAAATTTTCGGGGGGCTTTGCTCCGAAATAGCCGTAAAAACCGCAGGGAATGTTGGCGTTATAGAGCTTTCGTCGTTTTTCCGCCCTTCCCCCGAAGGCGCGCTCCGCCTCCGCATAGCCCGAGAGGAAGTAACAGCTCCAATCGGGGAGAGCGCGGTACATCTTTCCGAAGTCGCGGTAGAGGGCGAAGAGGTCCTCCCCTTTCAGCCGCTCGCCGTAGGGCGGGTTGGAGAGAAGCACGCCGTATTTCTCCTCCGAAGAAAAATCGCGCATGTCGGCGCAGGAAAAGCGGATGTGGCTTAAAACCCCCGCCCGCTTTGCATGGTAGCGGGCAATGGAGACGGCGTTTTCCGAAATATCCGAGGCAAACAGGGAGAGCTTGGACGTTTTGTCGCGCGTCTCCTCCGCCTCCTGCCGCACCATGGAAAGGACCTCGGGCGCGCACTTCCACTTGGTAAAATCGAACTCCCGCTTTGCGTTGGGAGCGATGCGCAGGGCGTACATTGCCGCCTCGATGGGAAGGGTGCCGCTCCCGCAGAAGAGATCGGCAAAGGGCTTTCCCGCGCGATAGATACTGCTCTCAATCATGGCGGCGGCGACCGTCTCCTTGAGGGGCGCTTCGTAGGCGAGGGTGCGGTATCCCCGCTTATGCAGCCCCTCCCCCGAAGTGTCGAGGGTGAAACTCGCAACGTCGTTGAACACGGAGACTCCCACGATGACGCGCTCCCCCCTCTCGTCGAGGGAATGCACGCCGAGTTTCTCTTTGAGGCGGTTTACGATCGCCTTCTTCACCACCCCGCCCGCCGCTTTGACTGCAACGAGTTTGCTTTTAAAGCTCTTGCCGTCCATGCGGATGAGAGAGTGCGGGGAGAGAAATTCCTCCCACGGAAGGGAAAAGGCGGCGTCGTAGAGCTCGTCGAAGGTGGTGACGGGAAAGTTCCCCAGTTCGATGAGCACCCGCTCCCCCGAACGCAGAAAGACGTTGAGGCGGGCGACGTCGAAAAAACTCCCCGCAAGGGAAATTCTTCCGTTGATTGCGGGGCAGTTACCGTATCCGAGGGCGTTAAGTTGTCGTTTGACGGAGGCTTCCACCCCCGCCGCAACGGGAATCAACAGTTGCATGTGTCTTTTGGGGTCACTCCTCCGTTTCGTCCACCGTCTCGGGCTTTTCGGGCTCGGGGATAAAGGGTTGGATGGGAGAAGTGACGGGGGTCAGATCGTATTTGTCGTCGATGTCGCCGAGGAGCTCCTCGATCATGTCCTCGCGGGTGATGAGCCCGAGCGCATTGCCCTCCGAGCCCACCATCACCATGTGTTCGCGCATGTTCTGCATGCGCTTCATGAGGGCGGAAAGTTTTTCGTCCGTCGCCGTCCACGACACGGGGCGCACGATGTTCTCGAAGTTGCGCCGCCCCGCAAGCATGTTTTCGTAGAAGTCGGCGCGGTACAAAATGCCGATGATGTTCTGCTTGGTCCCCTTGTAGACGGGAATGCGAGAGAAGTTCGTCTCGCGGAAGAGGCGCAGAAGAAGGCGGGAGTCGTCCCTGATTTCAACGGCGATCACCCGATCGAGGGGGATCATGCAGGAGCCGACGTGCAGTTCGTCGTAGCGGAGGGTCTTTTCGATGAGGTCGTGCTCGGTCTCGTTGAGGACCCCCTCCTTTTTGACGTCGGTGACGATCATTTTGAACTCTTCCTCGGTGTACTTGGGCTTCTTCTTGTTGAGACCGAAGAGAAGAAAGATGAACTTTTTCCACCATCCGAATACCCAGTTGAGGGGCAGACAGACGAGGGAAAAGACGTAGAGCGGATAGGCGACCGCGCAGGCAAATTTTTCGGGAGCCTCCTTTGCGAGCGTCTTGGGCGTCACTTCGCCGAAGATGAGCACGATGACCGTCAGAACGACGGTGGAGATAGTGGGCCCGAGTTCCTCGCCGAGCGCCGCGGTGAAGAGGACGGTCGCAATGGACGCCGCGGCAATGTTGACGATATTATTGCCGATGAGCAGCGTCGTTAAAACGTTGTTGTAATTTTCGCTCATTTTGAGCGCGAGCCGCGCAGAGCGCTTCCTTTGCGCATAGCGCCGCATGCGGACGGTGGAAAAGCTGGTGTAGGCGGTTTCCGTCGCGCTGAAAAATCCCGAGAGAAAGATGAGCACGACGAGCGCAATGACGAGTGCGAGCGTTACGCCCGTAAAAGACGAGGGAATGAGCAGCGCACTTGGGGGCAATTCCGTAGATGGGCCTGCGTCCATGAAAATAAGATCTCCTTTTTCCGTGCGATGTTTTTGCACGGCTGATTATTATTATACACACTTTTCCCCCCGTTTACAAGCAATTCGGGGAAAAATATGGTAAATTTTACAAACTCTTTGCAAGTTCCTTCGCGTTTTGGACGGCGAGATGAAGCCGCTTTTCGGCCTCCAAAGGAGGCTCAGTGTCCATTCCCCATGCGGAGACGACTTCGAGCGCGCCGATGCCGAAGAACTTGCAGATGGCCCTCAAATAGGGAGTTGCCTGTTCCATCTCGCTACCGTCGGGAATGTCCATGCCGCGGGTGGTGAGAAGGACCATGCGCTCGGCCTTGCAAAGTCCCTCATAGTTCCCCTTCTCGTCGCAAGAGAAGGTGACGCCCGCAATGGAGACGTTTTCAAAGTAGGTCTTGAGCATGGCGGGGATCCCCATGTCCCAGAAGGGCGTTGCAACGAGCACGAGGTCGGCCTCTGCGAGCCGCTTTGCGTTGTCGAAGAGCGGGTCCGAGAGCTTGCCCTCGTCCAAGAGCTTTTCGCGGGCGAAGTAGCGCGCCCTGTCGAGGGGGTGGAGATCGGCCGTGCCGAGGTCGAGCCACTCGGCCTCGTACTCCTCGGGAAGGGCGGACAAAAACGCCTCGGCGAGCTTCCTCGTCCTCGACGCCTCCCCGCGGATACAACAATCAATAAACAGCAGATTTTTCATATGAATTCTCCTTATGGTTGATGGTTTGAAAGGGTGGGCTCCTCTTTGCTTCGCGTCATGCTGAGCCGCCCCCGCGTCATGCTGAGCCGAACACTACTCTAATTTCGTCACCCTGCCCCGCATTTCTGATTACGTCACCCTGAGCTCTGTCGAAGGGTGTCCGCATTATAATGAGGACATGTTAACTTCGCCTTGCGGCTCGTGCCGCGCTTAGAGAAACAGAACTTCGCGCGGGGCGACTTCGGCTTACGCCTTCGCTCAACATGACGTGATTGGGAACGGCGTTCCGCTTACTCACTTGCTGTCCCTAATTATGTCATTTCGACCGAAGCGAGCAACGCGAGCGAAGTGGAGAAATCTCACATTATTATAATGCGGTAGAGATTTCTCCACTACGGCTACGCCTTCGGTCGAAATGACATTTAGGAATGGCGTTCCGTTTCCCCTCGCTGTCCCTTTTAGGGAAAGTACCCGCGCAGCGGGGGAAAGGGTTTCAAAAACCCCTCAGTCGCGCGGGGCGCGACAGCTCCCCTACAGGGGAGCCAAGGGGCATTCCCCAAATACTTGCGCGAGCAAAACCACGCTTTTGCGCTGCGCGACAACATTTGTTGCATACCTGCGACTTAGTGTCCGATGAAACGAACAAGAGGTTGAAAAAGTTAAAACGTCAATGCAAGTTTCCTCACGGAAAAAGATTTTGCGTAGCAAAAGATTTTTCGTGAACAAGAAATTTGTGAACCGAATACGCCGCGACAAGGCCCTCCCCTGCGGCTTTGACGTATTGGTAAGGCCTGCCCGTGACGTCGCCCGCCGCGAACAGTCCCGCCAAATTCGTTGACATGTCCCGCGCGACCTTGACGTGTCCCTCCTTCGTTTCCAGCCCTCCCACGAGCACCGCGGGCGGCGCGGCGTCCTTCAAAAAGAACACCCCGTCCGCTTCGATTTTATTTCCGCTCTTTGTGACGACCCCCGAAACGCGCCCCTCGCCCACGATCTGAGCGATGGAGCCTTCCACCGTTTGGATATTTTCGGCGCGGAATTGGGCGTTTTTGTACTTGCAAAAGGCGTAGACCTTTTTTGCGATCCCCGCGAGATATTCCGCTTCCTCTTCGTAATTTTTCGAGGAGACTTCGCAGACGATCGTCTTATTTTTATAGAGGGAGCCGTCGCACACGGCGCAGTAGCTCACCCCTCTTCCGAGGTACTCAGAAGCGCTTTCCACCGTCTCCGTCTCCACCCCCGTGGCGAGAATGACGGAGCGGGCGTGAAAGACCTCCTTTCCGCATGTGAGCATAAAGCAGCCGCCCGCAGCGTACACGCCGTCGATCTTCGCCCTTGTGAAGGGCACTTCCTCTACGACCATCTGCCGCTCCAGAAGCGCGGCAAGCTCCACCCCGTTGCCCGTAAACGAGGGAAAATTTTTCACCCGTTCCGCCTTGAACAGTTTTTCGCCGAAGGGGGTTACGCCCACCCAGAGGAAGTCCTTTTTGAAATTTTTGAGGGCGAGCGCAGCCGTGTAGCCCGCAATGCCGCCGCCGATGACCGCGACGTCGTAAACTTTGTTTTCCATATATTCTCAGTATACCACTTGCCCGAATTTTTTGTCAAGCGGAGAAGAACGTAGCAAAGGCGCCGCCGCGGATAAATATCCGCGGCGGCGCCGCACTTTACTTGATAAATTTTCCGTATACTTCGGAGGTCGGCGTGAACGACGCAAACGTCCCCGGGTACTTTTTGATGATCTTCTGAATCTCGGCGATGTGCCTTTTGCGAATAATGCAGACGAGCACCTTGTGTTCGCTGTGCGAATACATGCCGATGCCGGGCACCTCGGTGACCCCGTGGTGGGTGGTCTCCATGATCTCATTTGCGATCTCCTCCGCCTGATTGGTGACGATCTCGAAGCGGTAGGCCGTTTTATAGCCCTGCAAAATGAGGTCGGACGTCTTGCTCGTGACGACGAGGGAGACGAGCGCGAGGAGCACGGAGACGAGCTTGCTCGTAAAGGGGGCGCTCCACGGGTAGTAGACGAAGAAGGAGACAAACACCACGATCGCGTCGAACCCCGAGGTGAGCCAGCTCACGCTCAGAAAACTCCACTTCTTTTTGACGAGGGAGGCGAGCACCGCCGTTCCCCCCGCCGTGCCGCAGCTCTTTATCATGATGGCAAGGGCTACGCCGAGGAAAATACCTCCCGCAACGGCTGCAAGAAGTCCGTAGACGATGGGCTCCTCCGTCACCGTGCCGTCGAAACGGGGAAAGTTCGGGATATAGTCGAATACGATCAGAAGCCCCGATGTGAGAAGCATGGACAGAGTGGAGATGATCGCCTCCCGCTTCCCCAAAAGGAAGAACGCCAAAAAGAAGAGCGGGACGTTGATCATGAGCAAAAACCAACCCGAATTCCACTTGGTGACGAATTCGAGGAGCACGGCGATGCCGTTTGTGCCGCCCGGGGCGAACTTGTTGGGCGATACGAAGATGTAGATGCCGAGCGCACGCACAATCCCCGACAGCAGAATGGGAAGAATCGCCGTCATGAACAGGGCGCGCGCATTGATTTGACTTTTTTCGCTCATGTATTTTAACTCAGCCGGAATAATCTTTCTCTAATCATAGCAGATTTCAGCAATATCCGCAACGATTTTTTATCCTCTTTTTTCTCCGCGTTCAATTTTTTTTGCCGCGGAAGCGCGCAAAGAAGGAGGGCTTTTTCGCTTGCTCCTGAGGTTCTTCGGGAGCGAGTTCCTCTTTCGGTTCCTCTTTCCTCTCCTCTCTTTTTTGAGGTTCCTCGGGCGCGGGCTCCTTTGCCTTCTTCTTTCCCTGCTTCCCTTCCGTTTTCTCTACCGCGCCCTTCTCTTTGGGCTCCTCCTTTTGCATGGAGGTCGTAAGGCGGTGCAAAAGGGCGACCCCCTCGAACAGAGCGTCTAAGCAGCACAGCCCGCCGATGAGCAGGCTCTGCCCGCCCATTTGGAGCATGGGCAGGAAGAAGTAC
>CANQPO010000041.1 GCA_947625695.1 uncultured Clostridia bacterium | reverse complement strand
TCCGCGGCCTTTTGGAAATATGTAAATGCGTCCTCGAACTTGCAAACGTCGAGGGCAGCCGTTCCGTCATGCAGATACTTTACCGCTTCGGAAGCCGTCTCTTTCTTCGGCACCGTCCACGGCGTATGGCAATATTTGCATTCGATAACGCCGTTCACGGCAAGGCGGACGTCCAATGCGCCGCCGCAATTTTTACATTTGTTCTCCAAAAATTCTGCCATGAAGTACTCCTTTATCCGTTATTTTCTTTCCATTCAAGAAGTTTTTCGATGTCCTCTTTTTGCACGGAAGGAGTGATCTCCGAGAGCGCTTTTTCAAAGTCTGCCTGCGTGATGGACTTTTCTCCCGTCTCCAGTCCGCGAAGTGCGGAAACTTCCTCCACGCGGTCGAGCAAATTGGTCATGTCCGCGCCGTTATAGCCGTTCGTCGCCTCAACAATCTTCTGCACGTCGAGCTCTTCGGCAATCTTCACCACGCCCTTGTTTTTGACTTTTTCAAGGCGGTGAGAGATCATATATTTCCGTGCGGGGCCGTCGGGAAGTCCGACGTAAATTCTCGTACCGAATCTCCCCGGGCGAATGAACGCGCTGTCGATTTCCCACGGCTTATTGGTCGCGGCGATGAGGAAGAGAATATTGTCCTTCTTGTTTCCGTATTCTTCGATGCCTTGCAGTTGCGCCAAGAACTCGGAGCGGAGCTGCTTTGCATATTGCGACTTGGTGGACTTGGGAGAAATGGAGTCCATTTCATCGAAGTAGATCACCGCGCAGGGGAACTGCCGCGCCTGCGCAAACAGCGAACGCACCGCCTTTTCGGTGTTTCCCGCGCCTTGGTTGAGAAGGTCGGACGGCTTCACCGAACAGAACTTTGCGCCGATCTCATTTGCGATTGCCGCCGCGATCATCGTCTTTCCCGTTCCGGGAGGACCGTACAAGAGAAGTCCGCCGCCTCCCTTTCTCACATATCCCTCAAAGACTTCGGGATGTTCGAGCGGTAGCAGCACTTTTACGCGCACAACCTCTTTCACGCTGTCGAGCCCCGCGATGTCGTCAAAATTGATGACGGGAAGGCTGTCCCAATCGAATTTGAAATCGGTATTCGCGCCGCCCTCCTCGATGATCTTCTCCTCGGGAGACGTTTTCTCTTCGTCCTTCTCGTCTTTCTTGTTCTCGGGCTTCTCCTCTTTCTTGTTTTCCGGAGCCTCCTCTTTCGGATCTTCCTTCTTCTCTTCTTTTATGGGGGGAGGAGAAGAGAGCGCGTCGTCTTTTACCGTGTAAGTAAACGGCAAGTCCTCCGCTTTGATGGTTGCGATGTCCCCATCGGAGGGCGAAGTAAGCCGCGCGACCCGTCCCGATTGCCGCGTTACGATCGTCTCGAACAGGTTTCTCACATCTCTGCCGTTGCCGAAATTCTTGTCGCGCTTCTGATAGAGGTCATTAAAATACCCGCGGAGCGTGATCCGCGCTTCCTCGTCGAGAATATATTGATTTTTTGCGCATAGCCCTGCGAAAATGTTGTAAAGCTCGGTGCCGTTGTAGTCGCTGAATTGAATGAAATTCTTGAACCGCGAACGAAGCCCGGGGTTGGAGGCAATAAACTTCTCCATCGGCGCGTCGTACCCCGCCACAATGACGACAAGGTTGTCCCGTTTATCCTCCATCTCTTTTAAGATGGTGTCGATGGCTTCCTGCCCGAAGTCGTTCGTTCCGCCGTTCGCAAGAGAATAGGCTTCGTCGATGAAGAGAACGCCGCCATATGCCTGTTTCAAGACTTCCTTCGTCTTGACGGCGGTCTGCCCGATGTAACCCGCAACAAGTCCGGCACGGTCCACTTCCACAAGCTGCCCCTCGGAGAGAATGCCGAGCGCGCAATAGATCTGCGCCATGAGGCGGGCGACGGTCGTTTTGCCCGTGCCCGGGTTGCCGGTAAATACCATATGGTAGGACATTTCGGGGACGGACATTCCGCGTTCCTTGCGCATTTGAAAGACCTTGATCTGATCTACCCAATCGCACACCTGGCTCTTGACGCGGGAAAGACCTTCCAGATCATTGAGCCGTTTGAGCGCCTCCTCCAAGGAGATCTTTTCGCTCTTTTGAACGGCGACGGTTTCCGCTTGCTCCCCGCCCGCTCTTGCCTTTTGGGGCGCAGTGATACTGTCTGCCATTTCGATGAGGCTTTTGGCTCTTGAAAAGCGGGCTTTTTGGAGTTCCCCCTTGCTCTCCTTTGCCATTTTGAGCATCTGCTCGGCGGCGAGCAAATAGTACCGCTTGGCAAGGAACCTATCGCCTTTTGCATAGCTCTCCTTCGCCTTGCGATAATACAGGTCAAATGTTTCGTTAAGTAAATTCATATCGGGCATAGTAAACCTCACTTTTTCTAAGATCAAATAAATGTAAACTTGATGTTTTTGTAGGAGTCTCCACAATTTTTACATTTGAACAAAGATAAATTATCCATCTATATACACCACTTTCATGATTTGACATTTTATACGGCGCGAGGGTGCATTGGCCCTCATAATTTACCCTTGCTTGTTGATATCAGAGATCGAATGTTTCGTTGAGTAAATTGAGATCCGGCATAGGTCAAATCTTTAATCGATAAATTCAAACATTTTTTTCTTTATGATCAAAAATGTATTTGAAAAAATATCCTTCAAGCGCTTTTTGTAGCAAGCAGGGATGGTAACGCGCTGGAGTTTTTTGCAGTGAGAGAATGCGTTATCTCTGATACTTGTTACGCTTTTGGGAATGACAAGTTTTTGCAGTTCCATGCAGTCACAGAACGCCCATTGGTTGATGGATTCAACGCTGTTCGGAATATGCAGTTCCACGAATGCACAGCTGTGAAAAGCACTATTTCCGATGGCTTTGACGCTGTTTGGAATCACAATCTCCGACAATTTTACGCACATTGAAAACGTGCTGTCAGAAATCGTCGTCACACTGTTTGGAAGGACGGCCTTTTTAAGATTCTGGCAATTGTAGAACGCCTCATTGCCGACTTCTTTCACGCTGTCCGGGATCTCAATGCTTTCAAGTTCCTCACAATTTGCAAACGCACGGCGTGCAATCCTCGTCACGCTTTTGGGAATGATGACCTCGTGCACGTTCGAACAATCGCTGAAAGCGCCGTAGCCGATTTCGGTGATTTCTTCGGGAATAATGACCTTGCCCCCTTTCCCAACATACTTCACAAGGCAGCCATCCTTCATTTGGAATTGGGCAAGATAGTTGCGGCGGACAGCCTCTTCTTCGCGGCGTATGCGGTCCTCATCCTCTATCTTTAACCGAAACGCCTCTAAAACGGCGGCAGGGTCTGCGTTCACCCCCTCTTGAAGTTGAAATTGACTATAACGCTTGGGGAGAGTCACTTCTTTCAGATTATCGCACCCGTCGATTAAACCTTTGCCGATGGATTCGACGCTATCGGGAATGATAAGTTTTTCAAGTGCCGTGCAGCCCTTAAAGGCACTGTCTCCAATGGAGGTGACACTGTTGGGAATGATGACCTCCTTTAGCTTTTTGCAATTTCTGAAGGCATAATTTCCGATGGACGTGAGGCTGTGCGAAAAATCCACCTTTTCCATGTTCGAACAGCCATCAAAAGCATTGTCACAAATCGTCGTCAAGTTGTCGGAAATTGCCACATGGGTTAGATTGACACAGCGGAAAAACGCAGAACTTCCAATGGTCGCTAAACTGCCGCAAAAGACGATCTCCGTAAGATTCGAACAATTGTAAAACGCCCCGTTGCCGATGGCCTGTATGCCTCTTGGAATGTAAACTTTTCCCCCTTGCCCTTTATACTTTGTTAAGATGGTCCTATTCCTATCGAATTCGCTCTGCGCAAGACACTGATCGCGCCCCACACGGGCCGCTTCTCTTTCGCGGAGTCTCTTCTCCTCTTCGGACGAGAGAAACTCCTTGACTGACACTTCATTTTTATGATCGGAAGGCAATGACACATAAGCGCCGGTAATCGCATTCTGAGGACAGACCGTTCGGCAATCGCCGCAACGATCACATAAGTTGTCATTAATATGATAGGAGGCGAACTTGTGTCCCCTAGCGACATAGCTCCCTTGCATTATGGCGCCATGCGGACATTCCTTAGCGCAAAGACCGCATCCAATGCACACTTTTTCATCGACCGTATAAAACTTCCGTTTCGCAATTTCCGCCTTGCGCTCTTTCTCAGCCTGGGTTTTGGTTTCTCGGTCATCCTCGATTGCTTTCTGCATCAAAGCGCGCAACTCCTCGGCCGACATGTTGGAGGCGGGTTGTGCTTGCCGCGCCGCTTGTAGTTTTTCAAGCTCTTTGCGCTGCTCTTCCATCAGGCGGCGCTGTTCTTCTATGATCCGCGTCTGTTCCTCAGACGCCTCTTTCCTCTTCTGTTCTTCCGCTTCCCGCTTTTTTCTCGCTTCGGGAGTGTGCTTTTCAACATATTCGGCAATGAGAGAGTATGCGTCCGGCTTTGAAAGGTCGATCCCCTGTATCTTCTTGCCGTTCGAAAGTTTTTCGATAGGCTTCCCCGCAAACACAAACGTCAGTGCGTCCCGCTCCTTCCCCCCTTCTTGCATGAGGTTGATAAAACGGGTGTATTCGTTCTTCACCCACTTCGTCTGTAAATAGTCCTCGTTCGAGCATACGAGCAGCATACACTCCGAAGTGTAAAGAGCATACAAAATCAATGCTTCATAAGCGGACCCCGTCCGCCCCTTCATCTCCCGCTCGGAATAGAAAGGCTTATATCCTTTGTCTTTCAGATGATAATATATATCGTTGGCGCGGTTATAGTCCTCTGTATGCGTCCCGTCCTCTTCCGTTACTTTTACACAGAGAAAGCAGTCATAGGAAAGTCCGCTTTTTTCAAGCGCACAAAATTCATCGCGGATGTCGTCTATCTCCCCGCCCTTTCTGCGGTAGACTTTCTTCTGTTCCACCGTGGCAAGTTCAAGAGCCTTTTTATAGTTCTTATCCTCGGTGAATACTTTCTCCGAAATTTCATGACAGATGGGTTGCAGACAGTTGTTTACTTCGTCCTTGAGGTATTGCACCTTATACTGCGCAAGCGCCATACCGAAATATGCCTCTGGCTCGTTATTATCGAGCTCCGCGGCCTTTTGGAAATATGTAAATGCGTCCTCGAACTTGCAAACGTCGAGGGCAGCCGTTCCGTCATGCAGATATCTTAAGGCTTCGGAAGAAGTTTCTTTGCGCGGTACGGGATTTTTTCGTTGGCAATAAGGACACTCCACCAACCCGTCGGCGAGCGTTATATCCGCGGTGAGTTGCGCATCACACCCTTTGCATCGGAACTCCCAATTCTTCATATTTTTCTCCTGATCATTGCACTCTCCGAGAGGGCCGCAAGAATGCTCTGCGGCCCCTCGGGCACGTGAAACAAATTTTACTTACTGACAGTAATTGCTGTCAAAGGTTGAAGATACTTCTTTGTATTGTCCTCAGTCAAAGAGCCAAGAACACGGTACGTGCATTCGGGAAGGGTCTTTTCCGTGAGATATTGCACCGTGTGGCATACATAGAGGCACCCCTTCGAAGTAATGCTCGCTTTGAGGTGGAGCACATTCTCGTTAAAATCGTTAATCAGATTAAGGGTAGAACCTGTTTTATCAAGATAATCGAAATAAAACTCATAATAGGCGCAACCCCCGCTGTAAAATTCGAACGAGACAAAAATGTCATCATCATAACCGTTGATCGTGATGCTATTCGTGGCTTTTACGCACTGTTCCTCTACTTCAATCTTAAAATCAAGTTTTTTGTTGAATTTACGAAGTGTCTTTTTGAGAACTTTTTTGGTTTTGTTCAGATCCATATTAAAATCTCCCTTGTACAATTTTTATCCGAAGCGGAATTACTCCGACATCTTCTTCTTCAATGCGTCGAGCTCTTTTTCGATGTCGCTTTCGGTAGAGCCCTCCATGCTCGCTTCGTTCGTCATAAGAGCCTCAAGTTCGGCGTTATCTGCCTCACTGCTTGCGCTATGCGTAGAGAAAGAGGACTCCGTTTCTTCCATGAACTCTTCCATCTGCTCTGCCTGTACCGCAACGCCCATCATTGCCTCTTCGAATTGCTGCTGCACTTTCTTGAAGTCCGTCTCTTTGGTGAGCTTCATCATATCCTTGCTGAGGCTGCCCATGCCCGCAAGGAAATCGGACGTCATCTTGGTCATATCTTTCATCTGCGAAGTGATCTCGAAATTGAGCTTCATCTCGTAGACCCGCCGCTGTTGCGCAATCGTCATGCGAAGTCCGGAAAGCGCGAGGTTATACTGCGCCGTAAGTCCGCGCTGCTTCGCCTGCTTCCCCATCTCGATATATGCCTCTTTCTGCTTCTCCAGCTTTTGGATCTGCTTTTCCATTTCGCTGACCGTCCGTTTGATCAGCATCCTCTTTTCGATTTCCTTTTTCGTAGTCGTATTGTTTGCCATGGTCCTCTCCTTAGTTTTCTCCGCCATTCGGCTTCTTGGCGGGGGTTTCGGCGAACATCTCCTGCTCGTCGTTGACTTGCTCTTCCGTTTCGAACATGGCAAGCAGAGCGTTGTCCTCTGCGCTCATGCCATAGATGCTTTCGTTCTTCTCATAGGCGCTCTCTACGGCGCGGAAGGTCTCGTCGGCAGAAGTGAGCACATCCTCCGCCGCAACGCGTGTACCGAGCGTCTTGTTCAAGAAGTTTGCAAGCCCTTTTTGGTCTGCAAGAAGATTTCCAAGCGAAGTCTTGGAAGTGTTCTTGAAAAATTGATTGTCGTCGATTGCGGTTTTCAATTTTTGCAGCAATTGGATATTGTACATTATGTACATTGCCCGTTGCACGCTCTGTTCCCGCTCCGTTTTGAGCGCGTTGATCTTTTTGGCATAGAACAGTTTGATCTCTTTGGTCTTTTCCGCCTTGCCGCGCGCCATCAGATCGTCGATCTGCTTTTGTTTTGCGCCCAATCCGTCCTCGATCGCCTTTGACTCCTGTTCGAGTTTGCAAATGGCTTCGACAACATCTTCACGGGTGAGTCTGTCAAATTTGTTTTTGAACGGCCACATCGCACTCTCCTCCCCGTCAGATCTTGGCGTTTCTGTCGGCGATGGTGAGCTTGATCTGCAAAAGCGCCCCTTCCACCTTCTTGCTCGTCTCGCCGTCTGCCTTGACAAGCGCGATGCGCATGTCTTCGATCAGATTTCTGATCTTCTTGTCGTAATCGTAAATTTTCCCGTCGTCGGAAGGGGTGAGATACTTCAGCTTCTCTTTGAGACTGCGAAGATCTTTTTCCATTTCCTCGTTATCGGCGGAGAGGATCAACAATGCCTCGACCGCTCTCTCGTTCTCACTGATGAGCTCTCTGTCTTCCCCGTTCTTTTGGGACGCCTTCTTTCTTCTGAAAAAAAACATTTTCGTTCTCCTTATCGTTTATTTTAATTTCGTTCCGCAGGTTGCGCAGAACATTGCTTCGCTTTCATTGCTCTTTCCGCAATGCGGGCAAATAACGGCTTCTTTTACCACCCGTTTGCCGCACTTGGGACAGAAGATATCGCCGCCCTTGATCGGACCGCCGCAGTGAGGGCAGAACGAAGAACCGGCGCCGCCCACCGGAGAAACGCCCGCCGCAGCTGCGCCCGCTACCGGAGGATGCCCGACGACCTTTAACACCTCGTAATAGGCGTTGCGATCCTGCAGCTCGAGTTGGCGGAGATACTTTTCGCGCTCCCACTCCTTGTCGTTGAGCCGCTCGAGTTCGGCGAGATATTCCTTGAGCTTTTCCTGTTTTTTCGCTTCCGCCGCCGCATCCTCGACTGCGTTGCTGTCCTCTTCGGAAATACCGAGCCACTCGATGATGAAATCGACGAGCGCGATGCCCCACGATTCCTCAAACTTGGGGCTCAGAATGGCGCCGACTTTCAATCCAATCGACTTGCGGTTGGCGTCGAACTTATCGTAAGTGAGTTTCGAATCGCCAACGACTTTCAGGAAGCAATCGGCGAACTCATTCACGACCGCGGCGGAAAACCGCTTTTTGAAGTCGTCGAGATCAAACTCCTTTCTTATGCCGACGACCTTGCGGAAAAATTGCTCGTGATTGACGATGGTGATGCCGAACTGACCGCGCGCGCCGACGCTTATCACTTTGTTGCTCGCCTCGTCGCGGTATTTCACCTTCTCGGGCGTTCCCCACAGAATGAGCACGCTCGTATCTTTGGGCATATATACGATGTCAACCGAAATGCCCTTCTTCCACGCCTTCACTTCCTTTTTGTCGTCAAAAACGTCATATGTACCGCTCTTATAGAGCCTGCCGTCGCCGCCGCCCTTGATGACGTATGCGTTGTGCGTAAACGGCACTTCGAACATCGCGTTTTTATCCTCGACTTCGTCCGTTACGCGAACAAACAGCACGCTGTTGTCGTCAACCTTTGCATTGCAATGGTTCTGTTCAAATCTGATGATTTGAGGTTTTTTGAAAAACATTTTCCGCAGTCCTCCTATATTTCACTATTATATGTCTATTATAAGTCTACCCCCCCCCTTTTGTCAACCTTATTAAGGGTAAAATTGGGGTTTTTGTCGAAATTTGTTTACATTTTTTCAATGTTGAAAGATGTAATTGATCGTATATGAACAAAACAATGCGCGTTTTTCATATCCTGAAAACAAAATAGAGGTGACAGATGAACGTTTCGTTGTGCATGATCGTGAAGGACGAGGAGGAGGTGCTTGCGCGGTGTCTCGGCTGCGCTGCGCCCCTCTTTGACGAGATCGTGATCGCCGACACGGGCTCCTCCGATAAGACGGTGGAAATTGCGCATAAATATACAAAAAAAGTGTATGAATTTACTTGGACAGACGATTTTGCGGCGGCGCGGAACTTCGCCTTTTCCAAGGCCGAGGGGGATTATTTGTGCTGGCTGGACGCGGACGACGTCATCCCAAAAGAGAGCGCCGCCCTCTTCCCCGCCCTCAGAAAGCGGCTCGAAGAGGAGGCCCCCGACATGGTGATGTGCCCCTATGACGTGGGGCTCGACCGCGTGGGAAAGCCCGCCTTCACCTTTTTCCGCGAACGGTTCTTAAAAAGGGAGACGGGCTTTGTGTGGCAGGGGCGCATCCACGAGTGCATCGTGCCGCGCGGGAAGATCGTCCGCGAGAATTTCCGCGTGCTCCACCTCGGCAGCAACAAGGTGCGGGGCGCGCGAAACTTGCACATCTTCCAAAAATGGGCGAAGGAAGAGCCCCTCGGCGAGCGAGAGAAGTGCTACTACGGCAAGGAGCTCTTTTATAACGGGCTCTACCTCGAGGCGATCGCGGTGCTTGAGGAGATGCTCGGAGGTGACGGGTGGTACGTCAATAAAATCGAGGGTTGCAAGACCCTCTCCGCCTGCTACAAGGCGCGGGGGGACAGGGAGAACGCCTACCTCGCCCTTCTGCGCAGTTTCCGCTACGGCGAACCGCGGGCGACGGTGTGCTGTATGCTCGGAAAACTCTTTGAGGAGGAGAAGAAGTGGCGGGAGGCGATCGTTTGGTTCGAGGGGGCGCTCGTCTGCCGCGACCACGCCGAGGAGGGGGACTTCGAAGAGCCCGCATGCCGCTCTCTCACCCCGTATTTAGAACTTGTATGCTGTTTTTACGCCTTGGGAGACAGGGAACGCGCGAAATTTTTCCATAAAAAAACGGAAGAGCTCGCGCCTTCGCACCCTTCCGTTGTGTACAACAAACAATTTTTCAGCGAAGCATGAAGGAGAGCGCCTCGCCGTAAGTTCTTGCCGCCTTTCCCGTATAGCCCTCGGGAACGCCGCGCGGGGCGAAGAGGACAAAGTCCACCCCCATGACCTCGGCACACTTCTTGTCCGAGGTGAGGCTGTCGCCGAGGTAAACGGCCTTCTCGGGACGAAAGTTTTCGATGCGGGAAAGCACGCGGTCTGCATACGCCGCAGAGGGCTTGTCCGCGCCCAATTCTTCGGAGATGAACACCCCTTCAAGATAGGGCGCAAACCCCGCAAGCGCGATGTGGCGGCGCTGAATTTTTTCGCCGCCGTTGGTGCAAATGTAAATACGTCCTGCGTTTTGCAGCGTTTTGAGGAAGGAATGCACCCCCTCGTAGGGGAAGCAGCACTCCGCCATATTGGCAAAATAGGCGGCGGAGACGGCGGCGGGGTCGGCGGGGAGCGCGAACTCTTCGAAGAGGAGGGAAAAGCGCTTTACCTTTAAGGCTTCCCGTTCGATCTCTCCCCTCTCGAGCGCCTCCCACAGAGCGGCGTTGATCATGTGGTAGCGGGCAAGGAGACGTTCGTCCTGCCCGATGCCAAAGGCGGCAAGGGTGGTAAAGAGCGCCGCCCGCTCGGCCTTGGGAAAGTCGAGCAAAGTATCGTCCATGTCAAGCAAAAAGATGTTTTTCATATGGTTTGAATGGTTTTTCTCAGCTGCCCCCTGAGGGGGAGCTGTCATGAGCTTGCGAATGACTGAGGGGGTGTTTTGTTACGATTTACAGACACCCCTTCCGCCTCCTTCGTCGGCACCCACCCCTCAAGGGGTGGGCAAGAGGTTGCCCTTGCTGTCCCTAATACCTTATTCCGCTCGCACACTATCCTAAATATGTCATTTCGACCGTAGCCGCAGGCGAAGTGGAGAAATCTCGCCATTTTATAATGCGGTAGAGACCCATTCGACTCCACTGCGTTCCGCTCAGGGTGACAATTTGGAACGTGCGGGTGGGGCAGGGTGACAATTTGGAACGTGCGGGCGGGGCAGGGTGACATTTTAGGAACCGCGTTTCGTTTCCCACCTGCTGTCCCTCGCGGAGCGGGGGAAAGTGGCACGCAGTGCCGAAAGGGGGGCCATTTTCCTTGCTGTCCCTAATACCTTATTCCGCTCGCACACTATCCTAAATATGTCATTTCGACCAAGCGTAGCGCTTGGAGAAATCTCGCCATTTTATAATGCGGTAGAGACCCATTCGACTCCACTTCGCTCCGCTCAGGGTGACAATTAAAGCGATTTGCGTATAGCACTGCGTATAGCACAAGGAAAAAAATTGTGCGAAATAAATTACGTGCCTTAGGCGGAATTCACTTCCGCCGTGGGCGACCCCATTTGTTGCACTCTTGCAACTTATTGTCCGATGAAACGAATGAGAGGACCAAGTAAGTTAAGACGCAAACGCAAGTTTCCTCGCACAATTATTTTCCGATGTTCGGTTCGCTGAAAACCATGGGGATACACTCCACTCGGCGCGCGGCGCCTCGGTCGGTATGACATCGAGGAAAAGAATTGTGCGAAACTAAGCAAAAGATTTTTCGTGAATACTACTCCCACTCGATCGTTGCGGGGGGTTTGGAGGTGACGTCGTACACCACGCGGTTGGCATGCTTTACTTCGTTGGTGATCCGCACGGACGTTTTCTCCAAAACTTCAAACGGAATGCGCGCCCAATCGGCGGTCATAGCGTCCACGCTCGTGACGGCGCGGAGGGCGATGACGTTTTCGTAGGTGCGAAAATCCCCCTGCACCCCCACCGTCTTGCTGTCGGTGAGTACGGCAAAGTACTGCCAGATGTCCTGAGAAAGCCCCGCGCGGGCGATCTCCTCACGGAAGATGGCGTCGGCGTCGCGCACCGTTTCGAGTTTTTCCCGCGTGACCTCCCCCATGATGCGGATGGCGAGCGCGGGCCCGGGGCAGGGCTGGCGGCGCACGATGTTTTCGGGGAGCCCGAGCTCGAGCCCCACCCGCCGCACTTCGTCCTTAAAGAGGTCGCGCAAGGGTTCGACGATCTCCTTGAAGTCGATGACGTCGGGCAGCCCTCCCACGTTGTGGTGGCTCTTGATGACCGCGCTCTTCCCCTTTCCGCTCTCGATGACGTCGGGATAGATGGTCCCCTGCGCCAAAAAATCGACCTTGCCGATTTTCTTCGCCTCCTCTTCGAACACGCGGATGAAGAGATCGCCGATGATGTGCCGCTTCTTTTCGGGGTCGGTCACCCCCTTGAGCGCGCCGAGGAAGCGCTCGCCCGCGTCCGCTTTGATGAGGTTCATGCCCATGTCCTCTTTGAACACGCGCATGACTTCCTCGGGCTCGTCTTTTCTGTGAAGGCCGTGATCGACGAACACGCAGGTGAGGTTCTCCCCAACGGCGCGGTGCACAAGCGTCGCCGCGACCGCCGAATCCACCCCGCCCGACATGGCGCAGAGCACCTTGCCGCCGCCGATGCGGGCGCGCAGTTTTTCCACCTGCTCTTGAGCAAAGTTCTTCATCGTCCAGTCCCCTTTCGCGCCGCAGACGAGATAGAGGAAATTTTCGAGCAGCTTGTTGCCGTACTCGGAGTGCACCACTTCGGGGTGGAACTGCACGCCGTAGATCTTTTTCTCTTCGCAGCCGAAGAGGGCATTCTCGCAGCTTTGGGTGGAGGCGAGCGTCTCGAACCCAAAAGGAAGGTCCTGCACGAGGTCGGTGTGGCTCATCCAGCAGACGCTTGTTTCGGGAATGTTTGAGGCGAGCGGGTTTTTCTTTACAAAGGAGAATTCCCGCTTGCCGTATTCGCTCTTATTCGCGTGGACGACCTTGCCGCCCAAGGTGTGGGCGATGAGCTGTGCGCCGTAGCAGATGCCGAGCACGGGCACGCCGAGGGCGAGCGTTTCGGGAGAAATGCGGGGGGCCGCCTCGTCGTACACGCTGTTGGGGCCGCCCGTAAAGATGATGCCGATGGGCGAAAAGGCTTTGATCTGTTCGGGGGAAATGTCGCATGGCAGAAGTTCGCAGTAGACGCCCAAATCGCGCACTCTTCGCGCGATGAGCTGATTGTACTGCCCGCCGAAGTCGAGCACCAAAACTTTTTGATGAAGCATATCTTCCTCTTTTTTGAATAATATCGAATTAGAATAATATCGAAAAAGAACTCCCGAAAGGAATTCTTTTTTTGCTTGAATTTTCTGTGGGGGGTAAGGTCCGCTGGGCGAAGGCGTGCAACAAAGGCGCCTCCTTAGGAGGAGCTGTCACGAAGTGACTGAGGTGGTGAATGTGGCGGCGCATATTAAGAACAAAAGACACCACCCCCTTAATCCCCCTCCTCAGGAGAGGGCGTGTTCTAAATACGTCATTCCGAGCGTAGCCGAGGAATGTCCTTATAATAATGCGGACACCCTTCGACAGAGCTCAGGGTGACGTAATTTAAGAACGGCTTCGAAGGCTTCCAATCACTTGCCTTAGGCGGAATTTACTTCCGCCGTGGGCGACCCAATTTGGCAATTACTTTTGCCTTATTGTCCGATGAAACGAATGAGAGGACCGACCAAGTTAAGACGCAAACGCAAGTTTCCTCACGGAAAAAGATTTTGCGCCAGCAAAAGATTTTCGTGAATATCTCAGTTCCTCGACGTATAATTCGGCGCTTCTTTGCTGATGGAGATGTCGTGCGGGTGGCTCTCGAGAAGGCCCGCATTCGTAATACGGATAAATTCGGAGGAAGTGCGGAGCTCCTCGATGTTGTGCTTGCCGCAGTATCCCATGCCCGAGCGCAGGCCGCCCTTGAGCTGGTAGATGATCTCCGACACGCTCCCGCGGTAGGGAACTCTCCCCTCCACGCCCTCGGGGACGAACTTGCGCGCGTCCTTTGCGTCCTCCTGAAAATAGCGGTCCTTACTGCCCGCCGCCATTGCGGAGAGCGACCCCATGCCGCGATATACCTTAAAACTTCTGCCCTGATAGAGCTCGATCTCGCCGGGGCTTTCGGCCGTGCCCGCAAGAAGCGAGCCGATCATCACCGCGCTTCCGCCCGCCGCGAGCGCCTTTACGATGTCGCCCGAGTACTTGATGCCGCCGTCCGCGATGATGCGCTTGCCGAGCTTGTCCGCTTGCTCCGCGCAGTCCATGACTGCCGTCAGTTGCGGCACGCCGATGCCCGCCACCACCCGCGTGGTGCAGATGGACCCGGGGCCGATGCCCACTTTTACGACGTCCGCGCCCGCTTCGATGAGCGCCTTTGTCGCCTCCGCCGTTGCGACGTTGCCCGCAATGAGGGTGAGGGAGGGATATTTCGACTTGATCTCCGCTACCTTTTTGAGAACCATGGCGGAGTGCCCGTGCGCCGTATCGATGGCGACGACGTCCACCTTCGCCTCCACGAGCGCCGCCACCCGCTCCATGGTGTTTGCCGCGGTGCCTACCGCCGCGCCCACGAGGAGCCTGCCGTTTTTATCGCGCGCGGAATTGGGGTATTGAATGCTCTTTTCGATGTCCTTTATGGTGATGAGCCCCTTTAAGAAGCCCTTTTCGTCTACAATGGGAAGTTTTTCGATGCGGTGCTTGCCGAGGAGCTTTTGCGCCTCTTCAAGAGAAGTGCCCACGGGCGCGGTGACGAGATGTTCCTTCGTCATCACGTTGGCGATGGGCTGGTCGTAATTTGTTTCGAAGCGGAGATCGCGGTTGGTCAAAATGCCGACGAGCTTGCCCTCTTCGGTAATGGGCACGCCGCTGATGCGGTAGCGTTCCATGAGCGCCACGGCGTCCCGCACGAGGTTCTGCGGTTCGAGGAAGAAGGGATCGGTGATGACGCCGTGTTCGCTGCGCTTTACCCTGTCCACTTCCTTGGCCTGTTCCTCGATGGACATGTTCTTGTGGATGATCCCCATGCCCCCTTCCCGCGCCATGGCGATGGCGAGGCGGTTCTCCGTCACCGTATCCATTGCCGCGGAGATGATGGGAAGGTTCAACGTGATCTCCTCGGTGAGCTTGGTGTGGATATCCACCTCCGCGGGGAGCACGTCGGACGCCTGCGGAATGAGGAGCACGTCGTCGAACGTCAGCCCCTCCTTGATGATTTTACTGCTCATTGACCGCTTCCTCCAAAAATTTTACGAGATTTTGATAATGGGCATTCTCTTTGAGGAACTTCCTCTCCCCCTCCACCTTGCCGAGAAGGAGGGAGCAGAAGTCTCCGTCCTTGTTGTCGATACAGGCGACGGCGAGGGAGATGACGGGGCTGTCCTCCGAGAGGGCTTCCGCCGTTTCCCCGATGGCAAAGTCGCACACCGCCGACTTTTCGTCGTCCGTGAGCGCCAAATGGTATTTGACCGTTGCCGCCTGTCCGCAGAGATAGGCGCGGTAGCCGAAATCGGGCACCTTTTCGTTGAGCGCGGAATTGTCCTGCTGCGCGCAGTATTCGGCAAATTCCTGTCTCCGCTCGCTGCCGCTCTCTCCGTAGAGTTCCTCGAACCGCTCGTCCGCCACCGAATAGCTACCGTGATCGGCGGCAATTTCGAAGGAGTGGGCGAGATAGTCGAGCTTTTTGGTGTTCTGGTATTCCTGATATGCGTAATCACCGCTGATGTTCTCGAGCCCGATGGACTCGCAGAACCGCATCATGGAAGCGGGTGCGCAGAAGGAGACGATCCCGAACAGGGAGATCGCCAGAACGATCGTGACACCGAAGGTGATCAACGCGGTTTTTAAGATGATTTTTTTCATTTTGCAGATTTTCCGAGGCTTATATAGTCTTTATATTTTACCATACCGCGCGGGAAAAAGCAACCGAAAAGACATAAATTTCTCTTTCTTTTTCATATTCATGGACTATGAAACGCTATTTTCTCTCTTTTTTGAGCCTTTTGCTCCTCCTGCCCGCCCTCTCGGCGTGCGGGACGTATGACTATTATGCCCACGTTTCGGACGAAAAAAGGGATATTTTCCGCGCCGAGACCGAAAATTACACCCTCACCGTCTCCTGCGTGAGCAGAGAATACCCCTTCCTCTGCGACGGCGTTGCGGCGCAGAAGAGCAACCTTTTGGAAGCTGTGCTCGCCGAAAAGACTCCCTCTGCGGGAGAGTATGAAATTTATTTCCTCGAGGACGTGCCAAAGGGCGGCGACATGTCCTTCCGTAGCGTCACGGGGGACTGGTTCTATTCCCGCACGGCGGAGACCTTCCCCGAGGGCTCCCTCTCGGTGCGGGTGGTGAAGGACGGCACGGCGGAGGACATCGTAGCGACGAGCGTCAAAACGGAAAACACCCTCTCCCCTCGCGAGGCGCTTGAAAAGGCGGTGGACAGCGAAAAGGACTACATTTCAAAGATGACCCGCGGCGGCGAATTTTACGGCGAATTCCACGTCCGCCTCTTAAGAAGAGACAAAAATTACTACTATGTGGGCATTGTGAACGGCGAGGGGGATATTCTCTCCCTCCTCCTCGACAGCGAGACGGGGGAAATTCTCGCCCGCAGGGAACGCACTTAAAGCCCGAAAAAGCCCTCTTCAAACACAATGTGAAAATCGAGCGAACTTTTTTGCAGACGGTTGACAGTTTCGGCGAAAAGAGCTATACTGTTTGGGAGAACAGAAGGAGAACTCCCCTTGCCAAAGAAACGACTCATCGCCCGCATTTTTCTCGGCTTTTTTGCCGTGCTTCTTGCGCTCATCCTCCTCATCGTGTTTTTTCTTGCGATTGCCGAGGGGGTGGTGGACAACTCCGCCTACTATCCTCCGCTCCGCCCCAAAGAGGACATTTCGGAGCTTGTCATGAAGGACGAATGGACGGAGGAGGATATCGACGTCCTCTACCACCAAACGGGGCTCAAACGTCCGGCGCTCGAGGAACTCAAAAAAAATCCGCTCAGCATCCTCCCCTTTCAGGAGGCGCTTTACCGTGAGTACGTGTTTGAGCATGAGGCGGCGGCGTTCACCACCCCGCACGACCAGATCAAGGGGTACAAAAGAGTGACCGAAGAGGGCGAGGAGATCGTCTTTTCCCTCATTCCCATGGCCCCACTCGAGGAGGGGGACGTCATTGTGAGCTCCTCCTGCCATACCTTCGGCTGGCGGAACGGGCACGCCGCCATCGTCATCGACGGGGCGACCAAGACCATTCTCGAGTGCGTGGGCCCGGGGCTCAAGAGCTCGCGGGGGAGCGCGGAGTGGTTCCAATACGCCTCCAACTTCATGGTGCTCCGCCTCAAGGACAAGACGAAGGAGGAGCGCAAGCAGATCGCGGTGTATGCGGCAAACCACCTGCACGGGATCGAATATTCCATTCTCACGGGCTTCTTCGGCTCCCCGAAGGACCAAGGCCCCGAGCCCAAAACGACCCACTGCTCCCACCTCGTGTGGCAGGCGTACAAGTACGCGGGCTACGACATCGACTCGGACGGCGGGATCGTGTGCACCACCTGCGACATTGCGAACTGCGACCTCTTCGAGGTGGTGCAGGTGTTCGGCTTCGACCAAGATAAACTGTGGCATTGAACCGCAACTTCGCACAATTCTTTTCTCGTTTTCCCCCTTGGCTCCCCCTTGAGGGGGAGCTGTTGAGGCGCAGCCGAGACTGAGGGGGTGTCACTTCGAAAATAATTCTTTCGATTTGAATAAGAAAAGCATTGAATATGGCGGCGCGGGCGGAATTTTCCGCCCGCGCCGCCTGTTTTCAGCCGTTCATGTATTCGGTCAAAATTTGATTTTGCACGTATAAATATTCATCTTTGATGCGAGTGACGTCCCCCTCTTCCTCGAGATATCGCCTCGTTTTTTGGTAAGCGTCTGCAAAATCTTCCCTCCAATCGCTCCCGAAGGCCTCTGTATATTTATGCGCAGATATTCCGTACACCGTGCGCAGGGCGAGCATCACAAACTCGAACTTCGCGTCCTCTTTTTCCACCGTCTCGCTCTCCACCACGGGCGGGAAGCCCGAGAGCACGCACTTCATGTACTCGTCGAGATCGAAGGTGTTGGTAAACCGTTTGCCGAAGAAGAAGGAACTCGCCGAAACGCCCAACCCGATGTACTCCCCCCGCCTCCAATAGTTGAGGTTGTGGCGGCTCTCGTACCCCTTCTTCGCAAAATTGCTCACCTCATAGCGCAAATAGCCCCGCTCCTTCAAGAGGGCATAGCCGTAGTCGTAAAGTTCCCGCACCTCGTCGCCGTCGGGCAGCTCGCCGTTGAGGTAGTCGGTGTAGATGGGGGTGCCGTCCTCGGGGGTCAGGGCGTACATGGAGATGT
>CANQPO010000040.1 GCA_947625695.1 uncultured Clostridia bacterium | reverse complement strand
CTTGAAAAACCTTGACGACTTGTGTATAATATGGGTATGAGTGAGAGTGTACTCAAAGAAAAACTCAAACTTTTGCCCGATTGCCCGGGCGTGTACCTCATGCTCGACAGCGAGGGCACGATCATTTACGTCGGCAAGGCGCGCGTCCTCAAAAACCGCGTGCGGCAGTACTTTCACTCCTCCGAAAAACCCGTCAAAGTGCGCGCCATGGTGGAACAGATCGCCGATTTTTCCTACATCGTCGCTCCCACCGAGGTGGACGCCCTCGCCCTCGAGAACAACCTCATCAAAAAATATAAGCCAAAATACAACATCCTTCTCAAAGACGACAAAACTTACCCTTACATCAAAGTGCACACGCGGGAGAAGTTTCCCCACCTCTCCATCACCCGCAGGGTGAAAAAGGATGGCAAATATTTCGGTCCCTTTATGGGGGGCATTTCCTGCAAGGACATTCTGGACGTTGCGGCAAAGGTGTACAACGTGCGCATTTGCAACACTTCCATCACCGAGAAGCCCAAAAAGCCCTGTCTCAACTATCATCTCGGGCGTTGCCTCGCACCCTGCGCCCACCTTTGCACGGAGGAAGAATACGCGGCGCGGGTGGAGAAGGCGATCTCCTTTCTCTCGGGAAATTATGAAGAGGCCGAAGCGCTTCTGCGCGAAAAAATGGCGATGTTTGCCGAAAACGAGGAGTTCGAGCTCGCCATGGAGTACCGCGACCGCATCGGTATGCTCAAAAAATTGCAACTAAAGCGCATTACTTCCATGCCGCGTGACGTGGACGCGGACATCTGGGCGGTCGCTTCCAACGGGCTGTACGCCGTTTTGAGCGTGCTCGTCACCCGCAAGGGGGTCATGCAGGGCAACCGCAACTTCCCCCTCGAGGAGGGCGCGGGCGAAGAGGGGGAGAGCTTTCTTTCCTTCCTCATCCAATATTACACCAACCACGAATTTCCGCATGAGATCATCACCGACGAGCTCTTCGATGACGAGCTCTTCCGCGACTATGCCTTTGAAAAGACGGGAAAACGCCCCGAGATCGTCCGCCCCAAATTGGGGGTGCGGCGGGAGCTTGCGAACATGGCGATGGGAAATGCCAAGGAGTACCTCGAAAAGTCCGTCTCCGCCATCGAGCACAAGAACGACATGACAAAGAACGCCTGCGCGCGCCTCCAGATGTTGCTCGGGCTCCAAAGATACCCCAAGCGCATGGAATGTTACGATATTTCGGACATTTCGGGCGTGGACAAGGTGGGGAGCATGGTGGTGTTCACCGACGGCGAGGCGGATAAGTATGCCTACCGCCGCTTCAAGATCAGAACGGTGGAGGGCGCGGACGACTTCGCCTCTTTGAAAGAAGTGCTCTCCCGCCGCCTTGCAAAGCTCGGCACGGACGAGGAAGAGCGGTTTCCGAAGCCCCAACTCATCGTCATCGACGGCGGCAAGGGGCAGCTCTCCGCCGTCAAGCAAATTTTCGACGAACTCAACGTCACGGGCATCGACCTCATCTCCCTTGCAAAGCAGGAGGAGGAGATCTTCACCCTGTCGAGCCCCGAGAGCGTCAAGCTCTCCCGCCGCGACTACGCGTTGCAGACGGTACAGCGTATCCGCGACGAGGCGCACCGATTTGCCATTACCTATTTCCGCAACCTGCACAGCAAGCGCAACCTCGCCTCCGTGCTCGACGAGATCGACGGCGTGGGCAAACAGAAGAAAAAGGCGCTGATGGAGAAGTTCGGCACTATCGACAAGATCATGCACGCCTCCGAAAAGGAACTTGCGGGGGCGGAAGGGGTCGGCCCCGCGCTCGCAAAGCGCATACGGGAATATTTTGAAAATCTATGAGATATCCGCTTTTTCTTTCCGATTTCGACGGCACCTTGGTGCGCGCCGACGGCACGATCTCACAAAGGAACATCGAGGCAATCAAAGAATATCGGGCGGCGGGCGGCGTGTTTGCCGTCGTCACGGGCAGAATGCTCTGCTCCATCCGTCCCCGTCTCAAGGAGTTGGGGCTCGAAGAGGGGCTCGTCGCCGCCTATCAAGGGGGAATGATCGCCGACGTTGCAACGGGCGAAGTTCTCGAAAACGACGGGTTTACCCCCGAAGAGGCATTAAGGGCGGTGACCTTCCTCGAAAGGGAAAACCTTCACATACACGTGTATATCGACGACAAACTCTATTGCAACCGCGACGACGACGCCTTGAAGAGCTATGAGGACGTCTGCGGCGTAAAGGGGATCGTCTGCAAAGAACCGCTCTCTCGGTTCGTGAAACGCAAGCAAAAGACGGTGAACAAAGTGCTGGCGATCCTTCCTTCCGAGGAAAAGGCCGCGCTCATCGAAAGGCTGCAAAAGGGGCTCGGAGAGGGATATTTCATCACCGCCTCCAACGAATTTTTGGTGGAGGCATTGCCCGCGCGGGTGAACAAGGCGCATGCGGTGAATGTTCTTTCCGCACGCTTCCGTATTCCGCGGGAACAAGTTGCGGCGATCGGCGACCAGCTCAACGATCTGCCCATGATCGGCGCGGCGGGCGGCAAGTTTGCCGTTTCCAACGCGCAGGAGGAACTAAAGAAAATGGCGACGGTCGTCTCTTCTTGCGAGGAGGACGGCGTTGCCGAAGCTCTCGAAATTGCGATGGGAGGATCATGATGAACGAAATGTTTTTGCCGAATGAAACGCTCATGCTCGACAAGTTCGCGGCCGATTTAGGGCTCGAGCTCCTGTATGCGGGGCGGGGCATTCTCACCTTCACGAGCGCGAGCGTGGATCGCCCGGGGTTGAGACTTGCGGGGTTTTTCAGCTATTTCGACACCCGCCGCATCATGGTGATCGGGCTCACGGAGCATGAATATCTCCGTTCTTTCTCGGAGGAGGAGAGGACCGAAAAGATCAAAAAGCTCTTCGACTGCGGGGAGATCCCCTGCGTCGTCTTTTCGCGAGACCTCCCCGTTCTGCCCGAATTCATGGACTGCGCGCGGGACACGGGCACGCCCATTTTCCGCTCGGGGAAGATGACGACTCTCCTTATGAGCGATCTCGTCATCTATCTCAACCGCCTGCTTGCGCCCTCCACGACCATCCATGGGGTGCTCATGGACGTTTTCGGCGTGGGCATGCTCCTCACGGGCAGCAGCGGCGTGGGAAAGAGCGAAACGGCCATGGAGCTCATCAAGCGCGGACACCGCCTCGTAGCGGACGACAGCGTTCTCATCAAGCGGGTGGAAAACGAACTCATCGGCACCTCTCCCGAGCGCATCCGCTACTTTATGGAACTGCGCGGCATCGGGATCATCAACGTGAAAAACATGTACGGTTCGGGCTCGGTGCTCGGCGAAAAAGAGGTGGAGCTCGTGATGGAGCTCGAGCCTTGGAAGAAGGAGAAGGAGTACGACCGCATCGGCGGCGAGCGCAACACGGAGGAAATTTTGGGGGTGAAGGTGCCCAAGCTCGTCATTCCCATCTCCCCCGGGCGGAACCTTGCCATTCTCATCGAAGTCGCCGCGCGCAACAGCCGTCTCAAAGAGATGGGCTACGACGCGGCGCAGGAACTCATTCAGCGCACGATCGGAAGATGAACTGTGAAATTCTCGCCCCCGCAGGGGACATTTTATCCGCCCGCGCCGCAATTTCAAGCGGCGCGGACGCAATCTATCTCGGGCTTCCCAAATTCTCCGCGCGGAGCAGTGCGGAGAACTTTTGCCGTTCCGCTTTGCAAGAACTCACAACGTATGCGCATTTGCTCGGCGTTAAGGTGTACGTCTGCCTGAATACCCTCGTAAAGGACAGTGAGCTTTCCGAGTTTTTCCAGAGCGTAAGAGAGGCGTGGGAGGACGGCGCGGACGCCATCTTGATGCAGGACATGTTCCTCGGAAAAAGGGTGAAGGAAGCCTTTCCGCAGGTCGTACTGCACCTGTCCACACAGGCGGGCTGCTGCAATGTGCGCGGCGCGGAATTTGCAAAGCGTTGCGGATTTTCGCGGGTGGTGCTCGCGCGGGAGACCCCGCTTTCGGAGATCGAAAAGATCGCAAAGATCGTCGAGACGGAGGTGTTCGTGCAAGGGGCGCTTTGCACCTGCTTTTCGGGGCAGTGCTATCTTTCCTCCTTCGCGGGCAACAACAGCGGCAACCGCGGGCGGTGCAAACAGCCCTGCCGCAAAAAATATTCCATCGACCGAGCGGGGTATGAGGAATTCGCCTACGCCCTCTCGCCCGCCGACCTCTCGGTAGGGAAGAGAGTGAATGAACTCCTCGCGGCGGGGGTGCGCTCGCTCAAGATCGAGGGCAGAATGCGCCGTCCCGAGTATGTTGCAGCGGCGGTGAACTACTACCGCGCTCTCTTAAACGGCGGGAACGAAACTTCCGCGCTCTCCGATTTGAAGCGCGCCTACAACCGCGGCGACTACACCGAGGGGCTTGCCTTCGGGCAGAAGCGCTTTCTTTCCCGCAACGTGCAGGGGCACATCGGCGAATTGGTCGGGACGATGCGGGACGGGAGCTTTTGCACGAGCGATCACCCCGCCCGAAAGGGGGACGGGTTCAAAATTTTGCGCGGCGGTAAGGAAGTGGGGGGAGCTGTTTTCCGCGCGGAGGGGAAGGGCGGCTTTTTCCTCTCTTCTCAGGAGCCCCTTCTGCGCGGCGACGAGGTGCGGCTCACGACGGACACGTCGCTTCCCTCCCGTCTCTCCTCGGAGCGCAAACGCAAAATTTTTCTCTCCCTCTCCTTCCTCAAGGGGGAGCGGGCGAAGGTCTCCTCGGGCGATTTTTGCAGAACGTATGACGTTTTGGAGGAGGCGAAGCGCGCGCCGCTCACCAAAGAAGAGCTGTGCGCCTGCTTCGAAAAGACGGACGGACTTCCCTTCGAGCCCGTCTTTGAAGAGGTGCAAACGGAAAACGCCTTCCTGCCCAAATCTGCTCTCAACGCCATTCGACGCGATTTTTACGGGAGGCTCGTCTCCCACCTCGCTCCCGCAAGGGAGAGCTTGGAAGAGACGGAGCTCGTCTTTC
Source organism: uncultured Clostridia bacterium (assembly GCA_947625695.1). Taxonomy (GTDB): domain Bacteria; phylum Bacillota; class Clostridia; order Christensenellales; family Borkfalkiaceae; genus Gallimonas. The sequence goes on along the minus strand of CANQPO010000040.1, from coordinate 14,487 downwards.
CCGCGCCCGAGAAAGGGGGAAAGGAAACGCGCACGGCGGTCATTTCGGACGACTTTGCGGGGCTTTTTGCCGACGTTCTCATCTACAAGCCGCAGGACTACGCCCGCATTTCGCCCGAAGAGGTGCAAAAGGGGACGGGCGAAAAGTTTTTGTATCTGCCCCCCTTCTCCACTTCGGCGGACGAGGCGCAAGTTTTGCCCGCGCTCCCTCTTTTCGACGGTATTTATTGCGACGGCTCCTACGGCCTCCCGTTTGCCAGGGCGCACAACAAGAAATTTTTCGCGGGCACGGGATGGAACCTCACCAACGCGGCCGCGGTCATGGGGGCGAAGGAGGCGGGGGCGGACCTTCTCGCCCTCTCCAAGGAGCTCACCGTGCGGGAGCAGGACGCGCTCGCAGGCGAAAACATCTTTGCGCTCGACTTCGGCGGCGTAAAGGTGATGGACCTCTGTTATTGCCTCTTCGAAAAGAACTGCGCTACTTGCGACAAACGGACGCGCTATACCCTCACCGACGAGGAGGGGAGAAAGTTCCCCCTGCGCCGTTACCGCGCCGCGGGCGGGTGCCGCTTCGAGGTGTACAACTGCGCCCCGCTCTCCATCGAAAAACACGAAACGGGCCATCTTTTCGACCTCACCTTACAAAAAGAACTCAACCCTTATGTGAAAACGCCCGAGAACGCCCCGCTTGCGGGCGCGAACCGCGGGCACGCAAACAGGAGCCTGTTATGAAAAAACATCACGTCCGTCTGGAACTCGATAAAATTTTGGCGGCGGCCTCTTCCTATGCCTCTTTGGAGGGCGGGCGGCAGGCAGTGCTTGCCTTGGAGCCGACTGCCGATTTGTCCGAAGCACGCCGCATTCTCTCTCTCACGGGGGAGGCGATAGAACTCCTCTTTGAGCTCGGCGCGGGGAAGATCGAATATTTCCCGCCGCTTGACGACAGCTTGGAGCGCGCCGAAAAGAAGGCGACCCTCTCCTGCAAGGAGCTGACGGACGTCGCCCTCCTTCTTCGCGCCGCGCGGGTGTGCCATAAGTCGGTGCACTCCTTCCAAAGCGAAAGCATCGGCGGCATGAAAGAGCTCACCGAGCGGCTTATCTTCAACCAAAAGCTCGAGGAGGAGATCGGCGAAAAGATCGTGGGGGAGAACGAGGTGTCCGACCACGCCAGCGAGACCCTCTATAACATTCGCCGCGAAATACGCCTTCTGAACGAGCGGATCCGCGCCCGTCTCTCCGAATATCTCGTGGGCGAGGAGAGCAAATATCTGCAGGACGCTGTCATCACCATGCGGGGGGACCGCTATGTCATTCCCGTGAAGGTGGAATACAAGCGCAGCGTAAAGGGGTTTATTCACGACCGTTCCCAGACGGGGCAGACGGTATTCGTCGAGCCTGAGGAAGTGCTCGAGATGAACAACGAGCTCCGCTCTCTCATCATCGACGAGCAGGAGGAGATCGAGCGGATCTTAAGCGAACTTTCCCATGCCGTGGGAGTTATGCGCGGGAGCCTTGAGAGGAACATTGAAATTTTGTCCGAAGTGGATAGCTACTTTGCCCGCGCCGAATATGCCTACCGTCTGCGCTGTACAAAGCCCGCGCTCAACGGAAGGGGAGTGGTGGAGATCGTCAAAGGGCGGCATCCGCTTCTCGACCAAAAGACGGCGGTGCCCGTCTCCGTGTCGGTGGGGGAGGACTACGGGTTCCTCCTCATCAGCGGCGCGAACACGGGCGGCAAGACGGTCACCCTCAAAATGTGCGGGCTGTTCTGCCTTATGGCGGCGTGCGGCATGTTCGTGCCCGCCGCGGAGGGGACCCGCCTCGCCGTGTTCGACGGCGTGTTCTGCGACGTGGGCGACAGCCAGTCCATCGAGGAGAATTTGTCCACCTTTTCTTCACACGTATTGAATTTGAAAGAGATTTGCGAGCAGGCGGGGAAGAACAGCTTCGTGCTCATCGACGAGCCGGGCGGCGGCACCGACCCCGAGGAGGGGCAGGCCCTTGCCCGCGCCGTGCTCGTACACCTCATCCAAAAGGGGTGCCGCGGCATCGTCACCACCCACTATTCCGCGCTCAAAGAATTTGCCTTCGAAACGGAGGGGGTGGAGAACGGCTGCATGGAGTTCGACGGCGCGAGCCTGCGCCCCTTATACCGCTTGAAGATCGGCTTCCCGGGGCCGAGCAATGCCCTTCTCATCTGTTCGCGGCTGGGCCTTTCCGAGGACATCATCGCCGAGGCAAGGGAGCACCTGTCGGACGGCGCGCGGGCGTTCGAACACACCGTGCGGGCGGCGGAGGAGAGCAGAGTGCAGTCCGAGGCCCTTCTTTCCCAAACCGAAGAGCTCAAAAAGGAGTGGGAGAGCCGCCTTTCCGCACTTGAAAAAGAGGAGGCGCAGCTCAAAAAGGAGCGCGAAAAACTGCAACTCACCTCCAAGGCGGAGGCAAAGCGCATTATCTCCGCCCGCACCGCCGAAGCGGAGGAATTGCTCGAAAAAATCGAAGAGATCTTCCACAAGGAATTTATTTCGGAAGCCGACCTCATCGAGGCGCGGACGCTCAAAAATAAACTTGCAAACACCGTCCTCGAAGAGGAGGAGGAAAAGACCCGCGCCATGCCCGTCGATCCCGCCGCCTTGAAAGAGGGGGACAGAGTGTATATCAAGAGCATGGACGCCGAGGGCACCGTTCTTTCCGTGCGCATGGAAAAGGGCACGGCGGAGATCAAGTGCGGTTCCATTCAGGTCCGCGCGAAAATTTCCGACCTCTTTACCCCTCTCCACAAAAGGGAAGAAGCGCCCGCTATCAAGGTCACGCGGGACTTAAAGGAGCGCACGAACCTTTCCCGCGAGTGCAACGTCATCGGCAAAACGGTGAGCGAGGCGCTCATGGACGTAGAGGAATTTTTGGACGGCGCGCTGCTTCAGAACCTTACCGAAGTGCGCATCGTGCACGGCATGGGCACGGGCGCGCTCCGCAAGGCGATCGGCGACTACCTCAAAAAACACAAACGGGTGGAGAGTTTCCGCCTCGGCAAGTACGGCGAGGGCGAGTCGGGTGTGACGGTTGTAACACTCAAATAAAATTCACGCGTTTAGTTTCGCACAATTCTTTGCGCCTCGCCCGCGGGAATCTCAAGCGGGGCGCGAAGCCGCCCCTAACAGAACCCCCTCCACTGGAGGGGGACTAAGGGGGTGGGCTCGTCGAAAATAATTGTGCGAGGAAACTTGCATTTTTGCCTTAACATAGTTGGTCGTCTCATTCGTTTCATCGGGCACTAAGCCGTAAGTATGCGGCAAATTGGGCCGCCCACGGCGGAAGTGAATTCCGCCTAAGGCACGTAATTAGAAATCTCGGCGCCCCTGTAGGGGAGCTGGCGAGGCGTCAGCCGAGACTGAGGGGTTTTCAGAAACCCTTTCCCCCGCTTCGCGGGTACTTTCCCTTTCAGGGACAGCAGGGGAATTCGAAACGCCATTCCTAAATGTCATTTCGAGCGTAGTCGAGAAATCTCTACCACATAATAAGGTGAGATTTCTCCACGCGCCGCTAAGGCGGCTTGGTCGAAATGACATATTAGAAACGCCATTCCCAAATCACGTCATGGAGCGGAACGCAGTGGAGTCGCCCCGCGCTTAGAGAATCAGAACAGCGCGCGGGGCAGGGTGATGTGTTTAAAACGCCCCCCTATTCCCCTCCCACTGAGGGGGTAAGCGGCACCCAACGGAACCACCTCCACTGGAGGGGGACTAAGGGGGTGGGTGAACCGCGCGCAAGCGCGTCATTCCGCCCCGCCCGCACGTCCTATGTTACCTAAGCGCGGCACGAGGAGCGCCAGCGACGAAGTAGCCGTAAAGGAAAGAACGGAGTCCGACACGGCAATTCCCCGAGGGAATCTTGTTGCGTTCAAGTACGATTAAAACCAGACCCGAACGTACCAAGATGCCTTCGCGGACATTCTTTTTCGGACTACGTAACAACATTTCGGCTCAGCATGACGCGAACAAAGCACAATAGAACTTGCGGGCAAGGCAGCATGACGCAAAACAACCTGCGGTATAATTTGTCCCACGCGCTCATACAATGGAAGGAATTGTATGGGGGCGGTATGAAAAAACTTTCGCGGCGGGCGGTGGCGGCGCTCACAAATCTCTTTCTTGTCTGTATCGTGCTTGCCGTGGGGGCGGTCTGCTTTTTGCCCTCCGCGCGCACCGCTTCCCGCGTGCAGGACCGCGTCTTTTACAAGGGCAACAGCGAAAACGGTATTTCCCTCATGTTCAACGTCTATTGGGGGACGGAGGAGGTCGAAAAAATCCTCGATATCCTCGACGGGTACGAGGCAAAGGCGACCTTCTTCCTCGGCGGGAGTTGGGCGGACGACAATCCGAGCTGCGTAAAAAAGATCGTTGAGCGCGGCCATGAAATCGGCTCGCACGGTTATTTTCACCGCGAACACGACAAACTGAGCTTAGAGGGCAATTACAGCGAGATCAAGACGAGCGCAGACTTTCTCTCCCTCATCTCGGGGCAGGAGATCAAGCTGTTCGCGCCGCCTTCGGGAGCGTACAACGAAAACACCGTAAACGCCGCCGAGAGCTTGGGACTCAAGACGGTGATGTGGAGCAAGGACACCATCGACTGGCGGGACAAGGACGCAGATCTCTGCTTCCGCCGCGCCACGAAGGACGTGGAGGGGGGAGATCTCATCCTCATGCACCCCATGCCGCACACCGTTGAGGCGCTTTCCAAAATTCTCGAATTTTACAAGGCAAACGGCTTCAAAACGATAACGGTCGGTGAAAACATCGAATAAAGTTTTACATAAGGAGAACCATATGGTAACCACAAGAACACTTGCAAACGGGGTGCGCGTCATCGTCAAGCGCATGGAGGGGCTGCTCTCCGTCACGATGGGGGTGCTCGTCGGTACGGGCGCCGCATACGAGACAGACGAGGAGGACGGCATCTCCCACTTCATCGAACATATGCAGTTCAAGGGCACGGACAAGCACACTGCGTTCGGGCTCTCGGACGCCTTCGACGCGCTCGGCGCACAGGTGAACGCCTTCACCGGCAAGGACATGACCTGCTTCTATGCAAAGTCCACGAGCGATCACGCCGAGGAAGCCTTCTCCCTTCTTGCCGAGCTCTTCCTCGACTCCACCTTCCCCGAGGAGGAGATGGTGCGCGAAAAGGGGGTGGTGATCGAGGAGATCAACATGGACGAGGATTCCCCCGAGGACCTCTGCCTCGACCTTCTCGCGCGTGCCGCCTACGGCAACCGCGGCTTCGGCAGAAATATTCTGGGCCCCGCCTCCAACGTGCAGGGCTTTACCCGCGAGCAGCTCTTCGCCTATAAAAAGGAGCGCTACTGTTCGCAGAACATCGTCATCTCCTTTGCGGGGAGCATCGAGCCCTCGCTCGCGCTCGACCTTGCCGAAAAGTTCTTCGGGAAGATGCCCCGCTTGGAGCCATCCCTCCGCGTCCCTCCCGTCGAACGGGAGAAAAAGGACCTCTTCCGCAAAAAGCCCATCGAACAGGCGCATTTTGCGTTCGGCTTTCCCGCCATCGTGCGGGACGACCCCTCCTTTGCGGCGACGCAGGTGATGAACGTCGTTTTAGGCGGCGGCATGAGTTCCCGCCTCTTCAAAAAGGTGCGCGAGGAGTTGGGGCTCGCCTATTCCGTCTATTCCTATTCCTCCCATTACGAAAAGACGGGGCTGTTTACGGTGTATGCGGGGGTGAACCCGCAGAAGGCGGAGAGCGCCGCCCAAGCGGTCGTTGCCGTCATCAAGGAACTCAAAGAGGGGGGAGTGACCGAGGAGGAATTTTTGCGGGGCAGGGAACAGCTCAAGTCGAGCAACATCTTCTCGCAGGAGAACACTTCCTCCCAGATGCTCCTCTATGGCAAGCAGCTGCTCTATAAAAACGAAATTTACGACTTCGAAAAGCGCATGGAAGAGATTTCCGCTCTCCGCCTCGGCGACGTCCGCGAGGTGATCGCGCAGAACTTCGACTTTTCGAAGGTGTGCGTCGCGTCCGTCGGCAATCTCGAAAAAGGGATCGGGCTGTGAGCCGCGCCGAGGGCTTTGCGCCCGTACATAACGGGGAGAGCAAACTCCTCATCCTGGGCAGTTTTCCCTCCGTCATGAGCCGAAAGGTCTCCTTCTATTACGGGAACCCGCAAAACCGCTTTTGGCGGACCGTATGCGGTTTTTTCGGCGAGGAGGTCCCGCAGGACGTCGCGGGCAAGACGCAATTTCTGCTGCGCCGCCGCATCGCGCTGTGGGACGTCGTGCTCTCCTGTAACATCACGGGCTCCTCGGACGCCTCTATCGCAGACGAGGAACTTGCCGACATTCCCGCTCTTTTGAAGGACAGCAACATCACGCACATTTTCTGCAACGGTAGCAAGGCCTTTTCTCTTTTGGAAGAACATTTTCCCGCGCTTTTGCCCATCACAAAAAAATTGCCCTCCACCTCGCCCGCAAACCCTCGCTTTTCGGCGGAGGTCTGGTATCATGCGCTCGGCGAAGTTTTCGGCGTTTTCGGGGAATAAACGGGAAATAAGCGGGGAATTTTCCGGAGAATGGCAAATTTTTCGAAAGTAGTTGACATTCCGAACAAATTGAGATAGAATAGAGAAAAACGCGGCGAAAGCGGCTATGGAGGACGATATGTTTGAAAAAGTATGCAAAATGCTCGGCGAGCACCTCGGCATCGCGCCCGAGAGCATCCGTCCCGAGCAGAAGATCGTGGACGATTTGAATGCGGATTCCCTCGATGTGATTGAGCTCATGATGGCGCTCGAAGAGGAGTACGGCATCACCCTTCCCGAAGAGGAGATGGAGAGCGTCAAGACTGTGCAGGACGTCGTTGACATGATGGAACGCATCACCAAATAAATGAGGCGAACAGGGCGCGCGCTTTCCGACACGGAAAGCGCGCGCCCTCTCTTTTTCTTCAATCTGCGCAAAAAAGTTGCATAAACCGCGCTTTGGCCTTTGCTTTTTTCACGCGGCTGTGTTATAATGAATTTATTATACGATACCGATGGCTCCGCGCTCTTTACGGAAATGGGGGACGCGGAAGGGAGTTACAAATGGAAATCGGCAAAATTACAGACGGAAACGCCGTCATGCTCTCCTTGAACGGGAAATTGGACGCGGTCTCCGCACCCGCGTTTGCCGCGGCGATCGGAGAAGTCGGCGAGAGATGCGACCTCGTCATCGACCTCGAAGGGGTCTCCTACGTCTCCTCCGCGGGGCTGAGAGAACTTGTCCTCGCCGAGCGCAAAATGGCGGAGCGGGGCAGCTTCGGCATGGTGAATACGCCCGAGAGCGTCGCCGAAGTTCTCCGCATGACCGGACTTTACGAGAGGTTGAACATACTGTCATGAAAAAACGTAAATTTCTCTTTTTACCTTTGATTCTATCCTTCGTCGTCCTCACGGTCGGCGTCGTCATCTTCGGGCTTTCCCGCTATTTTGTGCTGAAAGGGGAGGAGGGAGCCCTCTTCCGCGTGCTGTGGGAGACTCTTCCCGCCCTCATCGTTTTGGCGGCGCTCGCGCTGTTCTGCCTTATCTATTTCATCCTCTGCTTCGTAAAGCCGCTCAAAAAAATGCGCCTCTCTTCCGAAAAGATCGCAGAGCGCCTTGCAAGCGGCGGGGAGAAACCTCAGGAAGTCGGAACTGGGTGCGTCGGCAAACTTTCCAAAACGCTTGTCTCGGAGGAGGAAGAGCTCGCCGCCCTTCTTGCCGCCGTCAAAAAGGAAACGGATGAAAAGGCGACGGAACGGGAAAACCGCTCTGCCGCGCTCGCGCTCTGCGCCGAAGTCGCACCCGATCAAATTCAGCTCGAAGCGCTGACCTACGGCGTGCGGACGAGCATTCTGCGCGCGCCCTCGGTGGGGGCGGACTTCTGCGACGCATTTGCAATCGACAGCCGCCGCGTCTTTGTCGTCGTGGGCGACGTCTGGGAGAACGGGCTTAAGGCGGCCCTCTTCTCTGCCTGTCTTGTGCGCTCCTTGCGCGAAAAGATCGCCGAAGGGCTCACGCCCGCGCAGGCGCTCTCTTCCCTCAACGAGGGGCTCATCGCAGACGGAGCGGGTGCGGCGACCCTCTTTTGCGCCGTTTTGGACAGCGTTTCGGGGGAACTCCGCTACGCCAACGCGGGACACCTGCCTCCCGTCATCGCGGGAGAGACGTGCGGCTTTTTGCGCATGCGCGCGGGTACGCCCATAGGGCTGTACGCCGACGCGGAATTTACGGACGAGACCTTCGGCCTGCACCCGGGGCAGGGGATCGTCGCCTACACGAACGGCGTCGTCAACACCTCGGACGGGAAGGAATTTTTCGGGTACGGAAGATTGCTCTCGGTGATCGGGAAGTATTACGCGAACGCGCTCGAAACGGAGTTCGTCGCGGAGGGCTTGATTTCCGCCGTGGTGGAGTTTGCTCAGCCGGAGGACGACTGCGCGGCGCTTGCGCTCTTCTTCCCCGCCGGCGCGCAGAAACTGTTGCAAGCCGATCTTACCGAAACGCAAAAGATGCGCGAATTGCTCGATAGCTGGCTGCACGACGATCCGCGCAAGAAGAATATCCAGCTTGCCTGCGAGGAGATCTTCAAAAACATCGTGGAGAATGCGGGGGCGAAGTCCATCCGCATCGGCTGCGAACGGGAGGACGAGAGCCTCATCATCCGCTTCACGGACGACGGCGAGCCCTTCAACCCCCTCCAAACGGAGAACGGAGAGCTGTTTTCTTACACCGAGGGCGGCATGGGCATGACGATCATCCGCAGGATCGCGGGAGAAATTTTCTACCGCACCAAGCAAAATCTGAACGTGCTTACGCTGCGGTTCCCCGTCATAAAGGGGATCTGAAAAGGGGATCTGAAGCGCGGATAAAATTTCCTGAGAAAATCGCGCTTGAAAAGTTGCCTTTTTCCAAAACGTTTGCTATAATAAAACAGACACCTGCGGTGTACGGAAATCGGGGAATGCGTGATCCACAAAGAAATTTCGGGAGCCGACGTCGCGCGGGCTAGGCAAGGTCTGCTTTTGCGGAAAGACTGACGCCCTTGCGCTCGGCACCCACCTGCGAGAAGCGGGTTAACCTTTTCCGATTTGCGGCACAGGCGGATGTCTTTTTTTTCGGCAAGAGAAAAATTTTTTGCGTTTGCCCGCAAAAATCGGTTGCAAGAACGCGCCGATTGTGTTATAATCACAGAGCAAACAGGGAATTTCCCGTTTATTGCAACAAATATGGCCTTGTGGTCAAGCGGTTAAGACGGCGAGTTTTAACGGACGGTCACGGGGGCGCCCCGCGCGAGGTTTCTGATTGAAATTCCAAGCGCGGCACGAGCGGGCATAGCCCGCGAAGTATTCCCGGCAAGCGGGAATCGAAAAACTAAATACGGCCTTGTGGTCAAGCGGTTAAGACGGCGCCCTCTCACGGCGCAATCCCGGGTTCGATTCCCGGCAAGGTCACCACATGGGGAGTAAACGAACACACTCGCATTTTCGTATGCTCGACAATGTTCGTTGCTCTCATCGCTCTTAGGAGCGAATAGCAGTAAAAGCCCGTCAAACGCCCAAATTTGGGCTATGACGGGCTTTTACTATGCTTTCCGTTCACTCGGGCGCCCCCACAAGCCACACGCTGTTGTGAGGCAAAATTTAGCCATTATTATCGGCTTCAACTTTGCTCTTTGCGCCTTCTGTTGATAATGCCGCGGTTTCAGATTGACCACTTACTTGTTTGCTTTGGGCATCCTCGCTTACTACGGCCGCGCTTTTCGCGGTCACGATCTCTTTCAGCTTCAAGAGCACTTTCCCCGCATAGTATGTAAAACCTATGAGCAGGACGATGTAGACGCCTTGCGCGAGATTGACGGTCTGCCCGTCCATTTCGACGACCACGAGGTCCGGGTTGAGCCAGCCCGCGAAATAGACAGCGGCGAACGCGCCGATCACGATGCCGCCCTTGATGAGACCGTTGACGAACGTCTTTGTGTCCCACTCGCGCGCCATCGCCGCACGGATAGACCCGAGCGCGATATTTGCCACGATCAAAAGCAAGAGCCCGCCGCCCAACTTCAAGAGTGCAATCATTTTTTCACCTCCTTCGTTTTGTCCGCCTTCGGGCCGACGGGAAGCTCCATGATCTCATCGTAGAGCGAGGTGATGACGCCGTTCCCGCCGAGCGCGTGATATGCCTCATAGCTTCTGCGCGCTGCCTCTTTGGCATAGATCGGGCAAAAGCCGCGATCGGTGTACTTGTCGTGATACTCGATGAGCTGACTGCGCAATAGGCTCTCCACACCGTCTTGGAGCGCTTTTTCACGCTTCCGCACCCCTTTCAGCCGCGCCGTAACAAAGGTGAGGATCCCGCCGAGGAAGAAGGAAACGCAGCAGGAAATGATCGCAGTGATGACTGTCGCTGTAACGTTCATATACCATGCCTCCTTTGGAGCTTGTCGAGCTCCGTGAGATAATTTTCTGCAAAATGAGATTCAATCTGCCCGTACTTCGCGCCGTCCCCGATCTTCCGCATCGTCCCGACATGCCGGAAGCCGAACAGACGCGGGGGAAGGTGCGTTACGAGATCGCGGCAGTTTCTGATGACGGTGAACCGCGCGAAGCGTGCAAGCACGCGCTTGTTCGGCTTCCACCATACGACGCGCGGGCAGCCGAAGCCGTAGCCGTCGATGAAGGGCGCGATGTCGGGGCGGTGAAATACCGCGTATTCGTGGCACAGGAGGGCGAGCGCGGCGCCGTGGGAATATCCCGCGATCACGACTTTTCTCACGCTCTTGTCGGCGATAATGGGCGCTATGTAGGGCTCTATTGTCTTGAATACCCGCAGGAACCCACGATGGACGAACCATACGTCCGCCATTTCATGGTAGGGCTTTGCGGGGAAATCAAAGTTGTTCTTCCAATCGGTTGACCCGTTGCTCTTCTCGAAAAACAGAAAGAGGGTCTCCCCGCTGCGTTCCGCATAATAGGACGCTGCGTTCTCCTCGAGCTGGATATACGGGGCACCGAGGACTTTTTCAAAGATCTCCTTGAGCGTCATCGGTCTTACCACCCTCCTTCTTCGCCCTCGACGTATTTATGCCAGCCGAACACGCCGGGCTCCCAGACATTGTTCGCATAGTCGGAGACCCACTTCTCCTCCTTGTGCGTCACTTTCGCATGATAGCCCCAAGCGTCCTCGGCGCAGATCGGCTGCCGCCAAACCTGCCACTCGTCGGAGGGATTGCCGATCTTCGTCCATAGGGCGGGCACGGCAGACGGCTCCCAGCCCGTTTGAGAGGTGTGCTTCTGGATGCATCGATAGAGACCGCCTTCGTATTTCCGGATATTGCCGATCTCATAAGAGCAGTTCTCTTTCCAATCCAGAAAGACATCCGCATTCTCCATCGCCGCCGCCGCATCGATCTTGCCTTCCTCGACCGCCGCGACGAAAACCATGTCGGAAAGTTTTTTGCTTGCCTTGCTTCTTTCCTCTTGGCGTTCGAATTCCTGCGCCGTCGAGGACTCAACGACAACCACCGTCTCCGCGCCCTCGATCTCCGTCTTCCCGATGAGATTGTAAACGATCCCTTTGTGTGCGAGCCCGATCGCTTCGTCTCTTTTGGCTTGTGTATAGGCTCCGGACGCTCCACGGCGGATGTAACGCGGTTCATCTGTCAAACCGAGGTCAAGCCCGCTTGTCGTAATGATTCGATACATTTTTTTCCTCCAAAATGATATTCAGGATATATTCGAGGTCGCTTATTGCGGCATTGTAAAAGTCATGGTTCCATGTCCAATGATCCGCAAATTCGACGCGCTTGAATTTCCGCAGCCGCAGATCGCCCCAGATCCGTTCCCACGCCCTCTGCAGAAAAGCTCTGTTTTCCGCAATGGCGTTTATCTGCCGTTGGGACATGACTGCCCACTGGGGCGGAACTTTCGCGGGATAGGATAGCGGTCGCAGCAATTTCAAAATCTCTTGCGTGAGCTTTCCGCGGCGCAATCCGTTTCCGTCGTCGTTCCGCGCGAAATATTGATAACAGTTCTCGCTCCGCTCTGTCATCAACCGTGACCCGTTGTAATAAAGAATCCCATTTGAAGATTCGCATTCGGATCCAAATGGGATGTTGATATGTTTTTTATTCAGAGTGACCCCACGGAATCTTCGGTGGGCTATATACTGCATTCGATTGCCTCCTTGAAATTTTTATATCCTTAAAAGAAAAGCCGAATAGGGCGAAAATCAGCCTTTTCAACTTCAAAACGCGACCGTGGTCGTGGTACCGCCCAAAATAGCCGAATGAGCATTGCGTCGCTTGGTAGACGTCCCAAAGAGTCATTTTTCCCTCTTCGTATAGCTCATTGAAGTGCTTAAATTTTCGGCGGCTTCTTGCGAGGCTTTGTCTGTTGCGGGAAATAATTACCCTTCCGGTTTCGGTCAGGCGGATCTTTGCCTTACAAAACTTGAAAGGCTTTTTCAGCGAGCAGATGACCGTTTTTCCGCGATTCACGACCAAACCGAGTTTTGCGGCGGCCTCGATCTTCTTTTCGAGGATCTCATGCGGATCGCGGTCGGGCGGGACGAGCGTATGATAATCGTCCATATAATGCCCGAAGCCTTTCAGCCGAAGTTGGCACTTCATGAAATTATCAAGCGGGGAAGGAAGGGCGACCATCTCCATTTGACTGACTTCAACACCGAGCGGCAGCCCGCTGTTTCCAGGGAAAAACGTCACGATGATGTCTGCAAGTTGTCTGATGTTCGGGTGCTTCAGAAGCCGTTTATGACGTTCGAGGATCGTGTCGTGCGGTGCGGTGGGGAAAAACTTTCTGAAGTCGGAAAGGATGATGCTCCCTTCGCGCCCATACTTGCGATAGTGTTGACGAAGTTCCTCGCTTAACAGGCGCAAAGCAAAATCAAGCCCTTTCCCCGGGAGCGACGCCCCGTTGTTGTAGATCATATCATGCTTGTACAGCGGCAGGAGCACATAACGATTGAGCGTCTTATCTTTTTGATTTTAAGACGTCAGACATGATGACCTCCAAAAATTTTTTGCACCGACGCCCGCTTACGCGGGCGATTAGGGGGAGGGGCTTCGCGCCCCCGCCCGCTTGCGCGGGCAGATTGCATGATTTTAAGATCCTATTGCGAAATGCGCCGCGACGCCGCCGGAATAATCTGCACCGCCTTTGTTCACCGTGCCGTCCGTATTCGTAATTACGAAGTAGTTCGTACCATCGGAATTAGGAGAACGGGACCTCCACCACGCCGACGTTGTCGGACGGTCGTGCCTATACTTCTTCTTGTCATTCCCATTCTTCCAATAGTCGAACTGCTTTTGATAATTCTGCTCGTTGGAGTTTGCGTATGTTCTTTCCCCGAAAATTTCAAATTCCGCAAACAGAGGAAGATAATCGATCGTCTTCGTGACATTTTCAGCAGATGTCGATTTGTTCCCAGCATTGTCAGTGTACTTTGTAATCGGCTTCATAGCTGCGCGAAGCTCGGCTTCAAACGCCGCCATGAGCGTGTTGGGAACGGGATTCAATGTCGTGGTCGCATTTGCATCCGCGCCCTTTGCATGCGTAGAACCGAGAATATCATACCGAAGGTCGCAGCTTTTCCACCCGCCGACGATGGTGTTTGAAGAGTGGTTCATGTTGAAATATTTGGTACCATTAGTATAATACGAATTATATTCGCTGTCAACCAAACAGACGTCAACACCATCTTTGGCGGCGTTTTTGAACGTTCCAAAATAGATTCCTTTCCCCTCGATCTCCTCATTGTGATCGAAACCTACCACATACGCCCAAAGCGTTGTATTGAGCGTGAGCGTACCAACGGTTCCATGAAGGCGGCAAGGATAGGTGTCGCCAACTGCCCAAATAGACGCGGCGACCCCTTCATCCGCTGCCTTCTTGAGCATATCAGGCGTGTTCTCACTGAGTGTTGTATCGTAAGGGAGCACGGAAACTCGGAAAGCTACACTTGCGGGGGTGAATGTATCATCGGAGGCCACACTGACCGCCACCGTAGTATCACCGCCGCCTTTCCCGATGGTCAGCTTGATCTGTTCTCCCTCGAGCGCAACCGTAACAACATTTTCGTCAAGGCTTTTGACCATAATGGAGCCTGTCCCAAGCCGTTTGACGATTGCTGCATTTACAACCGTTCCGGGTTTTCCATTTATGTCTATCTTTTCGTCATTCGTCAGCGTAACCAAGCCTCCATATTTGCCCGCGTCGCCGCCGAGCAGTAATTTCAGAGTCCCGACCTGAATGCTCTTTGCTACGCCTTCGCTTTTATCGAGGAAAGCGAGCGTGTCGTCATCGGCGAGCGCATCCCCCGCTTGAAGGGGCGTCATGAGATCCGTGGCACCGATTTCGACCGCCCCGGTCTTTTTATTGACCGATGTGACGGGATAGGGCGGAGGGTTTTCTGTGCTGTACTGCCGCACGTTGTCGACGT
>CANQPO010000039.1 GCA_947625695.1 uncultured Clostridia bacterium | reverse complement strand
TCCAAAAGGATGGAAATATCAGGGACTTTAATAATCTCAATGCACACCCAATCGCAATATTCTCCGCTTGCTATTCTAATCATTTATGTTGACAAAATAAGTTAAAAGATTAGACTTGAAGAACTAATCTTTTTTACTTAGACTTCTCTTTGAAAAATAAGAGAATAGTACTGCGGTTCAATAGAATCCGGCTTATTCGCCCAAATCATATTGATTATTGGAATCCATCCGAGCAGAATTTCGAAAATACTTTTCTTTCTCATAATAAAGGCAGGAATAACAACATAGCTATGTAAGTGCCATCCGCCTCTTGCTTCGTTTTCTATTACTCTCGCTATAGGGGCGACTGCAATATTTGCTGTTTGTACCGTATACATATCTTTCTCCTTGAGTTTCAACTCTGTCATGGGAAGAGCGACGGTCTTAAATTGCATCATAGTTACATTTCCTCCAAAAGTTTTTTTATTACAAACGACAATCTTGGAATTGCCGAAATAATTCTGTGCCGAACACAGAAATAAAAAGCCGTAGAATACGGTATTCTACGGCTCAAAATGGCTTAACTGGTACATAGAAAAAAGCTCTCTATGGCAATATGAAAAAGTTTTTTGGTGATTTTTGGCAGATTTTGGCGTCAATGGTTGACAAGACTCCGATTAAAGACTATAATTGGAATTGTATTGGTACATAGAATACCGTATTCTATGTACCGAAGCGGCAAACGAAATGCCGCCTTTTTATTAGCGTAAAAGCTGTCCTACCTTGTTCATCATCTCCGTTTTGTGATCCATTAGAGAATGAGTATATCTCCGTAAGGTGATAGACGGATCTTGATGCCCCAAAATCTCGGACAGCGTTTTCACGTCCACGCCGACTTCCAAAGCTCGCGTCGCAAAAGTGTGACGCAGAGCATGAAAGCCCTTATGCTTAATATTGAGCCTTTTGAGCAGTCTCTCGAATGCACGTTGATACGAACGCACCTGCGCACCCCACTCCGTTTTCCCGACAACTACATATCGGCTGTTCGTTTGCTTCTTCAACGCTTTCATATGTACGATGATCTGCCGCGGAATAGGAATCGTGCGCTCTGAACTTTTTGTCTTGGTCGTGTCGATGGCTTTGATATAGTGATTATTTTCCCATTTGTCGTAACAAGACTTGGTGATCGACATGGTTCCTTTTTGTAAATCTACATCTTCCCACGTTAGCGCAAGCAGTTCCCCGATACGCAGTCCCGTATAAAGGGCGAGCAAAATACCGAACAAATACGGCTTTTCGTGACTTAATATGTAGTTCTCGATTTTCTTCTGCTCCTCTTTCGTAAAACAGGAAACAGCGTTCGCTCTGATACGCGGACGGACAATGGCATCGCCATACTGTCGGTCTATGATACCAAGCTGAACGCCTTTTTTCAAGGACGACCTCAAAACCGCAATGATAAAATTGATACTGTTCGGTGCAAGCCCGTACTCCGAGAGCGACACCGAAAATTTCTGTAATTCGACCGCCGAAAGCGCATTCACGTCGTAATTTCCGAGCGCAGGCAAGATATATTTCTCGGCTTGCTGTCGGTATTTCCGATAGGTTCTTTCCTTCGTCGCCGCCTTGACGTAAAGTTCCAGCCATTCATTGAGCCATTCTTTATATAACATTTGTAACCTCCTGATCCTTCAAATAAAATTATACGCCGCGTTGCTTAGCGACGTATTCATTCCAATGTTTGCATAAAAAAAGAGCAGAGAAATTTCTCCACTCTTTACTCCGAACTTGCTGTTATTGAGATTTTATTTATTGAATTTATCCCCAAGGATATTTACCTTGACGTATTTTAGAACACGCCCCTACCTCATATAAAAAGAAATAAATTCTGTGAAAAGAGTTGAAATAGAAAAAAGTTTGTGCTATAATTGCGGTAGAAAAAACAAGGAGCGAAAATATATGGCTAAAATTACCGAAAATACTTTGATTGCAGACGTGTTGGAACTCAACCCCAACGCGGCGGACATTTTGCTCGAGGCGGGCATGCACTGCTTCGGATGTGCGCTTGCGCACGGCGAGACGATCGCCGAGGCCGTGGCCGTTCACGGCGAGGATCTCGACGCCCTGCTTGCAAAGCTCAACGAAGGCCTCGAATAATTGTAACAACCCAAAAGGCGCCGCGGACAAGTCCGCGGCGCCCCTTTTTTACAACGGTCAACAATAGGACGCCAAAAGTTCGTAGAGCGTTTGATAAAATTCGCCGAGATAGGACCGCGCAAGGGAGTCCATACCGTATGCCTCGAGCCGCGCCTGCGGGTTGGTGGTAACGCGCATGTAATAGTCCCGCACCACCAAAAAGCGCTGAGGATAGTCGAGGTTATAGTTGGGGTTTTCGGGATAGCGGTAGACGCCGTTTTCGTTCCCATCCCCGTACAAATTCTCGTAGGCGAGGCGGTGAAGAAGGTCCTCCCGCACCACGTCCACCTTGCGCTCGGCCTCCGCGTCGATGTCCGCCGACGCATTTTCGTACACCGAAGAGCGCGCCATATTGTTTTTGAGGAGCTTCAAAAAGAGCTTTTCCTTCTCCTCCGCCGCCTTCGCCAAAATATCGTTTTTCTCCGCCTGCGCCGCGCGGATCATCGCCAACTGCAGATTGCTCAGGTTCTGGTACTCGGGCGCGTCGGGGTCGATGATGTCGATTACCATGCCGCCTCCTCTCTCAGATCGAGAACGACCGCCTTCACGCAGGCGTCCTCGTCGAGCGTTTTGAGTTCGAAAGAGAAGGAAGTCCCCCGCACGGGGAGGGGAAAGCGGAGCCTGTCTCCCGCCCGCCCGAACACGGCGCGCGGAAGCCCCCTCTCTCCTCTTGCCTCCACGCGGAAGTGTCCCCTGCCCTCGATGAGAATGCCGTCGAGAAACTTCCGCCGTGCCGAAAGTCCGAAGAGCGACCGCTCCGTCTTGAGCACGCATTCCTTTCTGCGCATAGCGGGTAGGCCGCGCTCCGTGAGCCGAAACAGTTCCCCCTCGGCGGTAAAGAGCAAGTCCTCGCCGCCGAAGAGTTCCTCCGCCCGCGCACGGATGAGGTGCCCTTCCTCGCCGTTTATACACCATATGCACTTTTCGCCGCTAAACACAGCGGTTGCAAAGTAGCTTTCGCCGCAGACTGCCGTGGAGGGATTGCTCAGATCGAGCTCCGAAAAGCCGCCCGCATTCAGGCGTTTACAGCTCTTTCCGTCGAAGGAATACAGCCCGTTTTCGGCGAGAAAGAGAATGCTTTCACCGCACCTGTGAACGCTCCCTTTCACGATGCCGTGCGGCGCGGAGATGTGCGACGCGGTGAAGGCGAGAGCGTCCCCGCGCACGCCGAGGGAGGCGATCCCCCTCTCGCGGAAGAGATAGAGGGTATCGCGGAAGGAGAGCATCGCAAGGACCTCCCCGTCCGCGGAGGGAAGGTCGGTGTGACCCGCCGTCTGCGTCCCCTCTTGGCTGTTTTGGGGCTCTAAGGGAGCCGACCAGCGCAGACGGTAGCCGTCTGCAACAAACAGCCGCTCGGCGTGCACCGCGCCGCAGCTTCCTCCCCCGCCCGCTTCTTCCGCGCTCCCTGCGCCGAGCTTATAGCAGCCGCTCTCGGTGAGCGCATAATATTCCTTTTCGCCCGTCTTTGTAATAAAGCAAAAGAGGGAGAGGGGCGTTTGCGCAAAGGGATAGCGCGTTCCGCTTGGAGAGAGGAGGGCGCCGTCCGTGCGTTCGAACCGCTCCGCCGCATGCCCCGAGGTGAGCAGAAATTTCTTTTCCGCGCCGAGAGAAATGGCTCCCTCGGCGCAGACGATTCCCTTTGCCGATTGCTTAAAATGCAAACCGTATGCGGAAATCGCGCCGTTTTTTTCGCCGAAGAGACAAATTTCGCACCGGATGGAGCGGCGGGAAAGGGTGGGCGTTTTCAGCGTTTTTTCGTAGATCATGCCCATCTCCTCGAGCGCACCGTGAGCTTTTTATGCCCCACGTTGGCGGCACGGAGCGCTTCCCGAAATTTTTTCTCCCATGTCGCCGCCTCTGCGTACTGCCCGTTGGTGAGGCAAAATTCGCAGCACACGCCGAAGGAGAGCAGCCGCTCGGACACCTGCGGCAGGACCTCCGCGTCGTCTCCCCACTCCTTTTCCTTGGGGGAATAGGTGTACGAAACGCACACCCGTTTGACGTTTTGCGGCAAGACGAGCCCGCTCGTGCGGCTCTTATGGGAGAGTGGCGAGCCGCTCTCCCCCTTGACCGAAAGGATCTCCACGGGCGCATGGGAGAATGCCGTGTAGGGAAGAAATCCTTCCTCCGAAAGGTCCGCCGCCGTAAAGCTCTCTTCCGTTTCCGGCGGGAAGTAGTCGAGCGCGACCTCGTTCTCGACGAGGTTGTAGCAACGAAGAAGAGAGCTGAGCTCGCCGAACGGCTCGGCCGCGCAATCCTCTGCGCCTGCAACGAGGTCCTCTCTGCCCAAATTTGCCGCGGCGAGCGAAATCACGTTCCTGACTTTCATCCTTTCTCCTTTTTATTTCTCGGTGACGCCCGTAAGACATCCCTGTCCGCAGGGACGGTAGCACATGAGTTCCGCGTACTTGACGAGGGTCGCCGTGTACACGGGTTTGCCGGGGATCTGCTTGAGCACCTTGCCGTCCTCGCCCTCGAGCCATTGCCAATCGCAGAGCTGGTGAAGGGCGAAGTCGTCGGTGTTGAGAAGGTATATCGTACCCGCGGGGCAGAAGCGGTCGGCAACGACGGGGATCCCGCCGAAGGAGAGCGCCGTAAAGCCGCCCTCGATGGTGACCGCGTCCATTCTGCGGAAGGAAGAAAGCGCGTCGATGAGCGCTCTGCGCACCCCCCACGAGCAGACGATGAAGTTGACCTTGCCGCCGCCGTTCTCCTCCACCGCGTCGATGGCCGCCTGCAAAGCGTTTTCGCTGATCGCGCCGAAGGAATCCTTGATGTAGGGAACGAGCCAGCTGTTCGTCGCCTTGTCTACGCCGTAGAGGGTTCCCGTCTTTGCAAAGATCGCCTTGAGGCCCGTGAGTTCGAGGTCCTTGGAGTTCTGCACAACGAGGTAGTCGTTTGCGGCGAGAGTGCCGTCGGAGAGGGTGATCTTCTTCGCGGCTCTGTCGATGGTCTTTACGGTAACGGCCGCCGTCTTGAGGGTTCCCGCGGAGGCGTACACGTCCACGATCATGCCCTCTGCGAGGTTCTGCACACTGTCCACGACGTTGCCGTCCGCAACATCGGTGACGGTGGCGAGCTTGCCGCTCCCGTCGCCGAAGAGCATTCTGCCGAAGTTGTAGGAAGAGCTCTTGACGAGCGCCTCCATTTCATCGTTGAGCAGGTTTACAAACGCGCCCTCGTTGGAAGAAGAGGCGCGGATCGCCTTGTCCGAGATCTCGATGGTGCCGTAGAGGTTCTTGAGAGTGGAGACGAACTGCGCGTAGTTTGTGCCGTTCGTCTTGGGCAGAGCGCCGTCCTCGGTGCCCGCGCCGACGCCGCCCGCAAGCCCGTAGCGCACGACCTTGCGCACGTCTCTCCCCCACACGTCCGCCGTGGTCTTTCTGATCGCGGCGAGGAAGGGATTGACCGACTTGTCGAGCTGTTCGCCGATGACGTCGAGGTAGTAAGATTTGAGCACGCTGTCTGCATTCTGAGTAGTTACCATGTTGTTTTCTCCTTACTTTTTATTCTTGAGATAGCCGAGAGCGAGAGAGCCCGCTTCGGCAAAAGTCTTGGGCTTTTGCGGGGGCGCCGTGACCCCCGAGCCCTTCGTCATGAGGGGGACGCTCCCGAGGGACCGCAGATATTCCGCGATCACCCGCTCGCGCACCTCCCCGCTCTCCGTGACGGCGCGGAAGAGCGCTTCACTCCCGCTCTCCGCATTCTCCTCCGAAGAGGACGGGCCCTCTTCCGTTCCGCTCTGCTTCTCTTCATGAACTTGAACTTCCGCGGGCTCCGCCTTGCTCTTCTCGAGCGCCTTGAGCCGCTGGCTGCGGCGGGTGAACTCCGCCTCCAGCTCCTCGTA
Organism: uncultured Clostridia bacterium; assembly: GCA_947625695.1. GTDB lineage: Bacteria > Bacillota > Clostridia > Christensenellales > Borkfalkiaceae > Gallimonas. The sequence continues at coordinate 13,623 of CANQPO010000039.1, read as the reverse complement.
TGCCTTCATGAGGGCGTCCACGCTTTTGAATTTGCCGAGACTGCCATAGGGTCCGCTTCCCTTGGGTTCGTTTCCCATGGGTTCCGTCCCCTCCTGCGCCGCGGGTTCAGCCGATACGTTCTCCTCTTTCATCCTTTTTTCTCCTTATAATTTTGCGCGGTGGGAGGCGATGTGCTTTGCGATGTGCGCCTTCACCGCTTCGTTCTCCTCGCCCCCCGATAAAAGGGCGCGGGTGTGCTCCGTGATGTGGAGCTTGTGGTCGTCGTAGTCGTCCGCCTCGAACTCTTCGCTTTCGAGACGGATATTCTCCTTCTCCGCCTTGCGGAGGTGCAGCTTGGAGATCCCCCTTGCCGCCTCGAAGGAGCCGTAGCCGAGGGAATCGAGTACTTTGAGGCGCACCTCTTCGGTGAGCGCCCCCTCCTCGCCGAGAAGCCCCGACGAGAGGAGGGCGAGCGTCTCTTCCTTGATCTGCTCGGCGGACTTTTCGTAGTCGGTGTCGAACTCCACGTCGTCGGCGGAGATGTCGCTCGCGCCGAAGTAATAGAGCTCGGTCTCGCCGCCCACGCCCGTCATCTTCAGAAGGCGTTTCTGCGCCGCAAACTGCTTGTAAAGGTGCAGAATTTGCTTGCCCGTCTCCTTTACGGCGCGTTCGATGCTCTCCACGCTCATCTGCATGCGGGCGATATCCTGGTCGAGCAGGAGCTGGAGCCCCGAAGCCGACGTCACATGGGTGGGATTTGCCGAATTGCGGGAGATCTCGCTCACGCCCGAAAAGAGAATGAACTCATTCGCGATGCGCTCCTCCTCCTTTTCGAACTCGGAGGGCAGAGAGCCGCAGTCGAGGAAGTGGGGTTCCTTGCTCCCCTGCCGGTAGACGAGCACCTTCCCGGGATAGAGCCCGTCCTCTGCGATCTCGTCGGCGTCCACGGAACCGTCCTCCACGGCGATCACCCCCGAGGTGAGCCTGTTCAAAAATTCGTGCTTGCGGTTTCTGACCGCGTTGTACGCCCGCTGCAGGGGGATCATGCGGTCTACGATCGAACTGCCGAAAAAGGAGCCCGCAAGCTCGGTGCAGGTCTGCCGCGCGAACGGGAGTATCCGCGTGCCGCGGTCGCCGTTGAGGTAGGGAAGAGGGCCTTCGTGCAGAAGCACCCCTCCCGCCGCAATCTCGAGCCTCCCTTCGGGGTGCTCCCCGTCGGGCACGGTGTAACGCTCGATGAGGATCTCGCCGTCGGGGAGTGCGGGCGAGGAGTCGCCGTCCGCAGGGCGCTTCCAGCCGCTCGCCGAGGAATAGGGCACGAGCCCGCCGAGCTCTCGCCCGGGCAGTTCCACGCCGAACTTTTCCTTGATCTCCGAAACGGGCACCGCCTTGGCGTGTATGAGGCTCTTCACCTGTTCGAGCCCCTCTGCGGCGAGGGAGTCGGGATAGATCTCGAAGGGAGAGACCGCCACCACGTTGACGTCCCCCTCCTTGAGAGAGTGCCCCGTCTCGTCGGTGCCGATGATGTTCCCCTCGTCGAAATTCCACACGATCTTATAAAATGAGGTGCCGCACGTCTCCGACCAGAGGGTGGCGCGGGCGATGACACGGTCAAGTTCGACGCGGTTTTTCGCCGACTGCAGGATCCCCGTGGCGAGCCGCGCCGTTTTCATGTCCTCCTCCGAATCGGAGAAGGCGCGCACCGTGAGCCGCGGGCGCACTTTTGCAAGGTGCGCAAGACGGGTATCGAGGGTGGGCGCGATATGGTTGAAGCACCTGCGCGACTGCCAATAGAAGGCGGGATCCTCCTCTTCGAGCTCCCCCGCGGGGGAGACGTCGCAATACTGGTCGCCGCTGACAAAGTTCATGTTGAGCTGCCAGCCGCGCTCGAGGTTTCTCCTCTCCTTCTGGCGCCGCAGAAAGTCCTCCCCGATCTCCCGCGCCAAGTCCTTTTTTCTCTTTTCCTCACGCTTTTCCTGTTGCGTTTGTTCTGTCGTCATATATCTCCTTCCACTTTTCCAGCAACCTCTGCCGTTCCTCTTCGAGTTCTTCGTCGGAGAGGGCGGCATAGTCCTTTTCTTCGAGGAGCAACTTCGCCGCCTTCAGATCGGGCGGCACGTCCTTGCGCGTCTCGCGGCGCTTGACAAGTTTCAGCTCCCCGTCCTCTACGCCGTATTCTTCGGTGACTTCCTCGAGCGAATACCCGAGCGCCACCTTCAAAACGGCGTCCTTCAATTTGTCCTCTTGCATAAATTACCTTCTTGTTTGCCGCCGTATGCGGCGCTCCTTGTCCCGCCTGACGTCGCTCTTTGCCGTCTCTTTCGGCGGGCGGGGACGGCTCATGAGATAGTAGCGAAGCTCGTCCATCGCATGGTCGTCCCGCTTTACGGGGCTCTCCCCGCTCCCCCAGAAGTACCCCTTGAACTCTCGGATCATGTTGGTGCAACAGCTGAAAATGTACAGCTGCGGGAGCCCGTTCTTTGTGTTGAGGTAGCTCTTTACCCGCTGGATGCCCGCGAATACGTCCTTGTCCACGTTGGCGTTTGCGAGGATCCCCCGCTCGTAGAAGAGCTCTGTTACGCTGCTCTGCGAGGCGAGAGTGCGCTGACCGGCGGCGGAGTCGATGAGCGCCTCTATCCTGCCCTTGCCGTCCCGCTTCCAGCCGAGACGGTCACAGATCGCGTGAATCGCTTCGGCATGGAAGTCCACCGACTCCCCCGCCAAGTAGTGCTCGGCGACGACGTACACATTCCCGTCGTAGTCCACGCAGTACCAATGGGCCGAGAGCGGGTTTTTGAGCCCGGGGTCGATGCTGATCGTGTCCTGCCACGACGGGGGAACGGGAAAGGGAGGGATGACGTGCACGCTCTCGTCGAACTCGGGGTAGACGAGCCCCTCGCGGGTGCAGAATCTGCCGTACCGCCGCGCCTGCAGGGTGGTTTCGTCCATGGTGGCGGCAAGGTGGGAGATCTCCTTTTCGGAGAGAAAGGGATTGTCCGCCCACTCCATGAACTCGTACCACACCTCGGGATCGCCGCCGCGGTTGAGGTAGATCTCCTCGTAGAGAAAGGTCAAGCCTTTCAAGGGGGTCATGGTGCCGAACATCTCCCCCTCGCGGTCGAGGAGGCGCATGCGGCATTCTTCGTATATCTCGCGGGGAGGTTCTTCGTCGAACCAGACAAAGTCCAAAGAACTCCCCTGAAACTTCTCTCTGCCCTGATCGCAGCTCTTGAAGCCGATGACCGAGGTCCCCCCGAAGGCGTTTTTGACGATGATCTGATCGACGACGCCGTGCTCGGGGCTGTCCTTTCTGCCGCTCTGCATCACGATGTCTGCGATGCGGTCGGGACGGAGATAGTGTAAAACTTTTTTCTGGGCGACGTCCCTCTGCACCTGCATAGAGAGGGAGACGACCCAGCCGAACACATTGGGCCTGTTTTTGCGGTAGGGATGGGTGCCCGTTGCGAGCCACACCGCTTCCACCGCGCCGCACTCCGTCTTGCCCGAACGGTTGCCGCCGAACACCCAGCGGTTGCGCTTTGCGCACTTGTGAAAGGCGAGCTGTTTTTTGTGCACCTTTTCGCCCGTGTTGTATTTTGCGAGGCGGTCCTGTTCCTTCCGCCGTGCCTGTTCCGCTTCGATGGCGCGGATTTTCTCTATAATCTCATCCATTTCGCTAAAATAAATTCTTTCACGCGGCGCGATGTGCGCTAACATTTCGGCTATGAAACGTTTTTTGCCCTTGCTTGTCGCACTCCTTCTCGGGTGCCTTTCCCTTCTCCCCCGCCCCGCTCTCGCAGCGCATGCGGAGGAGACAACCGAGCGCTATGCCGTCGCCGCGCGCGAGGACGTCTGGTTCTACGCGGCGGAAAGCGAAGAGAGCGGCCTCTTTCTCATTCCCTGCACCTACTATGTGCGCGTCCTGCGCGAGGGGACGATGTTCACCGCCGTGCAATATCTCGACGACGCGTCCCCCTACCGCGCGATCACGGGTTTTTGCAAGACGGAGATGCTCACCTTCGTCGATTTCATCCCCTCCCGCCCTTACTTGCGCCGCGAGATCACGGTGACCTACACGATCGCGGGAGAAAACCCCATGGACAGCGCGTTCAACAAGATCGAGCGGCGGTTCGTCTACTACGGCACGAGCTATGCGGGCACGGCGCGCTATTTTTACGTGTACGCGGACGGCGTGTTCGGTTACGTCCCCGCCACGCAGGACATTCTCTTCGAGCGGAATACCGACTACCTCGAACAGGTATCGGCGACCCCCGACCCGCCCCCCGCCGAAACGGAGGAACCTACGGCCCCCTCGCTCACGCCCGTGCAGATCGTTGCGATCTGCGCCGCCGCGCTCGCCGTGCTTGCGGTGATGGCATTCGTTCTGAGGGGAAAGAAACGTCCCTCCCCCGCCGACGAGTTCTGAGGAAATTCGAGCGCTCTTTCCCGCCGCTTTTTGATGACGGCGCGCTCCCTGCCCTCCTTGAGGGCGCGGTACACCCTGCGGAAGGGCGGGTATCCCCCGAACTCCTCCGAAACGCGTTCCCGCGTGTATCCCCTTTTCCAAAGCATTGCCGCCACCTTGGAGAGAAGATTTTGCTGCAAACGGAAATAGGTCCTCTTCGAACAGCCGAGGAGCCGCTTTTCCACGGGCCCCGCCGCAAGCTCCGCTTTTCTGCGGAAATATTTGTATTCGAGGAGAAACCTCTCCTCTTCCGTGCACGCCGAAAGAATCTCTTCGATCGTGTCGCAAAGAAGCCCGAGCCGCTCCGCCATGATCACGCGGTCGGCGACCTTCACCGCCGAAGTATACGCGTCGCACCGCGCATGAAAAGAGAGCGCGGCGGCAATCTCCGCACTGCTCCTCTCCGCGTCCTCCAAAACTTTCAACTTGGGATACGCATATAACAACAGCTTAACATAGAGATATTCCTTCATCTCCCACCTCGCAAAAAACAATGCAAACATTTGTTTGCTTTATTATCATACCACATCTTTTGCGAAAATGGGAGGATAGGTGCCGTTTTTTTTTGCATTTTTGAAAAATTTTTTTTGCAAGGTCAAAAGGAAACTTTGCGGAAAGCGGTTGTCTTTTGCGCGCGCGCGTGTTATAATTGTAGTATGAAAGTGCGGATGAAACTTCTCGTGGGCGCTTTGGCGCTCTGTTTTGCGGCGGGGACCCTCTCCTTGAATTCCCTCTCGGCCGCGGCGGAGCCTGCGGATGAGCTCTTTTTGCCCACGAGCTATGAACAATATCTTCCTCTCGCCTTCCCCACCGACGCCGCGATGAACGATTCCTATATCGTCGTTGCGGACGGCAGCGGGCTTTTTGTCTACGACCGCGAGAAGAAGGAATATTCCCGCTACGAGCATTTTGTCGGAAATGTGCAACGCAACATCACAAAGGTGGGCTTTACTCCCGACGGACGGCTCTTTTTCTCCGACCAGGACACCCACCTCTACCAATATGACTTTGAAAGCGCAGAGGCGGAGCTCCAATCGAACATCGCCTGCTCCACCTTCGTCATCGACGGGGACACCATCTATACGACGGCGGTCGCGAACGGCACCACCACTTTCTCCGCCTATCTGCACCGCGGGAACGGGCTCTCCTTTGAGAACAGGCGCATCGTCGGCGACCTCAACTCCCCGACGAGCATCGCCCCCCACATGTTTGTAAAGGACGGCGATTTGTACTGCGCCATCAATTCCAACGTCTACGTCTACAAGGACAACGGCAACGCTTTTGAGGCGAGTCTGAAACAGCTTGCGGGAGAAACGATCGTGCAGGACCTCACCTCTGTGGCGGTCCTCGGCGGGAACATCTACTACACGGTGAACAACGTGATGACTGACGACAACGACGGCTTGTTTGTCACCTCGCTGAACGCTCCCGCCACCCGCATTCTCGAGGGAGACGGGTTCAACGCCCTCTTTACCTACGGCGAACGGCTGTATTGCATCAAGGGCGCGACCGTGCGCGAGATCGAGACGGACGGCGCGGAAGCAAGCTACACGGGCTATGAGATCGGTTCCCATTCCGACTCGCCCAACCGCATTTCCCACGCGGGCGACACCGTGCGGGCGCGCGATCTGATCGTCACGGCGGACTGCGGAAACGAACGCGTCTCCGTCTACAACACCCAAAGCGGGGAATTCTCCCTGCTCGACACGGGAGCCGCGAGCCACGTCGCAACGGACGGCGAAGTGATCGCAGCCGCAGTCGGTACGCGCATTCTTCTCTATCATTACGGAGAGACGTCCCCCTATTACACCCACAACACGGAGAGCACGGTGGTGGGCATTGCCGTCGTATTCGGCAAATGCTACTACGTCACCGAGCATCACTACGGCGTTGCCGAGGGGGGCGCCCTCGAATTTACCCGCTCCAACTCCCCCATCGCCCTCACGAGCGACGTCTACGGCAACCTCTACGTCGCCGACCAGCAGGAACGCGTGCTCAAGTACACCGAAGAGGAATTCCTCGACCGCGCCGTAGGGGACGGCGAAGTTATGACGGACGGGTGGAGCCTTCCCGTTGATTTCCGCTCCCTCCGTGCCGATTTCGACGGAAATCTCTACTATCTCTCGGGGACCTCCCTCTATCTCAACGGTGATCTGCTCTCCACCCTCGACGCGACGGACTGCGTCTACTACGGCACGCAAAAACCCGAGCTTGCGTCTGTCGCCCTCGGGTTTGAGGATAACACCCTCTATCTCCAATACGGCAGTTTTATCGCCCGCACGCAGAACGTTCCCTTCGCCTCCCTCTCCTCCATTGCGGCGGGAGATGTGTATGGTGAAGTGTTTTCCGCGCCCGACGGCGACGCGCTCTCCTTTGTGGAAGTGGAGAGCGGCGCCACGGGCATCCGCGTAGACGCGGGCAAGTTGGAAGAGACGAGCGCGTGCTTCCCCTTTGCGAGCTACTACCGTACCCAAGGGGGGCAGGGCATTCTGCTCGCCGAGCGGGGAAAATTCTCCCTCGTTGCGCTGTTTGAGGACTACGACTACACCGTGGGGCTCTATCTCACCGAGAATTGCACGGAGACACCCGTGGAGTGGAATGACGTCTCTCCCGCCCTCCGCTTTGCGACGAGCGACGTTGCGCTCAGCTACTATCCCTGCCTTTCGGAGCCGCTCACGGTGAAGCGTCTCTCCCGTGCGGATGAGCTTACCCTGCTTGCAACCGTCAAGGCGGAGGGGAATTTCGACTTCGCCTATGTGAGCGACGGGGAGACGACGGGGTACGTGCCCCTTGCCTATCTCACCGAGACTCCCCCCATCTCCGTTTTGCCCGACGAGTTCACCCTCGGCTATCTCAAGGCAAACAGCGAAGGGGTGCTCTTCCGCGCCGAGAGCGGTGAGACCCTCCTCGTGACCGAGCGCACGCAGGTGAAGATTTACGAGGGCAAGAACGGGCTCTATTTCCTGCGCTTTACGAAGGACGGCGTGGAGTACACCGCGCAGGTGACTGACCGCATGATCCAATCGGGCGACCCCAACGCTTTGCGCATGAGTCTCATCATTGTATTGAGCGTAGTCGCGGTGGGCGTTACGGCGGCGTTCATTCTCTTCCGCCCGAAGAAGAAAAAAGAATGATTTTGCGGGGAATTTTCTCTTGACTTTCCCCTAAAAGAATTGTAAAATAGGAACTCGTAAAAATTAAAATAGAAAGGTAATGAAATGAAATATCTCTCCCCTCTCGTGCCGCAGCGCGCAGACCCCTATCTCTACAAACACACGAACGGAAAATACTACTTCACCGCCACCTGTCCCAAATACGACCGCGTGGAGATCCGCTGTGCGGACACCGTAAACGGCATTGCCACGGCGCCCGCCCGCGTGGTTTGGTGGAGACATCACGTCGGACTCATGGCAAGCCATATTTGGGCGCCCGAGATCCACTATATCATGGGGCAGTGGGTGATCTACTTCGCCGCGGGCGAACTGCCCGAGCGTTGGAAGATAAGGCCCTTCACCCTCGTGTGCAAGGGGGACGACCCCATGACGGACGAATGGGTAGAGGGCGGCATGATGCGGCCCGCCGAGGGCGACCCCTATTCCTTTACCGACTTCTCCCTCGACATGACAGTGTTCGAGCAAAGGGGCACATGGTATGCGATATGGGCGCAGAAAGTGGGCGGCCAGCACGGCATTTCCAATTTGTATATCGCCGAACTCGAGTCCCCCACCCAGCTCAAGACGGTGCAAGTTCTTTTGACGACGCCCGACTATGCGTGGGAGCGCGACGGCGGTTTTTGGGTGAATGAAGGTCCGGCAATTTTGAAACACAACGGCAAGATCTATTGCACTTTCTCCGCCTCCGCAACGGGCGCGTGTTATTGCATGGGGATGCTGACGGCGGACGAGAACGCCGACCTGCTCGATCCCCTCTCGTGGCGCAAAAGCCGCCATCCTGTGCTCGCAACGAATGAGGAGCTGAAAGTGTACGGCCCCGGGCACAACTGCTTTGTGCTCGGCGACGAGGGCGAACAGCTCGCCCTGCTCCACTTCCGCAACTACGAAAAGATCTCGGGCGACCCCCTCAACGACCACAACCGCCACGCGCACGTGATGAAGGTGACTTACGACGAATCGGGCGCGCCCGTGTTTGTGTTCGATAAGAAAGAGCTCTACAACACCCCGTTCGAAAACGAAGTGCAGAAGCACATCAATTCGTAAGAGAAGTGATAGAATAAGCCCGTTAAAAATGGAAATAAGCCGCGTGGCTTCTGCAACTTTGCAGAAGCCACGCGGCTTTGTTGTATTTTTATCTTACCTCCTCCTAAGGCGGGGGGGGGTAGGGGGTGAGGCGTCATGCTGAGCCGAAACGGTGGGTACGCAGTCCGTTTTAGTAAGTCCGCGAAGGCATCTTGGTACGTTTGGGCTTGGTTTTAATCGTACTTGAACGCAACAAGATTCCCTCGGGGAATTGCCATATCGGACTTCGTAACCGCTTGTACGGCTCGGAATGACGCGGGTGATCGCGTTTCTGCCCACCCACTTGATCCCCCTAAGGAGGGGGTTCTGCCGAGCGGCGTAGGCGGAATTCACTTCCGCCGCCCCGCGCGATGTTCTGTTTCTCTAAGCGCGGCACGAGCCGAAGGCGAAGTAGGGCGACAACATTTGTTGCACTCTTGCAACTTCTTGTCCGATGAAACGAATGAGAGGTCCAACTAAGTTAAGGCGCAAACGTCAATTTCCTCACGGCGTTTATTTTCGAACGACACCCCTTCCGTCACGCTTTGCGTGACACCCACCCCCTCAAGGGGTGGGCAAGGGGGAGGAAGAAAAGAAACGCGTGAACCCTTTCACATGATATTCTTCGCCCAGCGGGGAAGAAGGATGACGTCGCGGATATTCTCCATGCCCGTCACGTACATCACAAACCGCTCGAACCCGAGCCCGAACCCGCCGTGCGGCACGCTCCCGAACACGCGGAGCGCCAGATACTGCTCGTATGCGCCCATGTCCATGTTGCGCTCCTTCATCGCCGCAACGAGCTTTTCATAGTCCGCCTCGCGCTCGCTCCCTCCGATGATCTCGCCGATGCCTGGCACCAAAAGGTCGGTCGCCGCCACCGTCTTGCCGTCGGCGTTCTGCTTCATGTAGAAGGACTTGATCTCCTTGGGATAGTTCGTCACGAATACGGGACGCTTGAACACCTGCTCTGTGAGGAATTTTTCGTGCTCGCTTTGCAAATCGCTCCCCCACTTCACGGGGAATTGGAAGCGGGCATTCTCCTTTTCGAGGATCTCGATCGCCTCCGTGTACTCGCACACCGCAAAATCGGAAGTCGCCACATGGGTGAGTTTTTCGATGAGCCCCTTCTCCACAAAGGAGTCGAAGAACCTGATCTCGTCGGGGCACTCGGTGAGCACCGCGTTGATGAGATACTTCAAGAGCTCCTCCGCCACCTCGATGACGTCGGGAAGTTCGGCAAAGGCGATCTCGGGCTCTACATGCCAGAATTCGGCAAGGTGCCGCGTCGTGTTGGAGTTCTCCGCGCGGAAGGAGGGCCCGAAAGTGTAGATTTTTCCGACGGCCGTCGCCGCGATCTCCCCTTCGAGCTGACCCGAGACGGACAGCCCTGCCTTCACGCCGAAAAAGTCGTTTTTGTAATATTCCTCCTCCGTTTTATAGGAGGCGTTCCACGGCTGGGTGGTCACGCGGAACATCTCGCCCGCGCCCTCGCAGTCGCTCGCCGTGATGAGGGGGGTATTCATGTAGTAATATCTGCGCTCGTGGAAGAAGCGGTGAATGGCCTGCGCCGCCACCGAACGGACGCGGAACACCGCCGCAAAGGTATTCGTGCGGAGGCGCAGATGAGGCACCGTGCGCAAAAAGTCGAGGGTGGTGCGCTTCTTTTGGATGGGATATTCGGGCGGGCACTTGCCGAGAAGAGTCACTTCCAGCGCGTTGAGCTCGTTTCCCTCCCCTTTGAACGCCTTTACGACCGTCCCCTTCACCTTGACGCTCGCGCCGAGCTTGGTACATTCGGAATCGACGGAGAGCGCGTTTTTGTCGATGACGACCTGCAGACGCGGGAAGCTCGTCCCGTCCGAAAGTTCGAGGAAGGAGACCTGCGCCGAGTCGCGGAATGTCCTCACCCAGCCGCACACAACGGCCTCGCGCCCAACAAGCTCTTTTTTGTTCAAAACTTCATAAATATCAATATGTTTCATAAAAACCTCGTCGGTTGACTTTGAACTCTTAACCTCGCTGTCCCTTTTAGGGAAAGTAGCACGCAGTTATTGATTTGTCATTTCGACCGTAGCGAATGCAATGAGCGAAGTGGAGAAATCTCGCCTCATTATAATGCGGTAGAGACCCATTCGACTCCACTGCGTTCCGCTCAGGGTGACATTTTAGCCCACCCTCTTAATCCCCCTCCAATGGAGGGGGATTCGTTAGCGCGGTTTCGCTTGCCCCCCTCCTGAGGAGGGGGTTCCGTTAGCGCGGTTTCGCTTACCCCCTCCGTGGGAGGGGGGTAGGGGTGGGGCGTTCCCCAATTACTGCGCGGAGCAGGGTCCCCCTGCAACGCACAAAATAAGGTAGAGATTTCTCGACTACGCTCGAAATGACAATTTAGAATACTTACGCGAGCAAAATCGCCATTTTGCGCTGCGCGACCACATTTGTTGCATACTTGCAACTTCTTGTTCGATGAAACGAATGAGAGAGCAGGCAAGTTAAGATGCTCACACATGTTTCCTCACGGAAAAAGATTTTGCCTAAGCAAAAGATTTTTCGTGAATATAATCACTGCGCGTTGGAAAACCACGCTTTTCCATAAGCGCGCCCAATTTGCCGCATACTTACGGCTTGGTGTAAAAGCCAAGCGAATGAGAGGATGGCTTTGTTGATGCACAAGGAAGGTTTCCTCGCACAATTATTTTCGACGAGCCCACCCCCTTAATCCCCCTCCCATGGAGGGGGTTCTGTTAAAAGCGGTTGCGCTCCCCCGCTTGAGGTTCCCATGGGCGAGGAGCAAAGAATTGTGCGAAACAGAATCAGTACGCTCTCGCAAAAAACACGGTGTGCACGGAAGGCTTTCCGCACACCACGCACTTCTCCGCGGTGTTCTCCTTGTCCATCACCCGCGCCGTCGCTTGGGCAAATTCCTTCACCTTGTCCTCGCAGGTGCGGCAGCCACACCAGCCCGCACGCACAAAGTTTCCGCCGTCTACGCCTTTGAGCAGTTCTTCGAGCGTCTCGGCGTCTACAATGCGTTCCTTCATTCGTTTTTCTGCCTTATGATAGAGATTTTCGGAGATCTCCCCGAGCAATGCGCAAAGCTCCTTGCCCGCAGAAGCAAGCTCAAGCTCGCTCTTCTCGCAGGTGTCGCGGCGGAACACGGTCATCTTGCCGTTTTCGATGTCGCGCGGCCCGAGCTCCACGCGCACAGGCACCCCTTTCATCTCCCATTCGTTGAATTTCCACCCGGGGGAATTCTCGCTGTCGTCCACTTTCACACGCAGGCCTACTTTCTTCAACTCTTCTTTGAGGGTATTGCACGCTTCGAGAACCCCTTCCTTCTTGGCGGCGATGGGCACGATAACGACCTGCACGGGCGCGACGGGAGGCGGTAAGATCAAGCCGCGAGCGTCTCCGTGGGTCATGATGAGCGCGCCGATGAGACGAGTGGAAACGCCGTAACTCATTGTGTAGCCGTATTGCAGCACGCCGTCCTTGCCCGTAAACTGCACGCCGAACGCCTTGGCGAAGTTCTGCCCCATGTAGTGGGTCGTGCCCGACTGCAAACTCTTGCCGTCGTGCATCATCGCCTCCATTCCGTATGTGGCGACCGCGCCCGCAAACTTTTCTTTCTCCGTCTTGCGCCCCGTTAAAACGGGCATGCAGAGGACGTTCTTTGCAAATTCTTCATAGAGGCGGAGCATGTTGAGGGTCTCCGTCTCCGCCTCTTCTCCCGTTGCGTACACAGAGTGCCCCTCCTGCCACAAAAATTCGCTCGTGCGGAGGAAGGGACGGGTGGTCTTTTCCCACCGCATCACGTTGCACCACTGGTTTTGGCGAAGAGGCAAATCGCGCCAACTCTCCACCCACTTGCCCATCATGTACCCGATAATCGTCTCCGAAGTGGGGCGCACGACGAGGGGCTCCTCGAGTTTCGCGCCGCCCGCATGGGTGACGACGGCAACCTCGGGCGCAAAGCCCTCCACGTGCTCGGCTTCCTTCGTCATAAAGCTCATGGGAATGAGCAGAGGGAAATAGGCGTTCTCTACGCCTGCCTCCTTAAAACGGGCGTCGAGTTCCCGCTGGATATTCTCCCAAATGGCGTAGCCGTAGGGACGGATGACCATAGTGCCCTTTACGGGGCCGTAATCGACAAGTTTGGTTTTGATGACGACGTCGGTGTACCACTGCGGGAAATCGGCGTCGATGTCTGCGATCTGAGAAACAAATTGATCCTTTGCCATAAAAACACTCCTGATTTCACGCGCTATTATACCATGTTTTTTGCATTTCGTCCAATATTTGCAAAGGCTTTTTGAAAATTTACCAAAGGTTCTGTTTCATCGATCTGCGAGGCAACACTCAATCTGTCATTTCGAGCGAAGTCGAGAAATCTCTACCTTATTATAAAATCACGTCATGCTGAGCTTGTCGAAACATGTCCATATTTACCCCCTCCACGGTGGGAGACTAAGGGGGAGGGACTTTCAGAGCGTTAGCGCGTCATTCCGCCCCGCCCGCATGTTCTATGTTGTCGAAGGGCGGCACGAGGATCACCAGCGACGAAGTAGCGGAACGAAATGAAGTCGAGAAATCTCTGCTACAATTTGGTGGGGGGTCTGCTCTCCCCCTCTTCCCTTTTCGAGCGCGACAAAAAATATTTTGCAAATGGGCGGAAAAATCACTTGACACTTTATGGAAATTTGGTATAATAGGATATGCTTTCATTCAACGAAAGTGCTTCCATAAGACGACAGCAAAAAACTCACGAAAAAAGACGAAGTATTTTTTCGTGAAGAGGAGCAACAACGTAGCGCACTTGCACTTTTTGTTTACGAAAAGTGCTCAAAGCGGAGTTTGTTGCGACGATGAGGTGTAGCGCAGTTTGGTAGCGCGCTTGGTTAGGGACCAAGAGGTCGCGTGTTCAAGTCACGTCACCTCAACCA
>CANQPO010000038.1 GCA_947625695.1 uncultured Clostridia bacterium | reverse complement strand
GAAGGGGGAAGGCGAAAGGCCGCGGATGAGGCAGCTCACCTCCCGCGCAGACTTCGAAAAATCGACCTCGGTGCGGCTGACCTTTTTACAGGTGAACCCCTCCCCCTGTTTTGTGAGGGAGAGTTCCCCCCGTTCGATCTTCTCCACCGCCGAAACGATGAGCTCCGCCGCCAAGCGGGAGAGCCGATCTTCGAGGGTGCCGAGGTCGTCGCTGTCGTAGATGGGACACTTTTCGGCGAGGAGAATGTCCCCCGTGTCCAGCCCCAATTCCGTTTTCATGATGGTAATGCCTGTCTCGCGGCAGCCGTCGATGAGGGCGCGGGCGATGGGGGCGGCACCCCTATATGCGGGAAGAAGGGAGGCGTGGATATTCCACACGCCAAGGGGGAAGCTGTCGAGCACTTCCTGCGTTAAGATCTGCCCGTAGGCGCAGGTCACCAGAATGTTCGCCTGCAAACTTTTGAGCAGTTCCGTCTCATTCTTGATCTTTTCGGGTTGAAAGACGGGAATGCCGAGCCTCTCCGCTTCAACCTTCACGGGCGAGGGGGTCAGAATGCCCTTTCTCCCCTGCGGCTTGTCGGGCTGGGTAATGACGGCTAAGACGGGAAACGCCTCATTTAATTTCAAAAGCGGCTCCACCGCAAAGTCGGGCGTGCCCGCAAATACAATCTTCATTCAGTCCTCCGAATCGCGCATATGGCTCGCCTTGTCGGTGTAGAGCACGCCGTCGAGGTGGTCGAGTTCATGGCAGACGGCGCGAGCGAAAAAGTCCCGCGCGACGAGGGAATACTTGTCCCCCTTTCTGTCCTGAAAGACGATTTTCACTTTAGAAGGGCGGATGACGTCCCCCATTTTTCCGCGCACGGAGAGGCACCCCTCGGGGCCGCACTGCTCCCCCTTCTGCCACACGAAAATGGGGTTGACGAATTCGAAATACCCCTCTTCGACGTCCACGGCGACAACGCGGATGGGTACCCCCACCTGCGGCGCGGCAAGTCCCGCTCCCTCCGCATGTTTGAGGGTATCCTTCATGTCGTCGAGGAGCTTACTCAGTTCCCCGTCAAAACGCGTCACGGGCTTGCATTTCTGTCTTAAAACAGGGTCGCCGACCTGTACGATGTCAAGTATCATATTTTACCTCGCGCCCGCAATAATTGAGCGGGTCAGCTTAAATTGCTCGGATTTTCTTCCACGTAGACGATCGTCTTTTTATAGGAAGCGGCGGCGCAGATTTCATAAATCTCCTTGAGGGGCGCGCCGTCCGTAATGCGCATGAGCGCCTGATAGCGGAATTTTTCCTTGATCCGCTTGATGGGCGAGTGCATCTTGTTGAAGAACAAAAACTTTTCGGGCTGCTTTGCGTACACCCTTTCGAGCTTCCCGAAGATCTCTTTTAGGGCTTCGAGCGCCTCTTTTTCGTCCTCGCCGACGACCATCACCCGCACGATCTTGGCAAAGGGCGGGTACATGCCCGCGCGCATGGCGATCTCGTGCTCGTAGAACCCCTCGTAGTCGTACTTGGCCGCAAAGCGCAGGATGAAGTTTTCGGGCTCGTAGGTCTGCAGGACGACCTCGCCGCGCTCCTCCGCCCTGCCGCTCCTGCCCGCGACCTGCGTCACGAGCTGGAAGGTGCGCTCCCCGCTGCGGTAGTCGGGAAAGTGCAGACTCATGTCCGCGTCGAGAATGCCCACCAAGGTGACGGAGGGGAAGTCGTGCCCCTTTGCCACCATCTGCGTGCCGACGAGAATGTCTGCCTGCCTGTCCGCAAATTGCTTTAAAATTTTATAGTGCCCCTCTTTGCCGCTCGTCGTGTCATTGTCCATGCGCAGAATGCGCGCCGCGGGATAGAGTTTTTTCAGCTCCCCCACCACCCGCTGGGTGCCCGTGCCCACATAGCCGATGTGCACGCTCCCGCAGGCGGGACAGCCCGTGAGCATGTGATAGCGCGCGCCGCAGTAGTGGCATTTGAGGCAGTTTTCCTCGCTGTGATAGGTGAGCGCAACGTCGCAGTGTTCGCACTTTGCAACGTATCCGCAGTCGCGGCACAAAACGGTCTGCGAATATCCCCTTCTGTTGAGAAAAAGAATGGCTTGGTTGCCCTCGTCAAGGCAGTCCCTGAGCTTTTCGCGCAAGGTGAGGGAGAAGGGCGAGGGATTGCCCCGCCTTACCTCTCTCCGCATGTCCACGAGCTGTACCTCGGGAAGGGGGCGCTTGTTGATGCGCTCGGGAAGGCGGACGAGCTCGAACTCCCCGTCCATTGCGCGTTTATAGGTCTCCACCGAGGGGGTCGCGCTCCCGAGCACGAGTTTGCATTTGTTGTAGTTCGCCCTAAGACAGGCGACGTCGAAGGTGTTGTATCGCGGTGCGTTTTCGGAGGAATAGCTGCCGTCGTGCTCCTCGTCGATGACGATAAGACCCACGTTTTCGACGGGGGCGAAGATCGCCGACCGCGCGCCGATGGCAATGCGGGCGCTCCCCTCCCTCAGCCGCCGCCACTCGTCGAACCGCTCCCCCGCCGAGAGCCCGCTGTGCAGAATGGCCGCCTCCGAGCCGAAGCGGGCGCGGAGCTGGGAGAGCATCTGCGGGGTGAGAGAAATTTCGGGCACGAGAAAGATTGCCGTCTTCCCGAGCTCGAGTTGGCGGGCGATGAGGTGAAGATAGACTTCGGTCTTTCCGCTCCCCGTTACGCCGTGAAGAAGGGAGACCGTCTTTTGCGTCCCCTCTATCTGCTTTATTGCGCTCTCCTGCGCGGGGGTGAGAGAACGCTCCGTCCTCTCTCCCTCCACGCCGCGGTAGGGATCGCGGAATACCCGCCGCCGCTCGATTAGCACGATTTTTTTCTCTTCGAGCGTTTTGAGCGCATTGCCGAAGCGTTCGCGCAAAAAGGCGGTGTCCGCTTCCTTGTTGTCGCGCAAAAATTCCACGAGCGCGAACTGCTGTTTTGCGCGGGGGGGAATTTCAAAGGGTTCCTCGGTGAGCCGCGCAAAATTTCGGCTCTTTTCCCCCACCTTGCCCGTCCGCATTTCCGCGGGCAGAAAGAGGCGCAAAACGAGCGCCATGGGACAGCGGTAGCGGTTTTTCAGCTTCTCCGCGAGGACAAGGCACTCTTTATTGAGGGCGGGATAGTCCTCCTCCGCCCGATAGATCTTTTTTAATTTTTCGGCGGGAAGATCGCTTTTTTCCTTCACGCGCATGACAAAGCCCGTCGCCGCGCTCCTTCCGAAGGGCACGACGACGCGCATTCCCGCCTCCACCGTCTGGTCGCAGGAATAGTCGAAAATCTTGTCTACGTCGCTGTGAGCGACGTCCACGATGACTTCGGCGATCATCCTCTTCCTCTTAAAAAACACACCCCGTAGTTAAGCGGGGCGTATCTTTTCAGTCTCTTGCGCACTTGACCTTGCCGCTCATGATCTCTTTGCAGGCAAGCACGATCTCCTTTTGCTTCCCGGGCAATTCCAATGTGCCCGTGGACTGCATCTGCTCGATGATCTGGCGGGTGCGCTTGGAGGCCACCACGCACAGCTCGTAGCGAGAAATGGGTTCCTCTTCCGTCCCCAATTTTCTGACGAGTGCGTCTACCGAAGGTTCGTTTACCATGTTTTATCTCCTTATATTACGCTCTGTTTTTTTCTTGTTGATAAATTTCGCGGAGCTTTTCCTCCGCCTTTTCCACCTCGTCGTTGAGGACGGTGTAGTCGAACTTGTCCTGAAGAGAGAGCTCGTAATCGACGCGGGCGAGGCGGTCCTCGATCTGGTGCGGGGTCTCCGAATGGCGGTGGATGAGCCGCTGCTTCAACGCCTCCTTATCGGGGGGAAGGAGCATGACGAGCACCGCTTCGGGGTACGCCTTTTTAAGGTTGAGCGCCCCCACCACGTCGAGATCGAGAATGACCGACCCCTCCTTGAGTTTCTCCTCGATAAAGGAGCGAAGGGTGCCGTAGTAGCTCCCGAAATGGTTGTCGTACTCCAAAAATTCGCCGTTTTCCGCACGCCTCAAAAATTCCTCTTCCGTCAAAAAGAAGTAGTGCACGCCGTCTGTTTCCCCTTCGCGCGGTTTTCGCGTGGTGCACGAGACGGAAAAGATGAGTTCTCCCTTGCTTGCAAGCCGCGCCACCATGGTGCCCTTGCCCACACCGGACGGACCGGAAATAACAAATAAGATATTTTTCATTCGAGATTTTGGATCTGCTCCCTCACTTTTTCGATTTCGTTTTTCATATCGAGCGCGTATGCGGTCACGACGCTATCGTTGCTCTTAGAGCAGATCGTGTTGCATTCGCGGTTGAATTCCTGCACCAAAAAGTCGAGTTTTCTGCCGACGACGGGCTCTTTGCAGATCTTTTTGAACTCCGCAATGTGGGAAGAGAGGCGGGTGAGCTCCTCGTCGATGTTGCACTTGTCGGCAAAGACGGCGGCCTCCGTCAAAATACGGCTCTCGTCCACCTTGCCGCCCAAAAATTCGGTCACCCGCTCGGTGAGCTTTTTGCGGTACTCTTCCGCAACGAGCGGGGCGCGCTCCGCGATCTTTTCCCGAAGAGAAGCGATCGTCTCCATGCGGGCAAGAAGGTCGGCCTTCAGCCGTTCGCCCTCTTTAAGTCTCATCTCTTTGAGCGACTCGAGCGCGGAGAGAAGGGCGCATTTTACCCCCTCCTCGAGGGCTTCGTCCGCCTCCGTGCTCTCCTCCGTGCGCACCACGTCGGGCGACTTCAGAAGGAAGGTGACGGTGGTATCGTCGGTAATTTCGGGAAAGGCCTCCTTGAGACTCTTCGCGGCCTCCGCATAGGCGCGCGCCGCCGCGAGATCGACATAGAGTTTGCGCTCCTTTTCCCGCTTGTCGAGTAGGCTGACGAACACGTCCACGTGCCCGCGGGAGAGCTTTTCGCGGATGAGGGTGCGCATCGTCTCTTCATAGGGATTGAGGACGTGCGGGCACCTTACCGAGACGTCCAAAAAGCGGTTGTTGACCGACTTTAACTCCACGCCGATCTCCAACCCGCTCTCGCGGTAGTCTCCTTTCCCGAACCCTGTCATGCTGTACATACGATCACTTTTCCTGCTTTTGTCTATGCGAAAAGACCTGTCGGCTTTCCGATGGAAATCATTATATCATACTTCCGCCGTTTAGGCAAGTTTTTTATCGCGATTTTCTGCCGAGCCGCGCGAAAAGTTCCTCTTCCCCCACAACGGGAATGCCGAGCTTTTGCGCTTTGTCGAGCTTACTGCCCGCCTTCTCCCCCGCGATGACGAGGGTCACCTTGGAGGAGACCGAACTTGCGCACACGCCGCCCGCCTCTTCGATGAGCCTTTGCGCCTCGGGGCGGGACATCGAGGAGAGGGTCCCCGTGAGCACCACCGTCTCTCCCGAGAACGCGCCGCCTATATTCTTCTCCTTGACAAAGGGCGCAACGCCCGCCTCTTGGAGCCGCACAAGCTCTGCGCGGTTCTCCCCGTTTGCAAAGTAGTTCAGAATGGCATTCGCCGTAATTTCGCCGACGTTTTCGAGGGCGACGAGCTCCTCGAAGGTGAGGGCGGCGATCGCCTCCACGCTTCCGAACGCGGCAAGGTCGCGCGCGGCGACCCGCCCGATCCCGCCGATGCCGATGGCGTACAAAAAGCGGTCGAGGGAAATATGCTTGCTCTTTTCGACTGCGCCGAGCAGATTTGCGATCTTCTTTTCTTTGAACCCCTCAAGCCCCTGCAAGTTCTCCGCGGTGAGATGATATAAATCGGAGAAACGGCGCACGCCGAGGCGGTCGTAAAAGAGGGAGAGGGTCTGTTCGGACATCCCCTCCACGTCCATCGCGTTCTTGGAGCAGTAGTGGGTGAGTTTTTGCACGACGCGGGGCGGGCACTCCTCGTTGGTGCAGAAGAGATTCGCCCCCACTTCGGCGACGGGGCTGTGGCAAGCGGGGCAGACGAGCGGCTTTTCGACGGGAACTCCCCCCTCCTCCTCGGAGACGGCCCCCAAAATTTCGGGAATGACCTCGTTGGAGCGGCGGATGAGCACTTTGGAGCCCACCTTCACCCGCTTCTTGGTGAGATCGCCGAAGTTGTTCAAAGTGGCGCGCCGCACGGTCGCCCCCGCAAGCTCTACGGGCGCAACTTCGGCTAAGGGGGTGAGTTTTCCCGTTCTGCCCACCTGCCAGCGGACACTGCGCACGGTGGTCTCGGCCTCCTCCGCCTCGAACTTGAAGGCGATCGCCCAGCGCGGGAATTTATCGGTGTACCCCATTTCGGCGCGCACGCTCTCCTCGTTGACCTTGACGACCGCGCCGTCGGTAAGCACGTCTATCTTCTTGCGCTCGATCTCGATCTCGTCGATCGCCTCCGTCACCTCGTCGAAGGTCTTGCAGATTTTGAAATAGGGATAGGTCTTAAACCCCTCGCGGCGCAGAAACTCCATCCCCTCCTCCTGCGAGGAGACGGGGTTTTCGCTCATATAGTTGACGTCATAAAATAAAATTTCGGGGTTTCTCGTCGCCGTGACCTTGGGGTCGAGGTTGCGGATGGCGCCCGCCGCCGCGTTGCGCGCATTTTTGAGCTGTTCCTCGGGGTGCGCCGCGTTGTATTTTTCAAGCGCGGAGAGACGGATGATCGCCTCCCCCCGCACTTCGAGGGTCCCTTGGTAGGAAATTTTCAGCGGAAAGCTCTTGACGGTGAGCGCCTGCGCGGTGACGTCCTCCCCCTCCACGCCGTTGCCGCGGGTGGTGGCGCGCACAAAGTTCCCCTTTTCATAGGTGAGGCAGACGGTGAGCCCGTCAAACTTGTATTCCACCGTATAGGTGGGCGAGCCGTGCTTTTCGACGCGGGTGAAAAAGGCGGCAAGCTCGTCCTCCGTCACCGCCTTGTCGAGGGAATAGAGGCGGGAGATGTGGATGTGCCGCTCGAACCCCTTCACGGGCTCCCCTCCCACGCGGCGGGTGGGCGATTGGGGAAGGACGACGCCCGTCTCCCGCTCCAACTCGCGCAGTTCGTCGTAGAGGCGGTCATACTCGCGGTCGGGCACGCTCGGGTTGTCGAGGACATAGTATTCGTATGCCCATTGGTTGAGAATTTCGCAAAGTTCCTGCATTCTGTCCATCGTCTTACTCCAAAACGGTGAGCGGCGCAAACGCCGCGGCTAAGTCCTTGTTCCCCGCCATCTCGAAATGCACGGTGACAATGAGGTTGGTCGTTTCGTTCTTTCTGGCGGTGATCACCCCTCTGCCGAAGCGGGGATGGCTCACTTTTGTTCCCACGGTGAGGCGTGCAAGTTCCACGCCCGAAGCGGACTTGGTCGCCGCGGGTTTTGCCGTCTGCGGTTTCGGCTCGAAGGTGGGAGGCTTCTTTGCCGAGCCAAAGGAAAATCCCTCCTCCTCGCGGCTTGCGCGTCCGCTCTCCTGTCCGTAGGAACGCCCGTACCCCGAACCGCCCTTGTAGCCGCCATTATAACCGCCGCTGTAGCCGCCGTTGTAGCCGTTATAGCTTCCCCTGCGCTCATAGCTCCTTGCGCCCGTATCACGCAGGTCGAGCTCTCCTTTGAGCTCCTCCACAAAGCGGGAGCGCATGGTGGGCTCTCTTCTTCCGTAGAGGTAGCGGCTGCGGCTCCGCGTGAGCCACAGTTTCTCCTTGGCGCGGGTGATGGCGACGTACATGAGCCGCCTCTCCTCTTCGAAGGCTTTGGGATCGTCGAGGGCGCGCGGGGTGGGCATGATGTTCTCCTCCAACCCGCAGAGGAACACGCAGCGGAATTCGAGTCCCTTCACCGAATGGATGGTGGCGAGGGTGATGTAGTCGCCGTCGTCCATCTCGTCGGTGTCCGAGTAGAGGGTGATCTGCTGCAGATAGTCGGAGAGGCTCCCCTCCTCGTTCATGCGCACGAACTCCTCCACCGAGTTCTGGAATTCGTCGAGGTTGGCGCGCTTGGCGGCTCCCTCGTCGGTGCCGTCGAAGTACATATCGTAGATGCCCGACGTCTTGATGAGGTAGGAGACGAGCTTGTCGAGGGGAAGCTCCTCGGAGCGGATGATGAGCTCCTTCACAAAGTCGCGGAAGGCTTTCAGCTTGCCCTTGGTGCTCTCGGTGAGCGGGAGGGAGTCGCAGTCGAGCACGGCGTCGTAGAGGGAGAGTTCCTCCCTGTCCGCATACTCCTGAAGGGTCTGAATGGTCTTGCCGCCGATCCCCCTTCTCGGCACGTTGATGACCCGCTGCACCGCCTCGCTGTCGAAGGGGTTGGAGACGATGCGAAGGTAGGCAAGCACGTCCTTGATCTCCTTGCGCTCGAAGAACTTGAAGCCGCCGAACACTTTGTAGGAGAGGTTGTATTTGGTGAATTCCTGCTCGAAGGAGCGGGTGAGCGCGTTGATGCGCATGAGCACGGCGAAGTCGGAAAGGCGGTATCCCTTGCGCACATATTCGGAGATAATGCGGGCGCAGTAGAGGGCCTCGCCCGCCTCCTCGTCCGCCTCGTAAAAGACGGGCTTTTCGCCCTCCCCCTTGTCCGTCCAAAGCTTCTTGCCCTTCCGCATGGCGTTATGCCCGATGGAGGCGTTGGCAAGGGCGAGAATGGCGCCCGTCGAGCGATAATTCTGCTGCAGTTTATAGGTCTTGACGGAGGGGAAGGACCGCTCGAAGTGCAAAATGTTTGCGATTTCCGCCCCCCGCCAGCCGTAGATGGACTGGTCGTCGTCCCCCACGACAAAGAGATTTCCGTGCACGCTTGCAAGCATCTTGATGATGTCGAACTGCACGGCGTTGGTGTCCTGAAACTCGTCCACGTGGATATAGCGGAACTTGCCCGCAAGATATTCCCGCGCCTCGGCGTCCTCCGAGAGAAGGTCCCGCGCCTCGGTGAGCAGGTCGTCGAAGTCGAGCGCGTTGTTTTGCTTCAAGTGAAAATTGTATTTGGTGTAGATTTTGATGATGGCGTCCATGCCCCGCTCGCGGCCGCACCGCGCGGCGTAATTTTCGGGGGAGAGCCCCAACATTTTGGCGTTGGAGATGTGGTACTTCGCATTCTTGAGCATCCCCTCCTCCTCGAAGCCGCACTCCTTGAACGCCTGTTTGATGACGGCGGTGCGCTCCACTTCGGAGTAGATGGAAAAATTCTCGTTGAGCCCCCGCCGCGCCGCATACATGCGGAGAATTTTGACGCACATCGAGTGAATGGTGCACACCCACATGCCGCCGATCTCGGTCATTGCAAAAAGCCGCTCCTTCATTTCGTCGGCGGCTTTGTTGGTAAAGGTGATCGCAAGAATGTTGGAGGGGGAGACTCCGAGGTCCCCCACGAGATGGGCAATGCGGGCGGTGAGCACGCGGGTCTTTCCGCTTCCCGCTCCCGCGAGAACGAGCACGGCCCCCTCGGTGTCCGCGACGGGGAGCCTCTGTTCTTCGTTGAGTTCGTCAAAAAGTTCCATACTTTTCCATTATATCACTTCCCCGCGGAAAAGGCAAGCAAACGGAAGGAAAAAGCAGTCAGCTGCGGCCTTTGAGTTCGAACTCATACTCCCGCTTGAACCGCTCGAGGGCGCGCAGATATTTTTCGGAGAGCTCCAAAGTATATCGCTGCTTTTCGCTGTAGGAGAGGGTCGCATAATACTCCTTGTCGGTGAGCCTGCCGATCGCGTCGGAGACCTCCCCCTCGCTGAGAAGGAGATCGCGCACTTTGAGGTAGAATTCGTCGGGCGTTTCGCCGCGGATCTCCGTTGCGACTTTTTCGCGGAAGTATCGCTCCATTTTGCCCTCGTTGATCCCCTGCTCTTTGGCGTGGGAACGCTCGCTGTCGAGTTTTTCCCCGAACTCCTGCCAAAAGCCCTTTTTCATGCGCGCCTTTGCCTCTTTTGCAAGCGTTTTCCAAGTGCGTTCCATATTTCCCTCCCCTTTTTCGTCTCATCTTTCGACAATATTTGCAAAAAAAATCCGTAACGCGAACGTTACGGATCGAATTTCAGTTTCTGCTTCTCTTTCTTGCGGCTTCGGACTTCTTTCTCTTTTTGACGGAAGGTTTCTCATAGAACTCCTTCTTGCGGAGATCGCCGATGATGCCGTCGCGGGAGCACTTTCTCTTAAAGCGGCGCAGTGCGCTCTCCAAGTTTTCGTTTTCACCGACTCTGATCGTGGACATCCTGTTCTCAACCCTCCTTCGCCGAAGCACTTATTTCTCAAGTATTATAGCAAACCCTTCCTCGCTTGTCAATTTTTTTCGCCCGCTAATTTTGGGAATTTATAAAATTTTTCGGGCGGGAAGAGGGAAAGCGCTTTGTTAAATCGCCCTGATCGCCTCCACCGGCTTTTTGCGCACGTTGAGGAAGACGGGAATGCTCGTTGCGACCACGGCGGTTACAAGCGCGATCGCAAACACCATGAGGGCGTTCAGCCAGCCGAAGAGGAAGGCGGAGAAGGTGAGCACGTTCCGCTCGATGATGACCGCGTTGACGACGGCGCAGACGGCGAAGCTCCCGAGACACCCGAGCGCAAAGCTCACAAGGGTGATGGCGAGCCCCTCCACAATAAAGATCTTGAATACGTCGCTCCCCCTTGCGCCCACCGCGCGCAGAATGCCGATGTCCTTCTTCTTGGCGTTGATACTCGCCGAGATGAAGTTGAAGAGAAGGAGCGCGGCAAAGAGGGCGAGGACCCCCGCGGCGGGGCCCATGATCGCGGTCATCTCGCTGAGCACCTTGTCCCCCGCGGCGATGTCCGCAGTGAAGGAATAAGGGGTAAAGTAATAGATGTCCCGCTCCTTGTCCACCGTGCGGTTGTAGCTCATAAGGGTGCTGCAGCGGCTTGCGCGGTCCTCCTTGAGGGTGGAGTAGAGGTAGGAATAGAGAATGCTCCCCTCCGCGTCCTCGCTGTAGGAAGTCGTCCAAAATGGAGAAGTTTCCCATGGCGAGCGGCGGTTGGGGTCAAACTCCCGCATGGTACTTTGGTAGTTGGAGGGAGAAATGTCGAACGTCTTGTTCTCCTCGTAGAAGGAGTCCGCCACGACGCCGAGAGAGGCGAAGGAATAGCGGAAGAGCTCTTTGAGCGCGTCGTTTTCGTCCGCCGTCGTGTTCCCCGCGATGAGGTGCTCGTAAGCCGAAAAATCCTCCTGCGTATCGACAATTCCCACCACTTTGAGATAGATCGTCGCCGCGCCCGTCGTCGCCGTGATGAGCTTTCCCTTTAGGTCGGAAAAGCTGCCGATCTCCTCAACGGGAGCGTCGTACCGTTCCCTGTAGCCGTATTGGATAAAGGTATCCAACACTTCCTTGGAGATGACGACCTCGCTCGCCTCGCCCGTTTCCTTGGAAACGGCCTTCGGCCACTCCCCTTGAATGAGGGTAAAGGGCGTTTTGGTCTGAAAATCGTCCACCGTGATGAACCCGTTCAGATAGCGCATCTGGGCGTAATAGTTGCTCGCAACGTACCCCTCGTCCGAGGGGTTCGCCTGCGACTGGGATAAATCGAAGGGAGAGAGCCCCAAATCGAGCACGGGGATATAGTTCATCTCGGGGTGCTCCTCTTCGAGACGGGCGATGTCGTGCTCGTCGAAGTGCAGTTTCAGCGAAGCGACGACGGGGAAATAGTCGTCCTGATTGACCGCTCTTGCGTCGGTCGTATGGCGGTACCCCTTTTTGAGGAGGACCGCGGCGGAAAACGCCGAATCGTTCAAGGTATTCGCGCAGATGGTGTTGGGCGAATAGGTGACGACGGTGGAGAACACGCCGAACACGATAAAGGCAAGGGTAGCAAGAAGGGTGGTAAACACGAGGCGGATGGGCTTGAATTTGAGTCCCGAGAGCCCCATCTTTACCGCATAGCGCATGGGGAATTTGGAGCGGATGAAGTTGCTCGTGTCCTTTTCCCGCGGCTGCTCCTCCGCCTTCGTCTCGGAAAATACCGCCTTGCGCTCGAGGAGGGTCTCGTCCTGCGCGGAGATGACAACGCCCCCCTTGTGCCGCTTCAGAAAGGAAACGACCTTCTGCGCCTCCTCGTCGCTTAAGGCCGTGCCGCAGGCGACCGTTAAAGACTTCTCCCCCTCGATGAGGTTGTCCCCGAACGTCTCCTCGCCGCTTCTCGTCATATCCGAAATAATTTTGCCGTCCTTAAGCTCGATGATGCGGTCGGCGTACCGCTCGGCAAACTCCCTGTCGTGGGAGACCACGACGACGAGTTTTTCCTCGGAGAGCTTTTTCAAGGTGTCGAATACCTGCGCGCCCGTCGCCGAATCGAGCGCGCCCGTGGGCTCGTCCGCCATGATGATCTCGGGGCTTTTGATGAGGGCGCGGGCGATGGCGACCCGCTGCTTCTGCCCGCCCGAGAGAGTGTTAGGATGACGGTCGCCGTACCCCTTTAAGTCCACCTGCTCGAGGAGAGAATCGACGAGCGCCTTCTCGCGCGGTTTTCCCTGCAATTCGAGCGCGAGCGCCAAGTTCTCCGCCACGGTGAGCTCGTTCAAAATATTGTATTCCTGAAAGATAAACCCGAGGTAGGTGTTGCGGTAGCTGTCGAAATCGCTCTTCGAAAAGTCCTTGGAAGATTTGCCTTTTACGATGATCTCCCCCTCGTCGGGACTGTCGAGCCCGCCCGAGACGTTGAGGAGGGTGGACTTGCCGCTTCCCGACTTCCCGAGCAGAAACACCATGCCCTTTTCGGGAAAGTCCACCGAAACGTGGTCGAGCGCGATGACCGTCTCCCCCTTCGTCGTGTACCGTTTGACTAAGTTTTTGATTTGTAACATACGTCCCCCGTCCCCTTAAGTAAAGGTCTCTGAATAAAATCATACCCCCGTCGGGAAATTTTGTCAACCTCCCGCGGGGGAACGCAAAAATTTTTCACACAATTTTAATAAAACGCGTCGAGAATGGGCTCCGCCGCCTCTTTCATGAACCCCTTGGTGCAGTAGAGGGTGAGAATGGTAAAGCGGTCGCGGATCTTGTACGCCTCGAAGAGCATGTTTTTCACCGTCTCGCGGGAGACGCCGAGCTCGGAGAAGCGCACGGGACAGCCGAGGCTCCCCAAAATTTGCAACACGTATTGCGGTTTGGGCAGTTTTTCGGCCTCTTCGTACACCTTTTCGCACCCCTCGAAGGCGGGGAATTCTTTCGAGTGATGATACAGCCACAGCGACACGGCGGTGCCGAGGCCTACCTTTACCCCATGGAGGGGAATGCGCTCCCCGCGGCGGAGAAAGTCCATTTCGAGGAAGTGGCTCATGTGGTGCTCCGCGCCCGAGGCGGGGCGGGAATTGCCCGCGATCACCATGGCGTACCCCGAGATGAGGAGGGCATTCATGAGCATTTCCACCCCCTTCTCCTCCCCGTTTATGAGGGCGGGCACGCTCTCATCGCACGCCTTTACCGCCTCGTACATGAGGTCTGCGGCCTCCGTGTTGTACGCCTCCCCCGTCAGAATGTGGGAGATGCGCCAATCGGTGAGACAGCAATACTTGGCGAGAATGTCCCCAACCCCCGCGCCGATCATCATGCGGGGCGCGGCTTTCAAAACCGAATAGTCGATGAGAACGTCCTTGGCGACCTGCGCATTCCGCGTGATCTTGAACCCGTTTTCGATGAGCGGCGTAACGCCCGAAGTGAAGCCGTCCATCGAGGGGGCGGTCGCATATACGCCGCTCGGCTTTTGGAGCAAAAAGCCCGCCCGCTTGCACACGTCGTTGAGGGTCCCCGCGCCGACGGCGAGAAGGTAGTCCGCGTTCTCCCCCGCCTTCCTTGCGGCCTCCACCGTCTTTTCGTCGGCGACGGGCTCCCGCTCGGCAAAAGAAAGGGGCAGAACGTGCGCGCCGCACCCCTCCAAGGAAGTTACGATCTTTTGAGAAATGGGCAGGGTGTTTTCGTCGGTGACGACGAGCACCTTCTTGCCCGCGACGGACTGCAAAAAGCGGGGAAAGACGCCTTCCCCCACTTCCGCATTTACGCCGAATTTTTGCGATAACGCTCCGATATCCATGTTGTTACCCTGTCAAGGTTTTTTCCTTGACACCATAAGATTTTCCGATAAAATTTCCCGTGCTCTGTCAAGGTGTTTTACTTGACAGAGGCGAGTAATTTCTCCACGTCCGCCTTGACGAGGGAAAGCTCTTCGCTTGCCGCATTTTCGTCCTTCGCGCGGATAGAGAAGTAAATTTTCAGCTTGGGCTCGGTGCCGCTCGGCCGCACGCAGACAAAGCTGCCGCCTGTAAGCTCGTAATACACGCAGTTGCACTTGGGGATGTTGAGCGCCGTCACCGCGCCGTCCTTCGCCCTGCGCACGTCCTTGGAATAGTCGCGCACCGCTTCCACGTCGAAAGAGCCGAATTTTTCCACGCTCACCGTCTTGAGAGCGTCCACGACGGCGTTCATCTCCTTCATCGCATTCAATCCCGAATATTGGATGGAGATGTTGCAGTCGAGCACAAAGCCGTATTTTGCATAAATTTCCTGCAATCTCTGATACACCGTCTTTCCGATGTAGGTGTAGTAGCACACCATTTCGGCGCAGAGCATAGAGGCTACCACCGCGTCCTTGTCCCGCGCGTGGGTGCCGCGGAGATACCCGCAGGACTCCTCGAACCCGAACACATAGGTGTGCGAGCCGTCCTGCTCCCACTGCTTAATCTTTTCGCCAATGAACTTGAAGCCGACGGGCGTTTCGAAGAGGGCCACGCCGAATTCCTCGCAGATGGCCCTTGCCATGCCCGTGGAGACGAAAGACTTCACGACCGCCGCATTCTCAGGCAGCGCGTTCTCCTCCTTGAGACGGGTGAGGATATAGTCGAGGAGCAAAATGCCCACTTGGTTGCCCGAGAGCGCAAGGAACTCCCCTTTGTCGTCCTTCACGGCGACCCCCAAACGGTCGGAGTCGGGGTCGGTGCCGAACACGACGTCCGCATGAATTTTGTTCGCAAGCGCAATGCCCATCGAAAGAGTCTCCTTGAACTCGGGATTGGGCACTTTGACGGTGGAAAACTCGGTGTCCTTCGTCGTCTGTTCCTCGACGACAGTCACGTTGATGCCGAGCTTTTTCAGAATGGTGGTGACGGGAATGTAGCCCGAGCCGTGCACGGGGGTGTAGACGAGCTTCAAGTCCTTGCCGCACTTTTTCACCGCCTCTTCGGAGAGGGTGAGCTTGGAGAGCTCCTCGATGTACGTCTTATCCACTTCTTCGGGCACCGTTTCGATGAGCAGGCTCCCCTCTTCCCCCGAAACGGAGAGATAGTCGTCGATCTTTTGGATGAAATTTACGACGATGGCGGTCGCCTCGGGAGACATCTGCGCGCCGTCCTCGCCGTACACTTTATAGCCGTTGTATTCCTTGGGATTGTGGGAGGCGGTGATCATGATGCCCGCCACGGTGTGGAGATAGCGCACCGCATAGGAGAGCATGGGAACGGGGTGCACGTCGTCGAAGAGATAGGCTTTAATGCCGTTCTTTGCGAGCACCGCCGCCGACTTTTCTGCAAACAGGCGGCTGTTTCTGCGAGTGTCGTAAGAGATGACGACGCCCCGCGCCATCGCCTCCTGCCCAAGCGTCTTGATGTACTCCGAGAGTCCCTGCGTTGCGCGCATGACGGTAAAGATGTTCATCATGTTCATGCCGCAGCCGATGATCCCGCGCATGCCCGCCGTGCCGAATTCAAGCTCTCCGCCGAAGCGGTACTCCTTCTCCTTCTCGTCCGAAGAGAGCGCGGCAAGGTTCTTTCTGCATTCCTCGGGAAGCCGAGGGTCGTTCAGCCATTTTTCGTAATTTTCCTGATATGTCATATTTTCTCCTTCCCCCATGAGAGGTTTTTTGTTCCGTGGGCTTTAGTCCCCCATCCCCTCGGGCTTTCCGTCTGCGCCAGAGATGGTGCGGTAAGAGAGGAAGTACTTCTTCCCCGTATCCTCATAGTAGTTGACGAACTGCAAACTTAAGATAAAGAGATAACTTGCGGGAATGGTGATGAGAAGCGCGCTTCCGATCGTGCAGATGCCGCAAACGAGATTGATGATGAAGATGAGATAGATGGCGATGAGATAGTTGGAAAATCTGCTCCCGAACCCCTTCGTCATGCGGAAACTTTCGCGGCAAGCCGTGAACACTCCCTTGTTCCCCGTGATGATCCCCGGGATCCACGCCGAGACGAAGGTCATTTTGATCGCCTGCAGGCAGATGAATGCGGTCATGGTGAGCGCAAGCCCCAAAAGGACGCTGACCACTCCCCACGAGGGCAAAAACGAGGGCGCGTAGAAAAAGAAGAACCAGCAGCCGATGAGCGAGGCGAGGTCGTAGAGGAAGGTGACGGGCACATAGACGAGGTGATAGAGAGTCGCCTTCGTGAGGTTTTTGAAGTAGGCAGAGGCAAAACGGGTGTTGCCGTATGTCTCCATCTTGTCGTTGAGAATGGTGCCCATGGCGAGCATCGAAGTGCCGCTGATGAAGCGGGAGACGAGATAGAGCGCCGCGACCCCCACCACCGAACCCACGATGGAACCGATTTCCTCGCCGAGCAGAACGAGAAAATCTGCGACCGCCTGCGTGAATTCCTCGCTGAAGCCAGCCAAGAATGCGGTGTCGCCCCCCGTGAGCGCCTTAAAGAACTCGCCCGCGAGCTCTAAGATCTTTTGCGCCTCCGCGCTCCCCAAGATGACGTGAAGCCCGAGGGTGATCACGACATAGGAGAGGCTGAAAAAGATCACATTTGTGATCAGGCGAAAGAGCAACAACTTATAGACGTTGCCGAAGTTGTTCATGACCATGCGAAAAGCGTTGCGAAATCTCATATCAAAGCTCCCGATAGCTGCGGAGAAGGTCCTCTCTGTCCAACTTGTCCGTTTCGAAATAGAGAGAGACCATGCGCACGCAAAAACTCAAATAGGCAAATACAAACACCACGAATGCGATGATCCCCGCAAGCCACGAGGGCCCGAACGAGAGCCCGATGACGAGGAAAAAGCAGGGAGCATAGGTGATGAGAAGGGACAAAATCAATTTCCAGCGCACCCCTACAACGAGGCGGTAGGAATAGAGAAGGGCGCTGTATGCGCCGAAGCCCGTGATCTGCATGCAGGGCAGCCACAGGTAGAACATGGAGATGAGGAAGAGAAGCGCGAACATGAACGCGAGGGTGACGAGGACAAACAGGACGCACGCAAGCGCCTTTGCGTCGATCGCCGCCACCGCAAAGAGGACCGCGGAGAGGACCGCCGCCCAGAGTTCATATACCACGGTGAAGAGGAGCGTAATGCCGATAAACGACCAGATGTGCGCCCCGAATTGGGAGAACACCCCGCTCATCGTGCGCTTGCCGATGCGCATGTGCTTCTCCACAAAGGCAAGAAGAAGAGAGGTGAATATGACGAGGCAGACGATCGCCAACACGCTGTAGACAATGCCGAGCGCCGAATCGAAACGGAAAAAACTCCACGCGCGGAAGATGTCGGTGTAGCCGAGCTCGAGTTCCGCCGTAAAGAAACTGCGGGCGAGGGTGCAGATGCCCGAAAAGTCCACGGAAAGCGCGAGAAAGACTGCCGGCATCACCGCAAACGGCAGGACAAACCACAAATTTTTGAAGATGTATTTCCAATGTTCGAATACGGTCCGCATTTTTCGCGCCTCGCTTTGGGCAGAGGGACTCCCCTCACAGAATATTCTACGATATATTATATACCAAAAAAGTCAAAGTGTAAAGAGATTTTCCGCATTTTATTGCTCAGGCACGCAAAAAGAGAGCGGGGAGTCGGGCAACAAAAGGCGCCTCCTCAGGAGGAGCTGTCGCCGCAGACGACTGAGGTGGTGAAGAATGCGGTGAATATTCAGAACAAAGGACACCACCCCCTACCCCCCTCCGTGGAGGGGGCTCCGCTTTCCCCTTGCTGTCCCTTTTAGGGAAAGTACCCGAGTGAAACGAGGGGAAAGGGTTTTTATAGGCTCTCTGAAAACCCTCAGTCGCGCAGGCGCGACAGCTCCCCTATAGGGGCGCCGAGAAACAAGGCGCCCCCTCCCCTACCCCTCCCCCGCTGACGCGAGGGAGGGCAATGACACCATTCCTTACCACGCAAAAAGCGCCCTTCTAGCGTCGTCCTCGTTAGGGGAAGATTTCCCCTAAAACCCTTTCGCCTTGCGTGGACTAAATAGCCCCGCAGGGCACACGAAACTTATGGAGCGTAGCGCAACTAAGTATAGTGTGCTATACCTATGGTATAGATGCCCGTCATTCACATTGGTAAATTGAAATTTACCGACTACAAATATTTTTTGACCGACAAGGACACTGACACCTCGCGTTCTTCGACAAACGATTATGCTTCATCATTTGTTCATAACAAATTTAGCTCGAAAAAATACTTTTCGGGGAATTTTGCAAGATATTCGCAATGTCCGTATCCCTCATGCACCCAAAAACGCATTTTAGGGTATCTCTTTTCGATTTTCTTCCGCTGTTTATAATTGGCGTCTTTGCTGCCGAACGCAAGCAAGACTTTCTCTTGCAACTTCTCGTCATAGGGCGGGAACTCAAAAGAACAGCAGGCGGCAACGACGTTTTTGATACTCTTTTTGCTCATACCCGCAAGCGATTTCGCCATACTTTCTCCGAAGATCCCATAGGTTTCTTCCATTTTTCGGACGGATCGTTCGGGGTACTTTTGCACTCGCTTCTGCTTTTTCAAAAATACCGAGGCAACGATTTTTTTGAGGATAGGCGCGTTTTTGAAAAACGGCGCACCCTCGAATACGATGTGTTCGATCTCGATTGACTTCTCGGAAAACAGTTCAAGCCCCACGCGCGCACCGAGCGACGCACCGAACAAAAGCTCGATCTGAAAGATATTTTGCTCTTTCAAATACGCAAGAAGCGTCCTTGCTTCCTCTTCCGCCGAAATAAAGTCGCCCTTATCTTCTCCATGCCCCGAAAGATCGGGCGAGATGACGCGGTACTTTTGAAGTGAATTTCCGATTAAAGTTGTCATTGTTTTTCCGTCCGCAAGCATCGGATGCAGGAGCAGAAGAATTTTTCCCTGCGGATTTCCGTATTCTTTTATGACCATTTTTTTATATCCTCCTTTTAAGGTATTTTAGACCAACTCTATAGATGCCCGTCGTCCGTGCGTACAAATTGAAATTTGATATTGAATGTAGAACTTATCCACGGGCGACTTTTACCAAGTCACACAAGGCGTCATCTCTTTTATTGCTTTCTCCAAGCCGAGTTGAAGATCGCTAAGCCTATGCCATACAATACTTCAATATTTGTAAAAATGGCTATGATTGATGTTATAAATATATCCGTATTCGGAGCATGAAGCGCTTCTGAATAGGTACACAAAATAACGATTAACTCTACAAATACAAGCAAAGCAGCAATTACGATTTCGATAACATATTTCTTTTTCATTGTTATACTCCTTTGGTTCGCCTATGCGAACCAAAATAATAATACCACTTTGTCGGAACAAAGTCAAGAGAAATCGCAAGCAATCACCATGAAAGGTACCGAAATAAAAGCTCTCGGCGAGCTTTCGACTACAAGAAAAGAAATAATCCGAACGCTCCGCCGACGATAATCGGTTTCAGGTTCGGATTATACACTTTTGGCGCGCCAAGAGCAATCGCGTTTGAACCAAGCGGAGAATGTATTGAAGTATATCTTCGTCAATGGTATTGCGGGCGTGATTGCACAAAGGCAATACGAGCCGAGAAGTTACGCGAACAACTA
>CANQPO010000037.1 GCA_947625695.1 uncultured Clostridia bacterium | reverse complement strand
GTGGGGACTACAGGGCTCGAACCTGTGACCTCATGCACGTCAAGCATGCGCTCTAGCCAACTGAGCTAAACCCCCGTAAAGAAGCCTAACAAACATATTTTATACGAAAGAATACACTTTGTCAAGCATTCGACGCGATTTTTCAAAATTTTTTTGCGGAAAATTCCGAATTTATGCCCTTTTTATACCATTTAATACATCTCCGTTTTGGGGGAACGGGAGAAGAGGGTGGAGATCGCCGCGCGGCACCTCTCGCCGTCGTTCCCCGCCTGCCCGTAGCAGACGCTGTAGACGACTTCGGTGATGGGAAGCTCCACGTGATATTTTTCGCCTAAAAATTTCATCGCCTTGGAGGTGGGCACTCCCTCGGCAAGTTTTTCAAACCGCTGCCCTTTTGCCAGCATCTCCCCGTACATGCGGTTGTGGGAATAGGGCGAGAAGAGGGTCGTTTCATAGTCGCCGAGGTGGGCAAGGCCATAGGCGGAGAGCTCGTTTCCCCCCATCGCCTTGATGAGCCGCGCCACTTCGCGCGCCCCGCGCGACATGAGGGGGCCTTTGAGAGGCACGCAGATGACGTCGAGCGCACCCGCGGCAATGCCCATTACGTTCTTTGCCGCCGCGCCGATCTCGGTGCCGATGAGGTCCTCGCCGTAATAGAAGCGGATGAGGTCGCTCCTGAAATCGTCTGCGAGCGTCCGCTTCAATTTTTCGTTTGCGGAGTCGATGACCATGCAGTTGGGGATCCCCTGCACAAAGCTCTGGATGTGCCCGGGGCCCACCCAGACTGCGATTTTTTCGGGGGAAATGCCGCTCTCCACGAGGATCTCGGAGAGCCGCTTTCCCGTCTCCACCTCGATGCCCTTCATGCAGAGCACGAAAATTTTGTCGGAAACGGGATACTTTATCACCCGCTGCATAAAGCCGCGCAGGCCCTGCGAAGAGATGGAGATGACGATGATCTCCGCCCGCGTGACCGCTTTTTCGAGGTCGCAGGTCAAATCTATCTTTTCGTCGAGGGCGACGTATTCGTTCTTCCCCGTCTCCTTCAGGACGCGGTAGGAAACGTCCTCCTCGGGGCCCCAGCTGATGACTTCGTTCCCTTTGCGGGAGAGGTACCACGCGATAAAGCTCCCCCATCTGCCGCAACCAAGCACACTGATCTTCATATTCTATATTTCCTTGCGTTCGATGAGGGCGCGCGCAAGCGTCACCTCATCGGTGTATTCGAGTTCGGAGCCGATCGGAATGCCCCGCGAGAGCCGCGTGACCTTCACCCCGAAGGGCTTCAACAGTTTGGAGATGTACATCGCGGTCGCCTCCCCCTCTACGTCGGGGTTGGTCGCCATGATAACCTCCTTCACGTCCCCCTCCTGCACCCTCAAAAGGAGTTCGTGGATGCGGATGTCGTTTGCGGAGACGCCATTCATGGGGTCGAGCACGCCGTGCAGAACGTGATAGACTCCCTTATATTCGTGCAGTTTTTCGAGCGCGATGACGTCCTTCGGCTCCTTCACGACGCAGATGACGGAGGGGTCGCGCTGCTTGCAGATCTCGCAGGTCTCCTCCTCGCTGAAGTTGCCGCAGATCTTGCAGAAGCGCACTTTTAATTTTGCGCCCACGATGGCGTCGGCAAAGTCCCGCGCCTCCTGCTCGGACATGTTGATGATTTTATAGGCATAGCGCTGCGCCGTCTTCTTTCCGACGCCAGGCAGTTTGGAGAACTCGTTGATGAGCCTGCCGATGGGTTCGATAAAGACCTCCACCTTAGATGAGACCTCCCAATCCGCCCATGTTAAACTTGCCCATCTTCTCGTTGTACACTTCGTCCGCCTTTTTGTAGCCGTCGAGAATGGCGGCAAGCACGAGGTCCTCGAGCATCTCCTCGTCCTCGGGGTCGATGACCGACTTGTCGATCTCGATGCCGTCGATGATCTTTTTGGCGTTCATATAGACGACGACCGCCTCGCCGCCGCTCGTGCCGACGATCTCCCACTCCTCGAGCAGTTTCTCCGTCTGCGCCATTTCTTCCTGCATCTTCTGCGCCTGTTTCATGAGGTTCTGCATTCCCCCCATGCCTGCACCGCCTCTGTTGAAATTGTTTGCCATGATTCTCCTTTTATTTGATCTCGACGGGATAGTCCCCGAAATCTTTCTTGAATTGATCGAGCGGGTTTTCGCCCTTTTTCGCTGCGCCCTTGAGCTTTACCGCAAAGGAAGAGACGCCGAGCTGGGAAAATACCTCCGACATGACCGCCGTATGGTCCTCCTTGGAGAGGGAGCGGGCAACCGTCTCGCTGTCGGTGTAGAGGACGAGGGTATCCCCCTCGAACTTCGCCTCGAGGTCCATGCACATCGTAAAGAGGACGCCGTTCTTGCTCGTCTTGCGCAGAAGGCGCATGAACTTTCCGTAGACGATCTCCGCGCTCAGCCCGCTTATGGGAGCCGTTTGCGGCTTTTCCGCAGGTTTTTCCACAGGTTTCGGCGGTTCTTTTACGGGCTCTTTTATCGGTTCTTTTACGGGAGCGGTCCGTGCGGGCGCGTCGGGGAAGAAGGCCTCCTCGAACACGGGCTCCTCCATGGGGAACTCGTACTCGTCGGGTGCGCTTTGCGGCTCCTCGGGGACGGTCTTTGCGGGAACTGCGGGCGCACTCGGTTGCGCGGGCGAAGCCGCGGGAACGGGCGCGGGAGCGGAGACAAAATTCCCCTCCTTCAGCCGCTGTTCAAGGGCATTCAGGCGCACGGTGAGGGCGTCCACGCTGTCGTCGGCGGCGGGCACGGAAATCTTCATGATCGCCGTCTCCAAACAGATACGGGGCGAAGAGACGAGCCGAAGGTCCGTCTCGGTGCGCGCCAAAATTTCCGTCGCGCGCAGGATCGCCCTGCCGTCCGCCTTCTGCGCGATCTCACGGACGCGCGCAAATTGCGTCTTGGGAAGGGAGAGAAGTTTTTCCGCCGTGCGGCAGGTCTTGGCGATCGCCACGCGGTTGAGCATTTCGAGCAAATCGCGGCAGAGCACCCCCACCGACTTCCCCGCCGAAAGGATAGACTCCGTCCTTTCGATGGCGGCGGGCATATCGAGGGAAATTACCGCCTCGCAGAGAGCCGCCGTCTCGTTAAAATCGGCCGCGCCGAGCACCGCCGTCACCCCCTCATAGGTGAGCTTCTCCCCGTAAGCAAGGCACATCTCGGCGATGGAGAGCATGTCCCTGTCGCTCCCCGCGCCCGCGCGGGCGATGGCGGAGACCGCTTCCTCCTCGTACTCCCTGCCGATTTCCTTCAAAATGCGTTTTAAGTGGTTTTCGAGGTCCTCCTCGGGCAGCAGCTTGAAGTCCAAGCGCATACAGCGGGAGAGAATGGTCGCGGGGATCTTGTGCGGCTCGGTGGTCGCCAAAATAAAGATGGCGTGCGCGGGCGGCTCCTCGAGCGTCTTTAAAAGAGCGTTGAACGCGCTGTCCGTGAGCATGTGTACCTCGTCCACGATATACACTTTATATTTGCCCGTGACGGGCGGATACTGCACTTTTTCCCTTAAGTCCCGCATCTCGGCGACGCCGTTGTTGGACGCCGCGTCGATCTCGGCGACGTCGAGGCTCCCCTGCGCAAGGGCGCGGCAGGTGGGACAAACGCCGCAAGGAGACCCGTTCTTCGGTTCCTCGCAGTTCACCGCGCGCGCGAAGATGCGGGCGACGGAAGTCTTTCCCGTGCCCCGCGGACCGCAGAAGAGATAGGCATGCCCCACCGTGCCCGTCTCGATCTGGTTTTTTAAGACGGTGACGACATGCTCCTGCCGCACCATTTCCTCAAAGGACTGCGGACGGAATTTTCGGTATAACGAAAGATGCATAGAACTCCTC
Organism: uncultured Clostridia bacterium; assembly: GCA_947625695.1. Taxonomy (GTDB): domain Bacteria; phylum Bacillota; class Clostridia; order Christensenellales; family Borkfalkiaceae; genus Gallimonas. The sequence continues at coordinate 17,228 of CANQPO010000037.1, read as the reverse complement.
AAACGGCAAAAAAGCCGACTTTTTGTTTGGTAGGGAGGGCTTTACAGTTGATTGCATAGGATACCGCGATCCAAAGCCCGAGCAAGCCGAACACGACGGGATAGTAGAGCATATAATACCACCACGTCAGAGTGAAGTTGGGGGCGGCGAGCTGCATGATCGACCCGTCGACGATCTTGGAAAAGACGGCATTCCCCTCTGCAACGCCCAACGCCACGCAGATCTCGATATACGCAATGATCGCGCCAAGGACCGCGAGCGTCCACAGACAATCGGCTTTCCCGAACGGGACATGACCAAACATCGCAAGTCCCCCGAAAAAGAGCAGAAAGTGATTGACGATGGCGAGATAAAAGGTCATCTGGTTGGGATCGCGCGCGGCAAAGATCTGGGGAGCATAGAACATGACGAGCCCGAAGACCACCCCGCAAAGCCCTGCGATCTGCGCGGCGGCGACCTTTAAGGGCCGCACGGGAAGAAGAGCGCTCACAATGTACAGGAAATAGCAGACCGCACTGATATCCATGGGCAGGCTGTGCGAGCCCGCATATTCCGCCCCTTTGAAGACAAGAAACCAGACCGCCACGCCGTAAACGGCTAAAAACGAGAGCGTTCTGTTCTTGTAGGTGGCATAGGCTCCGAGGGGCGCAAGGAACAACAGAACAAGTTGCAGCGCCTGTATGTGAAGATAGGGATTCGAATACATTTTCTTTTCTCTTTCAGGTGTTACTTCAGATAGCCGATGAGTTTCCGCTTTGCCCGCGCCAAAGCGTTATCCACGCTCTTGATGTCCTTGCCCGTCGCCTCGCAGATATCGAGATAGCTCATCCCCTCGAGATACATCGTCATCACGCGGAACTCGAAGTCGGAGAGCGCTTTCATGAGCTTCAATCTGAATTCCGCGCGCGACTCGTCGTCGAGCAAAAACGCCTCGGGGTCCTCCTCCCCCACGAACCCCTCAAGGTGCGGGTCAAAGAGGGAGACGGAATTATTGAGCGGGCTGTTTTTTAGGCGGCTCGACCGCCTTACCGCGTCGAGAATTTGCCGCGTCACGCACAGATACGCGAAGTTTTTAAAGCTCTTCCCCTCCCCTTCGTCATATTCGTTGATAGCGGAATACAGCCCGATCATTCCCTCCTGCACGAGGTCGTCGGTGTCCCCTCCCGCAAGAAAGAATTGCCGCGCGCGGGCGAGCACGCCGTTCATGTGGCGGCGGAGAAGTTTTTCTGTCGCCTCGCTGTCCCCGCTCTGCGCCCTCTTTACGAGAATTTCGTCACTTTCCGAGCCTTGCACGCACCACCTCATACACTGCGATCCCGAGCGCCACGGAGGCGTTGAGGGAATTTACCTTGCCAAATAGCGGCAGGGAGAGCACCTTGTCGCACTTCTCCTTTGTCAGCCGCTTCACGCCGCTGTCCTCGCCGCCGACGACGAGCGCGACCTTTCCCGTGAGTTTGTTGTCATAGATACTTTCACCGCCCGCCTCGAGCGCGTACACCCAATAGCCCGCCTTTTTGAGCTCGTCGATGGCATAGTTTATCGAGGGAACCTTTGCGACTTTGATGTGCTCCGCCGCGCCCGCCGAAATGCGCACGACCGCCTCGGTGACGCTCGCACTCTTAGAGACGGGAATGACGACCCCGCTCGCTCCCGCGCACTCCGCGACCCGCAGAATAGAGCCGAGGTTATGCACGTCCTCGATGCCGTCGCAGAGCACCACAAGGCTCTCTTTTTCTCCGAAAAGGTCGAAAAGCTCCATATAGCGGAAGTCGGTGGTAAACGCCACCACCCCTTGGTGCCGCCCGTCGGAGCACTCCCTGTCGAGCACGGCTTTCTCTACAAATTGCACGCGGATGTTCTTTTTGCGGGCCTCTGCAAAAATCTTGCCGAGCGTCCCCTGCGCGCCCTTTTCAAGGAGAATTTTCTCTATCGTTTTATCCGTTTTGAGCAATTCCAAAACGGCGTTTCTGCCGTAAGTTTTCATTTAGTCCTCTGTCTGTTCCTCAAAAAAAAGTTGCACGATCCGCTCGCTCTGCCCCGTTAAATAGAGGTAGCCGACCACCGCCTCGAGCCCCGTGGAGCGGGCGTACTCGCCCACCGTCGCGTGCTTGCTCTTCGTCGCCTTCTTGGCGTTCCTGCCGCGGTGATAGACGGCCTCCTCTTCCTCGGTGAGCTTTGGAAGAATGCGTTCCAAATCTCCGCTCTGTCCGTGCGCGGAGACGACTTCGGAGGCGCGCCGGTTGAGCTCCCCCGTCTTATATCCCGCGGAGAGCGCCAAACTCTGCCGCACATAGAGGGTATAGACGGCGTCTCCCACAAAGGCGAGCACGACGGGGCTCATCTGTCTTGCCCTGTCCCGTTCGATGGGAATGGGTGTAAATTGCATGGTTTGATCCTCAAAAATCTGCGCTTGAAAAAAATCTCATGTACCATTATAACACGAAAATGTTCGCTTGACAAGCATTCTCGGGAAAAATCGAAAAGACGCCTGAATTTCGTTGCTTTTTTTCTTAAAAGGATTATAATATATGCGTTCGCTGAAATATGAAGGAATTGACATGGAAGCCTTTGAAGTTTTACTCCCCTTAGCGCTGATCCTCTGCCTCGGCAAACTCATGGGATTGGGCGCGCACCGCATCGGAATGCCCACCGTCATCGGCATGCTCGTGGCGGGCATTTTGATCGGTCTTTTGAAGTATATCCCTTGGGAACCCTTGCAAAACGCCTTTTTTGCGGAGGAAGTTTCCTTTACCCTGCAGGTGATGAGCAAGCTCGGCGTCGTGCTCATCATGTTCTCCGCGGGGCTCGGCACCGACCTCAAACAGCTCAAATCAACGGGCGTTGCCTCGATCGTCATCACGGGAATGGGCGTTATCGTGCCCATGCTCTTCGGCTGGCTCGTTTCCTCCCTCTTCTTCGGGTTTGAAAACGTCCTTTCAAACCTCTTCTACGGCGCGATTTTGACGGCGACCTCCGTCTCGGTGACGGTGGCGGTCTTGAAGGAGCTCGGCAAGCTCGAGAGCAAGGTGGGCACCTCCATCGTGGCGGCGGCGGTCATCGACGACGTCGTCGGCATCATCATTCTGTCCGTGCTCACGGGCTTTGCCTCGGGCGGAGAGGGCGAGGCAGTCGGCTGGAATTGGTTCTCCCCCAACGCAGGGCTCGTCGTCATCAAGATCATTCTCTTCTTCGTCATCTTCATCGCCCTCGGCGTGGGGCTGAGAAAGGTCTTTGACGTCATGGAGCGCAAGGCTCCCCACAACCGCAGAGTGCCCATTCTCTCCCTCGTCGCCTGCTTCGTGTACGCCTACTGCGCGGAGAAGCTCTTCGGCGTTGCGGACATCACGGGGGCCTATCTTGCGGGGATCCTGCTCGGCGGCACCCTCTCGGAGACTCCTTACATCGAAAACAAGGTTGACACGATGGGGTATCTCTTCTTCTCCCCCGTGTTCTTTGCCAACATCGGCATTGCGAATATCGAATACTTTTCGCAGATCACTTTGCCGTTTTTGGCGTTCGGGTGCGTGTACGTCGTGGCGGCGCTCCTCGGAAAGCTAATCGGCTGCGGCGCGGGCGCGAAGCTGTGCAAGTTCTCCTTCCACGACTCCTTCCGCGTCGGACTCGGCATGATGGTTCGCGCCGAAGTCGTGCTCATCTGCACCGAAAAAGGGGTCGCCTGCGGGCTCGTAGACCCCGCCGTGTTCCCCTTCGTCATCCTCATCATCCTGCTCTCCTCGATCTTGACCCCCATCTTGCTCAAGTGGTCGTATGGTCACGAGGAGAAAAAACTGCTCAAAACGGCAAAAAGCGAATAATTTGGGAGGAAAACTATGCAATACAGAAATCTCGGAAAATGGGGCCTGAAGGTCAGCGAGATCGGGCTCGGGAGCTGGGTCACCGACCTTTCGGGCACTGCCGCCGAACAGACCGCGCGCGACACGGTGAACGCCGCCTTCGACGCGGGCGTGAACTTTTTCGACTGCGCGGACGCCTACTCGGGCGGCGCGGCGGAGCGGTTTTTGGGGAAAGTTTTGGGCGAGCATGCGCGGAATGAGTACGTCGTCTCCACCAAGGTCTTTTTCCCGATGGGACGGGGCGCGAACGATTGGGGGCTCTCCCGCAAGCACATCATCGAACAGCTCGACAAGTCGCTCAAAAACATGAAGCTCGACTACATCGACCTCTACTTTTGCCATCGATTCGACCCCACCACCCCCATCGAAGAGACGATGCAGGTGCTCTCGGACATGGTTGCCGCGGGGAAAATTCTCTACTACGGCGTATCGGAATGGTCGCCCGTGCAGATCACGGAGGCCCTCCACATCATCAAGGAAAACCACCTGCGTCCCCTCTCCGTCATCCAGCCGCAGTACAACATGGCGGACAGGTATATCGAGGACGAGATCATCGGCATCTGCGAGCAAAATGGCGTGGGCATTACCCCCTTCTCCCCCCTTGCGCAGGGACTTTTGACGGGGAAATACCGCAAGGGACAGCCCCTCCCAGAGGGCTCCCGCGCGACATGGCAGGCGGACAAGCAGATCAACAACCTTTTGACCGAGGAAAATCTCGACAAGGTGGAGCGGCTGTTGAAGGTTGCGGAGAAACTCGGCGTTCCCATGAGCGTACTTGCGCTTGCGTGGATTCTGAGAAAGAAGCAAATTACTTCGGTCATCACGGGCGCGAGCAAGCCCTCGCAGCTCCAATCGAACGTGCGGGCGAGCGGCTTTGTGATCCCTCAGGACGCCCTCGACGAGATCGAAACAATTCTCGACTATCATCCCTTTGTGAGAAGGATCGGCTGATTATTTGAAATAGTGCGGCGGCGCGGCGTGGAAATTCCACGCCGCGCCGCCTTTATGTATTCTATCTATTCCACCGTAACGCTCTTTGCGAGGTTTCTCGGCTTGTCGGGGTCGTTTCCGCGGGCAAGCGACGTATAATAGGCGAGCGCCTGCAGGGGAATGACGGACAAAATGGGCGAAAACAGCTCCTCGCATTTTGGAAGGAGGACGCTCCTATAGACCTCCTTCCGCGCCGCGTATTCGGGAAGGTTTGTAACGAGAATCACCCGCCCGCCCCGCGCGTACACCTCAAAGACGGCGTTCATCGTCTTTTCGGAGAGTCCCTCCTGCATCAATATAGCGATGACGGGCGTCCCTTTGTCGATGAGCGCGAGCGTGCCGTGCTTGAGCTCTCCCGCAGGATACCCCTCACTCGGCAGATAGGAAATTTCCTTGAGCTTGAGGCTCCCCTCGAGCGCTGCGCAGTAGTCCGCACCCCGCCCGATAAAATAGACGCTCTTCGCCCCGAGTAGCATGGGCGCGATCTCTTTCATCTTTTCCGCCTCGCTCACGACTTCCTCGGCAAGCGCGGGAAGAGGGCGCAGGGAGGGAACAGTCTCCCTTCCTTTTGCCTTGGCAAGTGCTACAGCGAGGGAAAAGAGAAGCGCAAGCTGGGCGTTGAAGCTCTTGGTGGCGGCGACCGCGATCTCCCTGCCCGCGCGGGTGAAGAGGACGAAGTGCGCGATCTGCGTGATGGAAGAGTCGGGGACATTTGTAATGGCAATGACCGTCGCCCCCCTCTCCTTTGCAAGTTCTGCAGCGGCGAGGGTGTCGGCGGTCTCCCCGCTCTGACTGACGGCAAGCACCAATGTTCCTTTCTTCACGATCGGGTCGCGGTAGCGGTATTCGCTCGCCACGGTCACCTCAACGGGAACGCGGGCCAGCGCCTCGATGGCATATTTTGCGGCGATCCCGCTGTGGTAAGCCGTCCCGCAGGCGACGATTTGTATGTATTCTGTCTGACATAGTACTATGTTAATTGCCGAAAAACAAAAGTCGTCCTCAAAATTTATCAAAGAATTGGCGATTGCGGCGGGAATTTCGTGCATTTCCTTCAACATGAAGTGCGCGTATTCCCCCTTTTCGGGAATATCCGATTTGGAGACGAGTTTCATCGTCTCCTTTTTGATCTCCCCCTCTTCGCCGTAAAAACGGATCTTGTCGCCCGGCAAGACGGCAAATTCCCCGTCGCAGAGAGAATAGAGCTCTCCGCACTCCGCGATCGCGGGCACGTCGCTTGCAAGATAGAGCCCCTCCTTCCCCCTTCCGACGATGAGCGGGCTCTTTCTTCTCGCCGCATACAGAACGTTCGGCTCGTCGCGGCACATGACAGCCAAGGCGTAGGAGCCCTCGAGCCGCGCCGCCGTCTCTTTGAGCGCAGCGAGCACATCGCCGCGGTCATAATATTCGAGCAGGTGCGCGATGACTTCGCTGTCCGTTTCGGAGATAAATTTCTCTCCCCGCCCTTCGCACTCCTCCTTAAGGGGAAGATAGTTTTCGATAATTCCGTTGTGGACAAGGACAAACCGTCCAAACGCATGCGGGTGGGCGTTGCGCTCGGAGGGCGCGCCGTGTGTCGCCCAGCGGGTGTGGCCGACGCCGCAGACCCCTTTTATCTTCTCCGCGCCGTTCAGTTCGCTCACCCGCCCCTTTTTTTTGCAGACGGAAAACCCGCCCTCCGAAGAGACGGCGATGCCCGCCGAATCGTACCCGCGGTACTCGAGCCGCTTCAACCCGAGCAGAAGTTTGGGAGCCGCCTGCTCCTTCCCCGTGTAACCTATGATCCCGCACATATTCCCTCCTCTCTGATCGCCCGCGCGACCATGGCGACCGCCTCTGCCGTCCGCTCCCCTTCGGCAAGAATGCGCACGACGGGTTCCGTCCCCGAAGGGCGCAAAAGTAGTCGCCCGCCACCGAGCAATTTTTCCGCCTCCGCGACCGCGTCCCGCACCCGCTTGCTTCCGATCACCGACTTATCTTGCACTTTCACGCTCTCGATTTTTTGCGGGAGGAGGGTCAGCCCCTCCGTGAGCACCGAGAGCGGACACTTTGTCTCAAGCAATGTCTCCATCACCATGAGGGAGGTAACAAGCCCGTCGCCCGTGGAGGCATATTTGCGGAAGATGATGTGCCCCGATTGCTCCCCGCCGAGTGCATACCCCTTTGCGAGCATTTCCTCATACACAAAGCGGTCGCCGACGGGGGTGACGGCACAGCTTACCCCCTCCCGCGCGAGCGAATTTATCAGCCCCGAATTGCTCATCACCGTGACGGCGATCCCGTTCCTTTCGAGCTCCCCCTTCGCCTTCATGCGCTTTGCGGAGAGGTACAAAATGCCGTCGCCGTCCACGATCTCCCCCTGTTCGTTGACGCAGATACAGCGGTCGGCGTCTCCGTCGAAGGCAAACCCGACGTCGAGCTTTTTCTCTTTTACGAGCTTTTGTAGCCGCTCGGGGTGGGTGGAGCCGCATTCGAAGTTGATGTTCACGCCGTCCGGTTCCGCGCCCGTGAGATACACTTCCGCGCCCAGCGCGTCGAACACCGCCTTGGAGATCGCCCAAGCGCTGCCGTTTGCGCAGTCCAGCCCCACCCGCATGCCGCGGAAGGAGGTGTGCGGCAGGGAGAGAAGGTAGCCGAGGTATCGGTTCCTGCCCGCGATGAAATCCACCGTCCGCCCGATGGCGCTCCCCGTTGCGAGGGGCAGGGCGAACTCCCCGTCGAGATATTGCTCGACGCGAAAAAGCACCCCGTCGTCCATCTTCTCGCCGAAGCGGGAGATGAGTTTCAGCCCGTTGTCCTCGTAGGGGTTGTGGCTTGCGGAGATCATTACGCCGCAGTCAAACCCCTCCGACTTGACCACATAGGAGACGGAGGGTGTGGTGGTGACGTGCAGAAGATAGGCGTCCGCGCCCGAGGCAGTGACCCCCGCGGCGAGCGCATATTCAAGCATATAGGAGGAGCGGCGGGTGTCCTTCCCCACGACGATGCGCGCCCGCTTCCCCTCCTTGCCGAATTCACACCCCAAAATGCGCCCCACTTTGAAGGCGTGCGAAGCGGTGAGGGTCTCGTTTGCCCGCCCGCGGAAGCCGTCCGTGCCGAAATATTTTCCCATAGTTTCTCCTCTCCGCCATTGTATGCCGAAGGAAGAATTCGGGTGAAAAAAGCGCGGAAGTGAGACAGACTGTCCCGCTCCCGCGTCTTTACTGCGATATTTATTTTCAGTTCATGAGCGCCCGCTCCACCGCCTTGAGGTACTCCTGATACCACCTTTCGTGGGAGGACCTGTCCGCGGCGGGCGTAAAAATTTTCTCGGAAGTCCTAAGAGCCGCAACCTCTTTTTCGTCGAAGAGCCCGAGCGCAATGCCGCAGAGGAGCGCCGCGCCGAGCGCCGTGCTCTCCCGCTCCGCAGGGCGGTTGACGGCGATCCCGAGCACGTCCGCCTGAAACTGCATGAGGAAGTTGTTCGCCGAGGCCCCGCCGTCGCACTTGATCTCGCGCAGACATATGCCGCTGTCTTTTTGCATGCAATCGGCAAGTTCCTTTGCGCCGAAGGCGATGCTCTCGAGAACGGCACGGACGATGTGCGCCCTACTCGTCCCCCTCGTCAGTCCCGAAAGGAGCCCGCGCGCGTCGCTGTTCCAATGGGGCGCGCCCAGCCCCGTAAAGGCGGGTACGAACCGCACGCCGCCCGTATCGGGCACGCTCAAGGCGAGCTGTTCGCTCTCCCCGCTCGAAGAAAGAAGCCCAAGTCCGTCGCGCAGCCACTGCACGCAGCTGCCCGCATTGAAGGCGCTCCCCTCGAGAGCGTAAGTAATCTTCTCCCCGATGGAATAACCGATGGTCGAAATGAGCCCGCTCCCCGAGGCGACGCACTGCGCGCCCGTATTGAACAAAAGGAAGAGCCCCGTGCCGTAGGTGATCTTGCCGTCTCCCTCCTTATAGCACGCCTGCCCGAAGAGCGCGGCCTGCTGGTCGCCCGCGACCCCTGCAAGCGGGAGCTTTTCACCGCCGAAAGATGCGTACCCCATCACCGCCGTGCAGGGCTTGACCTCGGGCAGAATCTCCCGCGGAACCCCGAAATAGCGGAGAAGTTCCTCGTCCCAATCGAGGGTGTAGATGTTGAAGAGCATGGTGCGGGAGGCGTTGGTGTAGTCGGTGACGAAATTCCCCGTCAGTTTGAAGATGAGATAGCTGTCTACCGTGCCCGCGCAAAGCTTTCCAGCTTGCATGAGTTTTTTTGCGGCGGGAACGTTGTCGAGGAGCCATTTGATTTTGCTTGCCGAAAAGTAGGCGTCCACGGGAAGCCCCGTCTTTTCGGCGATAATCTTCCGCATATCGTTTGGAACGGAGGCGCAAAATTCGCTCGTTCGGCGGCACTGCCAAACGATGGCGGGCGCGACGGGCTCCCCCGTCTCGCGGTTCCAGAGCACCACCGTCTCCCGCTGGTTGGCAAGCCCGATCCCCGCGATCTTGTCTGCGCCTACGCTTGTCATGCAGCGGTTGAGCACGTAGGCGGCCTTATAGTAAATTTCATCGGCGTCCTGCTCCACCCAGCCGCTTTTAGGGAAGCTCTGTTCCACCTCCTGCTGTGCGGTGAGGACAAACTTCTTTTCTTCGATGTGATAGAGCATGGCGCGGATGCTCGTCGTGCCTGCGTCGAGGGCGATGAGATAGTTCTTCATGGGTAAAACTCCTTTTACTGATTATATCACAGCGGAGGACAAAATTCAAGATAAACAAGAAAAAAACCGCTTGGAAACTTCCAAACGGCAATACTATGTCACGCATAGTACTATGCTAAATGCCAAAAAATTAAATGAACTTCAGAATATTTTGGTAAATTTCGGTGTCAGCGGGCAAAAATGTGTTGAAAATGATCTTGATATTGCTCTCGGGGTGATGAAGCTTCCAATTCACCGCAGTGCCGACGGCGATCTCGGCAGCCATGGCGCGCGGGAAGTTGAATACCCCCGTGCCGATACAGCAGAAGGCGACCGATTTTAAGCCCATTTCGGCGGCCAAGTTCAGGCAGGAAATGTAGCAGGAACGGAGCTCTCCCCTCTGTTCGCGGGTGGGCTCGTGCCCGATCATGGGCCCCACGGTGTGCAGAACGTACTTGCTCGGCAGATTATAGGCGCGCGTGATCTTCGCCTCTCCCGTCTCCTCGGGCTGACCCTGCTGCGCCATGATGCGCGCGCAGTCGCGGCGGAGCTGCATGCCCGCGCAGGAGTGGATCACGTTGTCGATGCACTTGTGCCCGGGGAGAAAGCACCCGAGCAGGCGATTATTTGCGGCGTTCACAATGCCGTCCGCATTCAGGCGGGTGATGTTCCCTTCCCACTGTGAAATGCCGTATTTGATTTCGGCAAACTGCCCGACGTCCACGATCCCGCGCTCCAAGCTCTCCGTCCAGAAGAGGCAGTCCTGAATGTCTAGAATATCCTGCGGAATGGGGAGGCTCAGCCGCTCGTTCATGTAATTCCACACAAGCGAGCGTTTCCGCTCGTAAGTTGCGCTGAACGCCGCGATCGTTCCCCTCTCTCGCAACAAAAATTTGAGGAGGGTGTCGCACGCCTCCATCTTTTCCTCGGGCGAACGAAAGGGTTCGGGACGGGGAAAGGGAGTGAGGTCGATGAGAGTTTTGTATTCGTCGAGAGAAAGTCCCATTATTTGTTCCTTACAAGATTGTTCTTGCCGCCCGCGAGCAGAATTTTTCGCTCCTCGGCGGTGAGTTTTCCGAGCGTTAAGACGATATCTTTGCTCCTGCGCTTGCCGACGACCTTGGCAACGACGCGCTCCTCGCCCGCCTTCACAAATTCCGCGATCTTTTCAAGGTGCAGAACGTCGCCCTCTTTGAATGCGAATTTTTCGTAAACGAGCGGCAGAATGCCCCAATCGATGAGGTGGGCGCGCAGTTTTTCGGGGAATTTTTTTGCAAGTGCAACAAACGCGCCGCGCTCTCTGTCCTCGATCGCATACGACCACGCGTACTCTTCGGGATCGTCGATGAGAACGGCAAGCGCACCCTCTTCGCCATCCACCGAAAGCTCCAAACTCTCTGGAAGGGGCGGGAAAGCGGGAAGCGGCGTGATCTCTTCATCGTATGCAAGTTCGAACCCTTGCGGCTTTCCGACAAAACTCATCATGCGGCTCTCGCAGGGAGCGGGGTTGAATTTGTATTTTTTGACCCGTTTCGGATAGTCGAGCCCGAGCGCAGAGGTGAGGTATCCCCCATTTGCGAGGGTCGCCGCGATCGTTCTTGCGTCGAGACGGGCAGCCCATTCCTCGCAGAAATTTGCATCTTTCCCCACAAGTCCCGCTTGCGCGTTAAGGAGGTCGTTAAAGTTCACGCCCGCGCCCAAGAGTGCGTTGAGATAGCCGCCCTCCGAGAGCGCCATCGTGACCGACTTCGAATAAGGGAGCCAGCTGCATGCGCAATTTCCGATCTTTTTGCCGCGGAGGATCTCCGCAACTTCCGCCATCGTCTCATAGGTGGCCGCTTCATATTCGATCGCCGTCGAACCGAGGAACACCTTGCCGTCTTTGCGGTATTCTTCCGAGGCAGTTTCGAGGAATTCTTCCACCGTGGAGATCGCGCCGTCCACTTCGATCATCGGCTCGATGTCCGAAAGATCAACGACGACAGCACCGTCGTAATAGGCGGGCTGAACGGGCGCAAGGGGCTTAAAATCGCTTGCGCGCAGATGATTTTCAAAGAATTCCTGCGTCTTGCCGTCGGTCATCCACACCGTGGAAATTTGGCCGCAGTCGAGCGCGCTGTCTATGGCGTTGCGGAAGTCCATGGAAAGACTCGAAACGCCCGCGCCGAACACTTCGAGATATTTCCCTTCGGCGAAATCCCCCGCTTTTTCGAGGGCTTGCGAAATGGCGAGCGCAACGTCGGTCGGTCCGACCCCTTTCCGCAGCTTACCTTTGAGGAAAACGGCGAGAAGTTCGCGGCGATCCTCTTCGGCCGATCCCTTTGTAAAGAGCCGAAGAAGGTCTCCCCCGTTCCCCCAAAAACACATCGCGCCGAGCGCGCCGCAGGAAATTCCGTCGGTATCGAGCAAAACGCCGCCGCTCTTTGCGACCTGTTCGCAGGCAAAAGCATTCCCAGAGGCAAGACCGTCGGGAACGGAAACGCCGCCCCACTTCTTTGCCGCCGAGCGCAGAAAATCGCCGTCGAAGAGCCCCTCGAAGAGATAGGTCGGAACGGGAAATTCCTTCACTCCCACAAAGTCGAGGGTGCGCAAAACGTCCGTCTGATTGTACAAAAAAACCGCGTCGGGCTTCAACGCAAGCGTTTCGCCCATGCTCTTGGAATGCGCCGACAAAATCGAGTATGCAACCGTATTTTTTACGGCCGCTTCCTTTTTATCCGAAGTCATGAACGCCTCGCTTTCTTTCACGAGCCGCCCGTCCATGTAGTAAACGCCCTGCCTGATAATTTTGACCATGCCGTCCTCCGTATGTAGCCACATATGATTATAACAAATTGTAAGGGAAATTTCAAGCGTTCCTTGAAACCTTTATAGACTTTAGAGGTAAATTTTTCCATCCCCCAAACGCTTGCTTTTTGCCGCAAGATGATTTATACTTGAACTATGGAAAAAAACGATCCGCGCTATCCCTTTAAGTTTACGCCGCTCATGCTCATTCTCTTTTTGTTGGGGCTCGCCCTCTGCGCGGCGGGCTTCGGGCTCACGCTGTGGCGGTTCCTCAACTTTATCAATGAGGACATCGGCAACGTCTACGGCTGGATGCAATATATCATCCTCTTCTTTGTAAGCGTCTTTCTCGCGGCGCTCATCATTGCGATGCTCATCCGCTCGCAGTACGTCATCACCGAAAAACATCTCATCGTCCAATTCGGGTTCATCAGGCAGAAGTATGAACTCAAGAAAATTTACTCCGTCCACCTCTTCAAGGGCTTAAATAAACTCGCCGTCTACTTTGACGATTTCAAGACGAAATACACCGTGATCGTCGTCAAAGACGCGTGGTATGAGGACTTTGTGCACTCCCTTCTCGAGCGCAACCCGAAGATCGGCTTTTCCTTCTCTACGCCCGAGGAAGAGGAGGAATTCAAAAAGAAAAAGTGACTAAAATGCGTCCTTTTCCGTCTTTTTCCACTTCTTTGCGATGAATTTCATCTTGAGCGAAAGCGGAACGGGCGCGGTGAAGAGCCTCATCATCTTGTTCCAAAAACCGACGACGACCGAGCGTCGGTTTTTTTGTACCGCTTTTAAGCTCTTCTTCGCGACCTTTTCGGGCGGGAGCGCGGCGAGCTTCCCCCAAAGTCCCTGCGCTTTGATGTACTCCTTCACGTCGTCGCGGGTGGGAATGGCGCCCGGGAGCACGCAGGTGACCTTGGCTCTTCCCTTGAGCTCCACGCGGAGCGCTGCATAAAACTGCCAAAGAGCCCTTTTGGTGGCGCTGTAGAGGGCGAAATAGGGCATGGGATAGATCCCCGATACGCTGCCGACCGCCAAAAATTCGGTCGTGCCGTCGAGGTCGCTCCGCACCATCACGGCGCGCGTAAAGGAGACCGCCCCCTCAAAGTTCACCCGCGATTGCAGCACGAGCTTTTCCTCGGTGTATTTTTCGAACCCCTTCTGCACGTCCGCGCCCGCCACATAGATGAGCCGCGAAAAGCGCGCCTTCACGCTGTCCGCATAGGCGAAAAAACGGCCGCGGGAACGCTCGTCCGCAAGGTCGCAGGGGAAATATTCTACTTGCAATGCGGGGCGTTCTGCGCGCAAACTCTCTGCGAGTTTTTGAAGGCGCTTTTCCTCCCTTCCCGTGAGAAAGAGGGGCTCCCCTCTCTCGGCAAGAAGCCTTACGAACGCGCCGCCCAAGCCCCCGCATGCGCCCGTGACGAGGGTGTAGTTCATGCCGCGTCTCCGAAGGGAATTTCCGTGACGCCGTCCTCGATGAGATAGCACATCTCCTCATGTTCGTTGACGCCCGCCTGAATCTGCTGCGGGGTGAGTTTTAAGTATTTGATCGTCGCCTGCGCGAGCACAGTCCCATTGGGGAGCATGATGGCGCACTCCGCCGTGAGAAACGCGCCGCCGTCGCGGACGATCTCCCCTCTTCCCATCAACGGCTCGCCGTAGGGCACGGGCTTACGGTATTTCGTCTCGAGGGAGAGTGTCACGCCGTAGGTAAATTCGCCCCCCTCCTTCGCCCAGAGCGCGCGCAACCCCATTTCGTCGAGCATCGCCGTGATGAGCCCGCCGTGCACCCGCCCGGGGTAGCTCTGGTGCTCCTCGCGGAAGCGGAAGAGGGACATCACGCTCCCGTCCTCCATGCTGTAAAAGGGCGCTTGCACCCCATAGACGTTGTCCAGGCCGCACACCGCGCACATCTTACTGTTTCTCTGTTTGCAAACCACTTTCATTTGATATTCTCCTTTATGGAAATTATAGCACGTTTCACTTGTTCAGTCAAGTTGATGAGGCAAAGAAGAAGCCGCCCGCGGCGCTTGTATTTTAAGCGCCGCGGGCGGCAACATTTTAATTTTGAATATCGAACGCTTCATGCTCGAGAAGCGGATAACGGGCAAGCTCCGTCCCCTCCAAATTTTCGCGGTGCATGTCCACGCCGTGGATGCGGGAATTGTCGTAGGTCTTGTAGTAATAAATGCCGCGGTCCACGTTGCAGCAGGCGGCGTAAATGGTGATCTCGTACCGCTCGCCGAGTTTCACGCACCCGCGCTGCTGTTCCACCGAGTCGAGAATGTGGAAGAATTGGCTCACGCTCTCCTCTTCACTCTCCCCCGAAAGGGAGTGCGCCCGCGTGAAGGCGGCCTTTACAAAGCGGGAGGCGGAGGAAAGGTCCCCGGGGAGCCCCATCGCCCCCATGCCGCGGCTGTAGGGCTTTAAGTCAAGCTCCGCAAAGTTGTTCTTCGGCGGCTCGATGGAGAGCGCCATGTAGTCGGCAAGGCGGTTCATCTGCATGGGGAAAGGCGGGCTGTTGGTCATCACCCCCACGGGATTGTCGTAGATCTTCAGCCCATCCTCCGTGCTCTCCACCACAAGGGAGGAAGTTCTGTCCGAGATCATGAAGTGTAGGGGCGTGAGGGGTAATTCTTGATTGAAATGAATGTCCACAAGGTTCAAATTTTCGAGGAGCTTTTTCGCGTCCTCCACCCTTTCGCACTGCGCGAGAACAAAAGGAATGAATTCGAAGGGCGTAACGTTCGTCTTGCCCGCTTTCTCGGGGAAGTAGACGGCGTTCCCCGGGAAGTTGAGCCCCGCCATGCCGAGCCCCTTTTCATTCACCGCGTCATAAAAGAGCGGATAGCCGTCCTGCACATACGCCATGCCGATGAGCGCAAGGTGGGTCTTTAGCTCGCCCGCCCTCCGAAAGACAAAGGGAAAGTTGCGCGGCACGACGGTGACTTCCTCGCGGTAGCAATATTCGAGGTCGAAATTTCTGCCGAAGTAATGGTCCTTGGTGGAATAGGTGATCGCAGTACACATAGTTCTCTCCTTAAGGTGGGTGAAATTGTTTGCTTCTATGCGCAACGCGCGAAAACAATTATACCACCCCATTAGCAGAAAATCAAGACGAATTTTGGAATTTGCCAAAAAGCCGCCCGCCAGTGAACAAATCGAACACCCCTTGAGAGGTGGGTGGCACGCGCTCTGCGCGTGACGGAAGGGGTGTAATTCTTTAATCACGTCATGTTGAGCTCGTCGCCCCGCCCGCACGTTTCAAAATGTCACCCTGAGCGGAACGCAGTGGAGTCGAATGGGTCTCTACCGCATTATAATAAGGTGAGATTTCTCCACTTCGTCTACGGCTTCGGTACTTCGCCTGCGGCTCGTGCCGCACTTAGAAAATCAGAACAGCGCGCGGGACGAAATGACAGTAGCCCTCGGCGCCCCTCTTAGGGGAGCTGGCGCGCTTTGCGCGACTGAGGGGGTTTGAGAACCCTTTCGGCGCTTACGCGCCACTTTCCCTAAAAGGGACAGCAAGGAGCCACCCCCTCCCGCGGAGGGGCTAAGAGGAACCCCCTCCACTGGAGGGGGATTAAGGGGGTGGGCACCATTCTAAAAATGTCATGTCGACCGAAGTGGAAACATCTCTACCGCATTATAATAAGGCGAGATTTTTCCACGCGCTTCGCTTGGTCGAAATGGCAGTTTGATACATTTGATTTGAACGGCGAGGATCACGCAAAAGGACGGACTAAATGTCCGTCCTTTTGCGTGGCTTCGGTAAATTTCAAACATGATTTTACCGACCTGCCAATTCATCCAAAGTTACTTGAAAATAATCTGCTAGGGCCAAAAGGCAGGAGAGCGTGGGTTCGCGTAAGTTATTTTCCCACAAACTGATACACCCCTTACTCACCCCTACCGCTTTTGCAAGGTCTGTTTGCTTTACACCCATAGAAATTCTTAATTCTTTTAGCGTTTCCCCAAAGCTCTTGCACATAAAAATATTTTCTGACTTTTGTAAGAAAAAAACTTGACATCTTACAAAAGTAAGATTATAATAAAGCTATTCTATCACGAAGGAGATATAGTATGAGAAAACCGATGGAAGAGTATTATGCTCTTCATGATAAGCTCATGGAGTGGCGGGAAGTAGGCGACATTGTGAATGATGCGAAAACACATAACCAACCATTAAATCGCACAGTAGCGGAATTTTTGCACGAAAATCTTCCGCAGGCAAAAGTTACCTGCTCCAATTTAATCAATGAATGTCAATATGATTTAATGAAGCGTGTAAAAAGAAGAAAAACAATGATAATTTTAGTTCTTCTTTGGCCTATTTTGGCGATTGTCGGAGGAATAATTGCAAGAATTCTTGCAGCAGAATCTTTGAAGGGCATGTCATGGATTATTTTGGTCTCGGCATTATATGGAGTCGTCATACTGGGTGATTATTCTTTGTGTTGGGTTGGCTTTCCTGTTGGGTGGAACAAATTTCGTGAATTGGGAGGATATTCGAACAATCCGATAATTGTGCTTGTTTCGTTCTTTGCGGGCCTATTTACCATGTGTTTTTCATATTTTATTGCTATCGCTCAAATATTTAAGGAAAAAAAGCGCTTCCCATATATTTTAGCGGTAATAAACGAATTGAAAAATTGTCTGTCAATGTTTTCCGAAATACACAACTATCTATATGAATAGTTTTTAATTATCATAAGGATAATAATGGCAGTAGAAAATAAAAATATGTGTGAGCGAGACGCGCTTATGCACAATACAAAAACTTCTAATCTGCGCCACGCAAAAGGACGGACTAAAAGTCCGTCCTTTTGCGTGGCGCAGAAAGAGGGATTCGAACCCCCGTATACATTCCTGCATAACACGATTTCGAATCGTGCGCGTTCAACCGCTCCGCCATTTCTGCAAGCCA
>CANQPO010000036.1 GCA_947625695.1 uncultured Clostridia bacterium | reverse complement strand
ACAAGGCGAGATTTCTCGATTCCGCTTCGCTCCACTCGAAATGACAATTAGAAGCGCGGGGCGAAATGACAAATAGGGGCCCCCTTGAGGGGCAGCCAAGAGAATTCCTAAAATGGCATGTCGCTCCGCCCGCACATTTCAAAATGTCATGTCGAGCGAAGTCGAGACATCTCTACCGCATTATAACAAGGCGAGATTTCTCGATTCCGCTTCGCTCCACTCGAAATGACAATTAGAAGCGCGGGGCGAAATGACAAAACTCGAAATGACAATTAGAAGCGCGGGGCGAAATGACAAATAGGGGCAGCCAAGCACCACGCCACCCACGCGTCATTCCGAGCCGTAATGGAAATAACGAAGTCCGATGTGGCAATTCCCCGAGGGAATCTTGCTACGTTCAAGTACGAAAGAACGAACCCAAACGTACCAAGATGCCTTCGCGGACTTGCTTTTTCGGACTGCGTAACCACCATTTCGGCTCAGCATGACGCTTTTAAGTGACTTTTCGCCGCCCCACCCCCCTACCCCCCCTCCAATGGAGGGGGATCAAGGGGGTGGGTGACACTCGCCAAGAAAGTGGAAGCAATGAGGAGAATTATGAAACCGAGATCGATTTTCTTGTCCTGTTTATCTTCCTGTATCAATTTAATCGGCGCGTTTTGCATCGGGCTCGCGCTTGCGCTTTCGGAGCGGTATCCCGCGGCAGAAGAATTTTATGAGCTCCCTCTGTGGATCAAGATCATGTTGATCGGCGGCATTTTTCTCGCGTTTTCGGGACTTGTATTGAGTTTTGTATTCAAAAACAGGACGAATACCCTCAAAATTGCGCTGGTTTTGGAGGGCGGCGTATTTTTGCTCGGGATCGCCTGCGCCGCTTGCGCCCTGCTTCGGGAGGAGAGCGCGTTCAAAGCGGCGGTCGTTTCGGCGGCTCCCGTCCTGCTCGCCGTGGGCGCGCTGTGTTTTTGCTCTACGTTCATCGGAATTTGCAAAAAGGGGGAGGAGCGGGGAAACCGTGGGCAATCTTATAAAAACGCAAACACATGAACCTTCAAAACTCGGCGACGGAATGAACTTCCTTACGAACGTTTCTTTCCATGATGCAAAACTCGTCGATGTGCTTTGCGGCGAAAAATATGGGAAAGAGTGTCTTTCTCTTCTCGTTGATTTTAAGACTGCGGAAGCGCCGCCCAAGGACGGAAATTTATATGAGATCGCGTTTTTGGACGGGAAATTCGTGCAGGAGCCTAAGCGAATGAAAGGCTGTTATATCCTCGCGCTCGACTGCTTTCCCTTTGGGCAATTCATGCGCACCCGAATCGAATTGGAGCATTTTGTGGGCGGTGAAGCGCACCATGATGATTTAGAAATCGAATTTTCCGACATGAAAGTTCTCAAAGTTAAATAAGAAAGAAAACTGTCGGCGGATGTGATCTCATCGGAATTTGCAAAAAGGGGGAGTGATCGGATGTGCGAGAAAAAAGTTGTCCCGCCCGCTAAGGCGACGTATAAAGTTTACTCCGAAGATATTCCGAACGATCGGTATGAGGTGAGCGAAGTTGTGCAAAATTCGGACGGTACAAAGATCGTTTTGGAGGGGCTTTCGCATATTGTGACCGTCAATTTCGGCTTTGTAGAGGCGCTTTGCGTTTGCGACGAAGGAAGAAGGATCGAGTCCTATCATCAGATTCCCGAAATACAAGCCTATCGGAAGGCGGACTTCGAGGGGAATCCTCTTTATCTTGCAGAGGGTTCGGACTTTCTGAAATGGCTCATGAAAGAAAGTTGCGGTTTTGCCTTTGACGACCTGCACTTTGCGATCGTCACACAGAACGATTTTCTCGACATCGCCGCTCCCTTCCCGCCCAAAATAGAAATCAAAAAATAAAAGGGCATTGCAGTGATCGAGTAATCGGGGACAAAGAAGATGAAAAAGAAATTCGGACTTTCGGCAATGATATGCGCCATACTCTTTGCGGCTTGTGCGCCGTTCTCTTCCTGCGCCGTCTACCTCAACCTTTTGCAAGAGGACTACTCCGAGTGGTATTCGGAGGACGGGGTCTGCGGCTTTACCGCAGTTTTGAGCGACGCGTGCGCCTTCGGATATTTTCGGGTGAACGGCAAAATGGTGCGGGCTTACTTTGAAGTGAGTTATGACGCGTCTTTGAAGATCGCTTTCCCCTATTCCGACGATATGAATATCGTCACGGAATCGGGCGGCATCTCTTACGACACTTCCTACGGCGAGTGCGGCGGAAAGGTCGAAGGCTATCGAGAGGGCGACATTTTTCATGTTACAAATATGCGGGTCGGCTACACAAGTTTAGGTTCTTTCGATCTTTACCGCCGCAAGGTGGATCCTTCAACGATCGACGCGTGTGATTACACCGCTTGCGTATGGACAGCGGACGACGGCTGTATAACAATCAAAAATGGTATGTGCGGGATCGATGAGTATATTGCAACGGTCGAAACGGGAGGGGAGCCTCGATCTGTTTATTTTAAGTGGCTCGAGGGGCGCCGCTTTGAGATCGGCGATAAAAAGCAATACGAAGAAGATCGCAACGTGCTTGCAAGCGGCACATATATCAACAATGCCTTGGAGCTATCGTTGACCTTTGAGACGGACACCGCGTTCGGCTTAAAAGGGAAAACGATCGAACTCACAGGAAAAACTGTTTGAGGAGAGAAGATGAAAAAGACGAATTATTTTGCCGTTGTTGCGTGCGTTTTGGGGTTTGCGGCGGCGGTGGGGACGCTGATATTTATGTTCCTTTTGGGCGTTGTGGCGGTCATGGGACTGTTCGCGCCGTACATTCTCTTTCTTTCGGTAGTGCTGTGGATATACCTCGCCTTTGTGGGGTTCACGCTGTTTTGCCTCGTCGCTTCGGCGGTCGGCACTTTGGTATTCACGGTCATCAAGCGGCGCACGCTCAACCGTATCTTTTTAGGAGTAAGCATTGCCGCGGCCGCCCTCAACCTCATCGCGCTCCTCATCATGACGGTCCCGCTCATCATCTCTTCCTTTTCCCCCGAGGACGGAGGGACCCTGCTGGTCTTTGCGATCATTGCCCCCGCCGTTGCGTGTCTTTCGGACGCCACTCTCATCGGGTTTGCGATCGCCGCGCTTTGCAGGGAGACGCGCCTTTTGAAAGAGGAGAGCACCGTCGCGGAGATCGGGCAGGAAATCGCAAACGGGTAAGCAAAACAGGTTAAAATTGTAAAAAAATGACTTTATTCGACTTGGAACAGTACAGGGGAAAGCGGGTGTGCGTCGCGCTGTCGGGCGGCGCAGATTCGGTGTGCCTTTTGCACTGTTTCTACACACGTATGCAAAATTACGGCATATCTCTCTCGGCGATCCATGTGGAACACGGCATCCGCGGGGAGGAATCGCTTCGCGACATGGCCTTCTGCGAAACCCTCTGCAAGGAGTGGGGGGTGCCCCTCAAGATCGTGCGGGTAAACGTGCCCGCCCTCATCAAAGAGAATGGGGGAGGGAATGTGGAGAGCGTGGCGCGGCTTGCGCGGCTCAACGCCTTCCGCGAGATCATCTATCACGACGAGGCCGACCTCGTTGCCACCGCGCACCATCTTGGTGACGTTGCGGAGACTATCTTGTTCCGCCTTGCGCGGGGAACTTCGCCCGCGGGCATGAAGGCCGTCCAAAATTTTCCCTTCCTCGTCCGCCCCCTTTTGAATGTCTCAAGAGAGGACATTTTGCGATACGTATGCGAAAATAACCTTCCGCATGTCGAAGATTCCACCAATTCGGACGAGAGCTACACCCGCAACTACATCCGTCATACCGTGCTGCCCGCCTTTGAAAAAATTCACGGGAACGCGCAAGAGCACCTCGCGCGGTTTGCGGCGCAGTGCGCGCAGGACGACGAATTTCTCACCGAGCTTGCGAAAAGGGAGATCAAATATATGGGCGCGCATGGGGACATGCTCGTGCCGGTCGAGCTTCCCGAGCCCCTCTTTTCGCGAGCATGTCTTTTGGGAATGGGAGCGAAAACCGACTACACGTCTGCGAATTTGGAGGAAATTTCCAAGCTGAAAACGTTACAGACGGGCAAAAAAGTGTGCCTGCCGAGCGGAAAGACCGCGGCGCGGGAGTACGGGAACATTGTTTTTTATTATGAGAATGCAGAGCCCATCGCCGAGCGGCCGTTTGTGCCAGAGGAGCATTTTTCTGCGCATGGGAGCTTGCGCGCCGATTTAGACGCATTCCCCGCGGGCTGCGTGGTGCGCGCGCGGCGGGAGGGGGACTTTATTACGCCCTACGGCGGGCGCAAAAAGACGTTGAAGAAGTTTTTGACGGACAGAAAGATTTCCGCGCGATTGGGGCGGCGGCTGACCCTTGTCGCCTGCGGCTCGGAGGTCCTCGTCGTCCTCGGCGTGGAAATTTCGGACAAAGTCAAAGTGACCGAAAGTACCAAACGTATTGGGTATTTTTAGTTTTAGAGGAGAATAAGCCTTTGGCTCCTCGCCTTCTTCAAATGTCATTTCGACTGAAGTGAGCGAAGCGAACGGATGGAGAAATCTCAACAATATTTATACTAAGGTAGAGATTTCTCGACTTCACTTCGTTCCGCTCGAAATGACAGAATTGGAGAAAAGGGGACCCCCTCCATTGGAGGAGGCTTAAGGGGTGGGCATCCTTCAGAACACACCACCCCCTACCCCCCTCCTGAGGAAGGGGCAAGCAATGCGCCATTTCTAAATCACGTCATGTTGAGCGAAGGCGCAAGCCGTAGTCGAAACATGTCCTTGAATATAATGCGGACACCCTTCGACAGGCTCAGGGTGACGTGATTGGGACAAAGGACACCACCCCCTCCTGAGGAGGGGGCATATAAGGCTCCTCCTTAGGAGGAGCTGTCACCGTTAGGTGACTGAGGTGGTGACGTGATTGGAATGAGATTTCTCCACGCGCCGCAAAGCGGCTTGGTCGAAATGACAATGGAACACGCCCCACCCCTACCCCCCTCCTGAGGAGAGGGCAAAGGAATAACACACCACAAAAAACCTACAAAGGAGACGATAAACATGCACACAATGCACCAAGACTGCGAAAGAATCTTACTCACCGAAGAACAGATCAACTCGCGCGTGAAGGAGGTCGCCAAGGCGGTCGATCGCGACTACCAGGGCAAAAACCCCCTCGTCGTCGGCATTTTAAAGGGAAGCATCATCTTCTATGCCGACTTCATCCGCTGCCTCTCCATGCCCGTGGAGCTCGACTTTATGGCGGTCTCCTCCTACGGGAGCGGCACGGTATCTTCGGGCAAACTCAAGATCAGAAAGGACCTCGACCGCGACGTAAAGGGGAGGGACGTCATCGTGGTGGAGGACATCATCGACAGCGGCTTTACCCTTGCAAACCTCAAGGCGCTGCTCACCGAGCGGGGCGCTGCGTCCGTGCGCATTGCCACCCTCCTCAACAAGGCGGCGCGGAGAGAGTACGACATCGCGCCCGACTACAACTGTTTCTACATCGAAAACGAGTTTGTCATTGGCTATGGGCTCGACTATAACGAGCAATACCGCCATCTGCCCTACATCGGGGTGCTCAAGCGGGAAGTTTACGAAAAGTAAAACCGCGCTCATCGCTCTGCGAATGGCCCCGCGCAAAATCGCACAAAAAAACGCCGCCCCGCGCAAGACAACATGCGCGGGGCGGCCAAGTCAAAGGAGAAAAAAATCACTTTTCGGAGAAGGTCGCCTTCTTCAGGGTGTAGCGGAGGGTCCCGAGGGTGCGCATGAGGGGAGTCTCTATCCTCACGGGCACATTGCGGTTCACATTGTCGGTGTCGCCCGTCTTTTTGGCGATGACCACCGTGCGCCCCTGCCCGATGTTTCCGCCGTAGCCGATCCGCACTTCATAGGCGGCGATCTCTTCGGAATAGGCCACGCCGTTGCGCTCGAAGGACACGCTCTCCGTCACTTCCTGCGTGCCGTCTCTGACGCTCACGGTCTGCACCGTCATCATGGTGGTGCTCAAGGTGCGGAAGGTGGGGGCGAGCGAAAAGTTCATGCCGCGCATCGCAAAGAGGATCTGCTCGTTGTCGAGATAGGTCGTCTTACCCTCGATGTCCCGCTCGGAGACGACGGGCTCGGGGACCCCGTCCGCGCCCTCCATGAGGTCGGAATAGGTGACGGTGGCCGTTGTGAGCGCGTCGTCGTACTCCACCGCATAGGTGTAGTGGTATTCGGTGTAACAGGTATCCAGCGTCGTGGGCGCCTCCGCGGGCACGTGGTTGTGCCACGTCTTGGTGCTCGAAACGGGCTTCAAGTTTTCGCCCACCGTCAAAAATTCCACGTGGGAGGTAACGGTGTCAACAAGCTCCGCGGTGGACTTCCCGCCGAGGGTGAATTTCACCTTCATCGTCTGTGAAGTGTCAAGCACGTATCCCTCTTTTGTGGAGGAGTCGAGGGCGATGGGGGCGTTTTTTAGGGTCATCGTGAACACCCCGTCGGTGTATTCGGCGGTGAGGCCGTTGTGCTCGTCGGGGTTGATCATCGTGATCGCATATTCCAGCGTCTCGCTCGTGCCCTCGATGTCGTCGCCGAGGGCGGTATTGCGGTACCAATTGGTCTGGAATTCGGTCGTCTGGATCCCTCCGCCGCAAGCCGCGCACAAAACGAGGGGCGCGAAGAGCAGTAAACTTGCAAATTTTATTTTCTTCATAATGGCTCCGAAACAAAGGATGTAGGTACATTATAGCACATTTTTTTCCCTTTGTAAAAACAAATCGGTGAAAATACAAGAAATTTTTGAAAGGAATGTGATATAATGGGGGCGAGGTACTTATGACAAAACTCATTGAAGCCGCAACTCTGGACGACGCGCTCCGCCGTCTCGGCGAACTCGTGCGGGAAAACGAGGAGCGCGGGGAACACACCCTCGTCTTTTGCGAGGACAGATTGACGTTGCTCGCCGAGCGGGCGGTGCTCTCCTCTTGCGGCGGGACATTTCTCACCGAAGTCACTACCTTCGCCCGATTTCTCTCGGGCCCCAAGGTGCTTTCAAAGGAGGGCTCCGTCATGGAGATCTCCGCGCTCCTCTCCGAATACGCGGAGGAGCTCAAGTGCTTCCGTCCCCGCGCGGCGCAGGCGGTGTACGAGACGATCGCCCAGCTCTCCGCCTCCCGCGTGGACGCGGACATGCTGAGGCGCAGCGCGGAGGAATCGGAGGGGGCTTTAAGGGGCAAGCTCTTCGATTTAAGCCTTCTCTTCGAAAAATACAACGAGCGGCTCGAATTTCGCGGGCTTCTCGATGAAAACGGCTACCTTGCCCTCCTGCCCGAAAAGCTCGCCGCAGAGAAAAACCGCGAAAACGTCGTCTTTTTCGGCTTCCGCTCCTTCACCAAGCAGGGGCTCGAAGGGGTGCGCGCGGCGGTCGCCTCCTTCCTCTCCGTCACAGGCGTCTTTCTTGCGGGGGACGCGGAGCTGTATACGGGCGAGGCGGCGGCGCAGTTCCGCATGGCGTGCGGCCCCGTAGAGCGGGAGAGGGTGGAGGACACGTTGACGGGCGAAGCAAGGCGGCTGCGCGACGGGCTCTTCTCCCCCGAAAAACTCAACGCGCCCAAAATTCGCACCGATAAAATCAGGCGTTTTACGGCCGCGGACGAGGCGGAGGAGTTTTCAACGATCGCGGCGCTCATCAAAAAACACGTCTATGAGGGGGCGCGCTACCGCGACGTCGTGGTGCTCGTCTCGTCAAAGAGCTTTCTCGCCGTGGAAAAGGCGTTCGGCGCCTACCGCATTCCCTTCTTTGCCGACAAGAAGCGGGCGTTCTCCGAGCACCCCTTCTGCACCCTTATCACCGACCTGTTGCTCGCCGTATCGGACGGCGTGCTGCCCGACGAGGCGGACGCGGTCGCCTCGAACTACTATTTCGGCAAAGGGGACAACTACCGCAACTATCTGCTCCGCTACGGCAACTACCGCGGCGGGGTGAGAAGGGCGCTCCGCGAGGGGACGGAATACGATTTCAATGAGCTTTCCGTCTGCCGCGAGAAGATGCTCTCCTTTTTGAATCTCTTCCCCCGCAAGGGGAAGGGGAGGGAGTATGCGGCGGCGATCCGCGCCCTGCGCGAAGAGTCCAATGCGGACGAGCTCACAAAGACCCTTCAATCTTCCTTCACGGGGGCGGAGAAGCAGTTCCTCTCCCTCGACCCCCTCGAAAAGATCTTATCCGAGATCGAGACGGTGGCGGGGGACCGCCCGTTCACCGCAAGGGAATTCTGCGACGGGCTGAAGGGGGCGCTCTCCGCGCTCGAAATCTCCATGATCCCCCAATATGCAGACGCGGTGTTCGTGGGGGAGATCACGGATAGCAAATTCTGCCGCGCGCCCATCGTGTTTGCGAGCGGGCTCACCGACGGCGTTCCGCGCGTCTCGCAGGACGCCGCCGTCATCACGGACGGGGAGATGCAGTCCCTTGCCGACATCAAGGTGGAGATCGAACCCGCCATCGCGCAGGTCAACGCCCGCGCAAGGGAGAGCTTCGGGCTCAACCTCTGCGCTTTTTCGGAGGCGCTCTACCTCTCCCGCCCTTTGCGGCAGGGAAAGGACGACTGCGAGGCGAGCGAGGTGTTCTTCTACGCCGAGTCCCTCTTCGACATGCCTCCCATGCCCGACCTCTTTCCCTTCGACTGCTGCGAAGAGCAGCCTGCAGAGCTTCGCTTCCTCGCCCTCAAAAACGGCTTCGAGGCGGGGAGAGAGGAGGAAGTCAAACGCTACTCCGTCCTCTACGCCCTCTTGAAGGACCCCGAAAAATTGCTCGGCGGGGAGAAGGGGCAGGTGAAGGAGGCGGGAGAGCTCATCTTCCGCAGGGACGTCTCGCCCTCCCTTCTCGAGAAGTATTTCGAATGCCCCTATGCGGGGTTTGCGCGCAGTCTGCGCCTTCAGGAGCGGCAGGAGCGGGCGGTGCTCGATACGGATACGGGCACCTTCGTCCACATGGTGCTCGAGGAGACGGCGCGGCATTTCAACGAATTTTCTTCGGAAGAGGAGTGCAAAAACTTTGCCCGTGCGCGGGGGAAGGAGCTCCTTTCCTCCCGCTTTTCCGCGCTCGAAGATACGGGCGCGGGGCGGTACACGGGGGCGCGGCTTCTTTCGGAAGCGGAAAACGTCTCCGTCGCCGCCTACCGCCAGCTCGCCCTCTCCAAGTTCCGCGTCTTAAAAACGGAGGAAAAACTCTCGCTCGGGCAGCTCTTTCTTTCGGGCATCGCCGACCGCATCGACGAGTCGGACGAGTTCGTCCGCGTCATCGACTATAAGACGGGCAAAATAGACGACAGCGCGGGGGCGTACTACACGGGCAGAAAATTGCAGCTTCAGCTCTATCTCCGCGCGGCGGCAGAGGGGAGAAGGGCGGCGGGCGCATTCTATTTCCCCGCCGCGGACGCCTTCACCAATGAGGCCGAGCCCAAGTTCCGCATGACGGGCTTTTACTGCGGCGAGGACGAAGTGGTCTCCCGCATGGACAGCGGCCTTTCGGAGGGGGAGAGCTCCCTCTTCGAGGGGAAATACGGGGGAGGAATGGACCGAGACGACTTCGAGGACTTCCTCGATTATTCCCTCCTCGTCTCGCAAAGAGCGGAGAACGAAATGCGGGCGGGCAACATCGCCCCCTCCCCCTACGACAAGAGCTGCACCTATTGCAAAATGAAGTCGCTCTGCGGCTTTGTGGGGGAGCCGAGAACGGAAGAAAAGATAAAATGCGGGGAGATCGCCGAAATCGTCCGCCGCGAAAAGGGGGGAAAATGAGCGTACAACTCACAGGGGAACAGGACCGCGCCATCCATTCGCGCGGAAAGGTCATCGTCTCCGCCTCGGCGGGGAGCGGCAAGACGTTCGTCATGATCGAGCGCATGCTCTCCCTCGTGTTGGGGGGAGCGGACGTCACCCGCATGCTGGCGGTCACCTTCACCAAAAAGGCGACGGCGCAGATGAAGGACAGGCTCCGCGCCGCTCTCATCAAACGGCTCTCCTCGGCGGATGAAAGGGAGAGAACGCGCCTTAAAGCCCAGCTCTCCGCCCTTCCGCTTGCCGATATTTCCACCATCGACGCTTTCTGTTCGCGGCTCGTCCGCACCCATTTCTATCTTGCCGACGTCGATCCCTCCTTCCGCGTCATCGGAGAGGACGACAACGAGGGAGCCCTCATTTTCTCCCGTGCGCTCGACGAGCTGTTCGAGTGGGGGTACGAGGAGAAGGACCCCGCTTTTATGCGCCTTCTCTCCGTCTATTTCCGCAAAAAGGACGACAAGTTCCGCAAAATGCTGACCGACCTCTATGAAAAGATCCGCGTGCGCGCCGACTACCGCGAGGCGCTCGAAGGGGTCGGGGAAGAGGACGATTTTGCGGACGTATGCGATTTTCTCACCTCCGATCTGCAAGAAAAGGCAAAATACATCGCCGAAAACGCGCGGAAAAACGCCGCTTATTTCCGCACGGAAAAGCCGAACGCGGTGGAAGTGTGCGAGCAGGTCGCTCAGGCTGCGGAGGCGCTTTTGGGGGCGGATATCTTCTCTCACGCCTCTCTCTCCGCTTCCGCGATCGGCAGAGTCCCCCCGTCCACCAAGGCAACGGGGGAGACCCTCTATCGCCTGAAATTTACGGGCAGGCTCTCCGCTGCGGTCAAGGAGATATACAAAGGCCTGCAAGAGTACGCCGCGCCGGAGGAGGAACATGCCCGCTATCTCAACGCAACCGAGACGGTGCGCGCGCTTGCCTCTGTTCTGCTCCGCTTCGACGAGGTGTACGGCAGGTACAAGCAGGAGGCGGGCGTGCTCGACTATAACGACCTCGAGCATCTCGCCCTGAAGGTCCTCCGCAGCGACGACGCCCGCGCCGCCGTGCGCGCAAAATATCAATACGTCTTTGTGGACGAATATCAGGACGTCAACCCCACGCAGGAGCAGCTTCTCTCCCTTCTCAGCGGGGAGGAAGTGTTCTTGGTGGGGGACGCAAAACAGTCCATCTACGGCTTCCGCGGCAGCCGCTCGGAGTACTTTATAAGCAAGTGCCGCGAATTCAACTCCCTCGCCCTCACCGAAAACTTCCGCAGCGGCGCGGCGGTGCTCGAGTGCGTGAACAGGGTATTCTCCTACGCCATGACCGAAAAGAACAGCGGCATCTCTTACGCGGCTGCGCCCATGCGGGGCGGGAAGCGGTTCGGCGATCACGCGGGCGGAGTATATTTCCATGCCAATCCGGCAGAGGAGAAGGAAAAGAAGAAGCGGGGTGTCTATTCGGTGCTCGGGGGCGCTCCTTCCCACACCGACGCGCAGGCGCAGCTTTTGTGCCGCGTCATCGAGGAGGAAGTCGGCTCTGAGTGGTTCGACGCGGACGCGGGGCTTGTAAAGCCCATCGGCTTCGGCGACATCGCCGTGCTCGTGCGCGGGAACGACAAGGAGACGCAGAACATCGTCGCCTCCCTTGCGGAGCGGGGGATCCCCGTCTCCACCGCCGCAGAGGTGAACGTTTGCGATTTCTGGGAGGCGCGGCTTCTCATCGACTTCCTCTCCTATCTCGACAACGGCGAGCAGGATATTCCCCTTGCGGGGGCGCTCCTATCGCGCATCGGCGGGCTCACGGACGGCGAGCTCGCCCGCATCCGTCTGCGCTATCCCGACCCCTTCACCTTCCGCGACGCCTGCCGCGCATACGCAAAGTGCGGGGACGCGCTCGCCGCAAAACTCAATACGTTTGCGCAAAAAGCCGAATATTACCGCAATTTGATGCGGGTCAAGACGGCGGCGGAGATGATCGCGATCTTGCTCGCGGACGGATTGGAAGCGGAGATCGCCGCCAAAAAGGACGGCGAGGCGCGGCTGAGGCGCGTGCTTCGGCTTACAAAAGAGGCGGAGGGGAACGTCAACTCCTTCCTGCGCCGCCTCAAAAGTTTAAACTATAGTGTAAAGTATGCCGAAGAGGGCGGGGAAAACGCCGTCAAGGTGCTCACCATCCACAAGTCCAAGGGGCTCGAATATCCCGTCGTCTTGCTTGCGGGAATGGATACGACCTTCCGCGGCGACGAGCGGGACGCCGTGGTCTTTTCCGACCGCTTCCTCTTCGCGCCCAAGAGCTACGATCTTGCGGCGCGCACCGTGCAGGCGAACGTTCTCCGCCGCGCCTCCCTCCTCCTCGAGGATCGCGAGACGGTAAAGCAGGAGCTCAATCTCCTCTACGTCGCCATGACCCGCGCCAAATTCCGCCTGCATCTCTTTTTCCGTGAGAAAAGGGAGGAGGGGCTTTCGCCCGAATACGCCAACCGCTTCTCCGATTTTATCGACCTGTACGGCAACGCGGACTATTTTGTCTTAAACGAGGGGAAAGAAAAGCCCGCTGCGCCCCGCTCCGCCCTCGTCTACAAGGCGGACGAAAGGCTGAAAGAGCAACTTCTCGCCGTCTACCAAAGGCCCTATCCCTTCGAGAGTAGCGTGCTTCTGCCCGTCAAGAGCTCGGCAACGAGCCTTTTACAGCTTGCGCGGGAGAGCGCGGAGCCCGTGCTGGAGCGGATGTTCGGAAGCGAGGGGGGAGCTTCCGTCGAAGAGGGGCTTGCCTACCACGCCTTTCTGGAGCGCGTTCGCTTCGGCGAAAGCGCGGAGGAGGAACTTTCCCGCATGGAGAAAGAGGGGGAGCTTACAAAGGAGCAACTTTCCCTCCTCGACCCCGAAAAACTCACAAAAATTCTCGCCCTGCCCTCCCTTTCTGCGCTCAAGGGGAAGCGGGTCCTTCGGGAGCAAACCTTCCTCGTCTCCCTGCCCGCACGCGAACTTCCCTCTCTCAATACGGACGCGGAGGACGAGATCGTCCTGCAGGGCGCGCTCGACCTTCTCTGCGCGGACGAGGAGGGGTACCTCATCCTCGACTATAAGTATTCCTCCCACGGCGCGGAGCAGATCAAGGCGGACTACGCCCCGCAGATCGGGCTCTACCGCAAGGCGGTCGCCAAGGCGATGGGGGTGAGCGAGCGCACCGTCCGCGCCCGCATCGTCAATATTTTGGGGCTGTTCGAAGTGGAAATGTGAGTACGTATGCGTTTTTTCGACAAAATCGGGGAAAAACGCTCCCCGCAAATCTGATAAAATCAAGACGGAGTCAACTGCAATGAAAGAATTTTCGCAATTTTTGCAACTCATCGGCGAGGCGATGCCCGACCTCGTCTCCCTCATTCTCTGCCCCGCGCTGTTGCTTGCGGTGGGACTTGTGCTTGCAATTTTTCGTAAGGAGAAGGCCTACCTGCCCGTCGCGGTGGGCTTGGGGGGAGCGGGAGCCTTTCTCGTCGGGTGCGAGGCGGGCGCAGGCGGCGAATTGTTCGCCTATCTCGCCCTCTACGTCCTGCTTGCGGTACTTGTCAGGTTGCTCTTTCTCCTTCCCTTCCCCACGCGCGGAAGCAAGGAGGGGAGAGAGGCGGAGCTGTACGAAAAATTCCGCGTGCCCCTTGAAGTTCCCGCCGAGGCGGAGGAGGAACCGCCCGCGGAGGGGGAGAGCGTGCGGCTCGAACATGCGCTCTCTCTGCTCGAACAGCTGAAGAAGTGCAACTTGAGCGCGAGCGACAGGTTGGAGGCAGACGCCATCGGGCATACGTTGGAGCGGGTCAAAGGCAGCCCCACCGAGGAGGACCGCCGCACCGTCAACGACAGCCTCTCCACCATTCTGAAATTAACTGCAAAATATAAGTTGTAACCCCCTTGATCCCCCTCACCGGAGGGGGATCAAGGGGGGGGGGTGGGTGACATTTCCTAAAACACGTCATGTTGAGCGTAGTCGAAACATGTCCTTATTTTACCCCCTCCACCGGAGGGGGATCAAGGGGGTGGGTGACCTCCGCGCGTAAGCGCGTCATTCCGAGCCGATAAAGCAATAACGAAGTTCGCCATGGCAATTCTCCGAGGGAATCTTACTACATCCAAGTACGTTTAAAACCACACCCAAACGTACCAAGATGCCTTCGCGGACTTGCTAAACGGACTACGTAAATACATTACGGCTCAGCATGACGCTTTGGAAGAGCTCGAACGTACCAAGATGCCTTCGCGGACTTTCTCTCGCGGACTACGTAAATACATTACGGCTACTTCGTCGCAAGCTCTTCGTGCCGCCCTTCGACAAATAGAATGTGCGCGCGGGGCAGCATGACGCCCCACACCCCTACCCCTCTCCCACGGAGAGGGTAAATGGAACCCCCTCCCAAGGAGGGGGACTAAGGGGGTGGGCTTTCATGCTCCCTCCAAAGGAGGGAGATTAATGGGGTGGCGTCCTTTGTCTCAAACGGTCACCACCTCAGTCACTTCGTGACAGCTCCTCCTAAGGCGCCAAGAAGCCCTACCCTTACTCACGTCACCCTGAGCGTAGTCGAAGGGTGTCCGCATTAAGAACAGCGCGAGGTAGCATGACACCCCACACCCCTACCCCTCTCCCACGGAGAGGGTAAATGGAACCCCCTCCCAAGGAGGGGGATTAAGGGGGTGGGCTTTCATGCCCCCTCCTAAGGAGGGGGTAGGGGGTGGTGTCCTTCGTTCTAAACATGCACCACCATATTCACCACCTCAGTCACTTCGTGACAGCTCCTCCAAAGGAGGCGCCTTGGTGCCCTTGTCCCTGATCTGTCATTCCGCCCCGCGCTTCCTATTTGTCATTGCTACAGCACATTCTTAATTTGTCATTTCGACCAAGCGAAGCGCGTGGAGAAATCTCACAAAGACTTTAATACGTTAAGCCGTTCAACCAAGTTTGGACGGCACTCTGCGCCGCATTGCTTGAAAACCGTTCGCCCGTAAGCCAAGTTGCGCCGCTTGCGATCGCTTTCAAATCGGGAATGCTTGCGGTAATTCCGCTGCTTCCCGAAGTACAGAAGGGCACAATGGTCTTGCCCGTAAAACTGTAACTTTCGAGGAAGGTGTAGATGATCTTCGGAGCTTTGCTGTGCCAGATGGGATAGCCGAGGAAAATCACGTCGTAATCTTTCATATTCTCAACGCTTCCTTGAATCGCGGGGCGGGCATTGGGATCGTTCTGCTCTCTGTCGGCGCGGCAGTTTGTGTAGTATTTCAAATCGTCCTCGGTATAGGGAACTTGCGGCACGATCTCGTAGAGCGTTCCGTTTGTTGCCTGCGCAATATATCCCGCCACTTTTTCGGTGTTGCCCGTTGCCGAGAAGTAGGCGACGAGAATATTACTCGTTTCTACCGTATCCGAACAGACAACTTTTACTTCCTTGTTACCCATATTCCAATATTTCGACGACGCCGCCATGAGCGTTTCCCACTCTCCGGAAGTGCCTTTGTAAATTATTTTCGTGATTGCGCTGTCGGAGATCGCGTATTTTTCGATGACGGTGACGGAAGCGGGAACGGTAAGCGTTGTCATCTGCGCCCTGCGGAACGCCGCCACGCCGATTTTTGTAACCGTTTCGGGAATGTCGCTGTTGTTGCTCCCGCGAAGGAGGGTGTTCGTTTCAAGGTCGATGAGGCAATTCCCCGCGCCCGAATAGCGGGTATTTCCCGCCGCGACCGTAATCGCGCCCAGTGCGCCGCAGTTGTTGAAAACGTCGTCGCCAAGCTCCGAAAGTCCTGCGGGGAGATAGATGGATTCGAGCGAACTGTTGCCCGAAAAGGCGTTGTTGCCGATTTTTTGAAGCCTACTGTCCGTGCCGATGTTTACCGTCACGAGCGCGTCCTGATTGTGGAAGGCGTTCCTGCCGATTTCCGTCACGCTGTCGGGAATGGTGACGGAGAGAATATCGGGCTTATGCTGCGCATAGCCGAATGCGCTTTCCCCGATGCCGACGACGGGTTCACCGTCGTGCTTTTCGGGAATGACGATATTTGCCGCCTGTCCGCTATCTCCCGTGACGATATAGCCCTCTCCCGCCGCGCTTTTTTCAAACGTGAGCGTATCCGAAGGCGTGGGCGTTTCTTTTCTTTCCGTCCAATGCGCGTAGAGCGTGAAATCGCCGTTCACACGGTCGGTGGAAAAATTCCAGCTTTCCGCGTTTTCGTCTGCCGATTTGTACCAACCGCCGAAGTCGAAATCTTCTCTCGTGGGAGAAGCGGGCGCGGCGACGGGATTGCCTGCGAGAACGCGCTTGCTTTCCACGTTGCTTCCGCCCTGACTATCGAAAGTGACGGTGTAATATGTACCGTCGTCATGACTGGTGTTGCCGTTGTTGCCGCTGTTCGCGTTGTTGCCGCCGCCCGTTTCCCCGCAAGCGGAGAGAGCAAAGGCAAGGCACAGCATAATTGCCGTCAAAATAAATACAAACTTTTTCTTCATGGTCTGCTCCCGTAAAAATTTATATGGATTTTCCCATTTGATAGGCTTCCCCGAGCTTTTGATTGCCTTCGATGTCGCCCACGTCATTCACGCCGCCGCAAAAGACATATCCCGCAAGGTGCGCTTTTTCGTAGCAAACGACCCAACCGTCGAAGCCGTCAAGCGTTCTCCTTTCTGCATCTTCGCTATCCTCCGCCGCCGCAAAGAGCAGATAAATGTCACGGAATCGGTAGTCCGAAGAATAGAGCGGGTTGCAGCGGTCGAGCAGAGTTTTCAGCTGTCCGCTTACGCCGTAATAGTAAACGGGCGTTGCAAATACCAAGACGTCCGCATGGAGCATTTTTTCACAGATCATGTCGGCGTCGTCGGAAATGACGCATTTTTTCGTCTTTTGGCAGACGAGACACCCGCGGCAGAAGCCTATCTTTTTGTCGTGCAGGGAGATAAATTCGACTTCGTTTCCCGCCTCGACCGCACCTTTCATAAATTCCTCGGCGAGCCTTGCCGAATTGCCCTTCGTCCTGAAACTTGACGAGATGATCAAAACTCTTTTATTCATGTATGTATCTCCTTAAAATTTTATCGTAAACTCATCGTCACTATGATGGGGTTGCTTTCCGTGAGAATTTCTTTGATTTCGCTCGCGGAGCCCTGTATTTTGCCGATTTTTGTATAACTCCATGAATTACTGCCGTAAAACAGGACGATTTGATCGCCCGAATAGAGAATCACGTCTCCCGCCTCGGTCGTCATCTGCCGATCTTCATGGGGAAGGGCATGCCCCAAACTTCCGACCTTTTCAAAACCGCCGTAGTCGTGCGCGGTGTAGGAAAGATCGCCCTCTTTGAGAAGTTCGACGAACGCCTTTGTTGCGATATTCTCTTCGAGTTTTACGGTGATTTTATGAGTTCCTATCGTCAAATAAATCGTATCCACAAATTGTTCCTCCTGATTATATTCTGCCTCGTCATCGTTTAAGCCGTTTACCCATTCTTCCACTTCGCTCTTTGAGGGCGAGGAAGAAAACCGCTTGCCCGAAAGCCATGTTGCGCCGCCTGCAAGCGAATGTAAATTCGTCGCGCTTGAACCGATGCCGCTTGAACCCGAAGTGCAGAAAGGCACAATGGTCTTGCCCGAAAAGTCGTAACTTTCGAGGAAGGTATAGATGATCTTCGGCGCTTCGCCCCACCAAATAGGATAGCCGAGATAGATGACGTCATATTCCGCCATATTCTCAACGCTGCCTTGAATCGCAGGGCGGGCGTTGGGGTCATGCTGTTCTGTCGTCGCGCGGGTGGTGCTGTCATTGTAATTGAGGTCCTCTTGGGTATAGGGGACCTCTGGCACGATTTCATAGAGCGTTCCGCCCGTAGCGCCCGCAATATATCCCGCCGCTTTTTCTGTGTTGCCCGTTGCAGAGAAGTAGGCGACGAGAACTTTCGACGAATCGGTTGAAGCGAGCTTTCCTTTATCGTCGCCTCCGCCGCAAGCAGCAAAGAAACCGCACGCACACACCAAAAGCGCAAGAATAAACGGTAGTAATTTCATTGATTTCTTCATTTTTTTACTCCTTTGTCATTTCTTGAAATTTTTGCACCCGCATTTTGAGGTGATATTTTTCGCGGAGGGCGGCGATCTCGGACATCATGGGACTTTTGTGGTGGAAGTCAAGGGCTTCCTCGCTTTTCCATTCGTCGATGAGCAAGACCGTTTCGGGGTCGTCCATCGGCAGAAAATATTCATAGCGAAGATTGCCTTGTTCGGCGCGGATTCTTTCCACAAGCCCGCTTGTTTTCATTTCTTCCGCAAATTTCCTCGCGTTGCCACCCGTTCCCGTATAGTAGATATTGACTGTAAATGCCATACTTCACCCCCGCAGGCTCTTACCGAATTCATAAGCCTTAGCCATATAGCGGGAGCGAGCCGTCATGTCGGGCGTTCCGCACCCCTTGCCGAGAACTGTTCCCATATCTTGAAAAGTCAGATACCGCACGAGCGTTTGATAGTGCGCCGTGAGCGCTTCAAACGTCCAGCTGTCCGCGTTCCAAGCGACGGCAATGAGCGCCGATTTCATGCGCTTTCTTTGAATTTCACCGTTGAACGCGCAGAAGTGGTCGATGACCGTTTTGAGTTGTGCACTCATTCCGTAATAGTAGAGCGGCGTGACGAATACGATCATATCCGCGCCTAAAATTTCCGCTTTGATCCCGCGCATGGCGCCGCTCTCCGAACCCATATCGTCCTTCTGCGCACATGGACCGCCATATCCGCAACGAACACAACCCGTGCATGGACGGACATTCGCCCGTGCCGCGTCGATGACCGAAACGCTGTTGCCCGCCTCGGTTGCTCCTTTGATAAACTGCTCTGCGAGCATATTGGACGAGCCGTGCTTTTGCGGACTGCCCGTGAGTACCACGATCTTCATAACACACTCTCCACCCAAGATTTGAGCGCACTTTCGCTTGCGCCGTTCAAAAGTTTTCCGCCCTTCCAGACGGCATTGGGGGCGCAGGGCTTCAAGACGCTCTCTGTCTTTCCGAGTCCGCTCCCGCCGCTCGTCGCAAAGAGGACGATCTCTTTCCCCGAAAAGTCGTGAGCTTCGAGGAAGGTCTTGACGATTGTCGGAGCGGTGTACCACCAAACGGGGAAGCCGAGGAAAATTGCGTCGTAGTCCGAAAGATTTTCGACGCGGTTTTTGATTTCGGGACGGGAAGAAGGGTCGTTCATCTCCAAAGAGGAGCGACTCTGTTTGTTTGTCCAATCGAGGTCGGCGCTCGTGTAGGGCGTATTGGGTTGAATTTCAAAGAGGTCGGCGTTCGCCGCTTTTGCAAGGAGGCTTGCCGCCTTCTTTGTCGTTCCGCTTGCCGAAAAATACGCTACCAATATTTTCTTGCTCATCATTTTATTCTCCTTTTGCGGCGATCCTCTGCATTTTTGCCGCTAAATTTTGCAAAGTGTCAAGAAGGGTTTCGGGAGCTTCTATCTCCGAATAAATTTCCCTTTCCCGTCTGTAAAGGTCGGACAAAATTCCGTCGGCATACTCCTTGCCGCTCGGGGTGAGAGATACGAGCAATTCCCGCCGCTCTCCTTTGATTTGAGAGAGCGCGATATAGTTTTTGCTCTCTAAATCTTTGATGATGGTGTTCGCCGTGCTCCGCGGAATGTCCCAATCCTCGCAAATTTGTTTTTGGCTGTGCCGCTCCCCGTCGTTTAAGGCGTACAATATCCAAAGAAGATTGGGAGAGCCGAGATTGCAGTTCTTTCCATACGCCTCATACACGCCGTCAATTTGATAGACGAGCTTCCCGAGCCTGTAAAAAAAGATGCGTTCGTCCATAAAGTTCACCTCTGAAATTCTATTTCGTATTTTAATTATAATTCGACTTCGTATTTCTGTCAAGCGTTTGGTCGCATTTTTCATAAAAATTTTTGCCAAGATCATGCCTAAATGCCAAGTGGATTCCTGACTGCTTGATTTTTCTGTGCGACTTTGATATAATCATAACAAGTCAATGGGAGTAAGATTATGAAAAAAATATCTTTTGTCTGTATATTGTTTGCGATAGCATTCTGTTTGGTCGGTTGCACGGGACAAAAGCAATTTGAAATTTCTTTGAAAGAGGGACTTTTTCAAGGTATATCCAACCTTAATTCCGAGTTGACAGTCAGTGTGGAGTTTTCGGAAATGGATCAGGTGGAATACATAAAGACACATGAAAACAAGTACAAAGACCTGTCTACAATCGACACGAAATTCTATACGGCATATCATATCAATCTTGTTTTGAGTGAAGGGAACGAAAACTATGTTGTAGAATTTTCGGAGGCAGTCGCACAAGATATTTATACGACAGACACATATAAGTTGAAAGACATCGGGAACGATAAATTTAATCGTAAATTTGATTTATCCGATGTTACTTTGCAACTGATTGATAACGACAACGATAGGGCGACCGATGAACTGAAAATCAAATATAAATTTAACGGCACAGCGGACAGCGCAGACCTTGAATTTATTTCAGAGGGTACGGAAAGTCCTAACCCACATCATAATTTTCAATATTATTGTAACTTGACGTTTGATGAGAATATTAAATTTGAAGCGAAAGACGATGACGCGTTTTGGGCGGGAACCGAATTGCATTATTCCATCTATAAAATCGAAGGGTGCAAGATTATCATGTATGTCGATGAGAAACCATATACGGAAATCGACCCGAGTGGAATCGAAGTCATGCGTTTTGGATACGTTACGGGATACAGAGATGTCAGCATTGAATTTCAAGCAGTGAAAAATGAATAGATGATTGAAATATCTTTGACCAATTTATAAAGCTCAATTGAGCGAAGTATAAAAGGCGAGGGCTGTTTGTCCTCGTCTTTTGCATAGAAAAAGACCAACCTAATTCGAACCGTTCGAATTAGGTTGGTCGTGGTGCCGCTGGTCGGGCTCGAACCGACACGGGTTTTATCCCGAGGGATTTTAAGTCCCTTGCGTCTGCCAATTCCACCACAGCGGCACGTCGGCGCGCGCTTTTTTTTCTCGCTTTTCTTGCGAAAAGCTCCTCTTTTAGGCGGCGCCTCCTTTTCGTGAAAAATCTTCCTACGGAATCTTTTTCACGATTCTTTTGTAAATTTGTTTCCCCATACAACTTTGCCAACAAAGCAAGGGGCTTAAAATAATAGGGCTCCCGAAAAAGATTTGCGCAGCAAAGATTTTTTGGGAAAAGAAGCCGCAACGGAGCGCTCTTGCTGTTTTTGCTTGCGGAAAGGGCTCAAAGCGAAGTTTACGGCGACGCGCGCAGTTCTGTTTCTCTAAGCGCGGCACGAGCCGTAGGCGAAGTGGCCGAATGGTATATTCGCAGTTCCGTTAGCAAGTCCGCGAAGGCATCTTGGTACGTTTGGGTGTGGTTTTAATCATGCTTGGACATAGCAAGATTCCCTCGGAGAATTGCCATATCGGACTTCGTTATTACCTGTGCGGCTTGGAATGACGCGGGGGAGGTCGGGGCGGAATGAAGCATTGTCGTGCGGATTACCCACCCCCTTAATTCCCCTCCCGAGGAGGGGGTTCCGCTTTTGCTATTTTTAATCTGTCATTTCGAGCGGAACGAAGTGGAGTCGAGAAATCTCGCCTCGTTAGAATTGGCAGAGATTTCTCCACTACGGCTACGCCTTCGGTCGAAATGACGTGATTAGGAATGCTTCGAAACTTCCCCAATCACTGCGCGTTGGAAAATCGCCATTTCCCATAAGCGCTTTGGGCGGCAGGGGGGTGGGGCGTGTTCTGATTACGTCACCCTTTTGCGCTTCCAAAACAAAAGAGCACCTTTTTTTGCGGGTGCCCTTACTTTTGGAGGCGCCACCCGGATTTGAACCGGGGAGTCAGGGTTTTGCAGACCTGTGCCCGCCTCCCCAAAATCGGTAA
>CANQPO010000035.1 GCA_947625695.1 uncultured Clostridia bacterium | reverse complement strand
TTCATCTCGTAGAACCAAACCTTGTCGGTGTCGCTGTGCCCCGTCTTGGTGAAGAGTAGCACTGCCGTCGAAACGCCCGCATAGGGCTTGAATACGCCGCTTGGCATGGAGATGACCGCTTGCAGGCGGTTGTGTTCGATGAGTTCCTTTCTGATTGCCTTGTGCGCCGTAGACGAGCCGAAGAGAACACCTTCGGGAACGATGCACGCGCATCTTCCGCCCCGTTCCAACATGCGCAAAAAGAGGGCGAGGAACAAGAGCTCAGTCTTCTTTGTCTTGCAGATCTTGATGAGATCAGCAGACACGATGTCGTAGTCGAGGCTTCCCTTAAAGGGCGGGTTTGCCATGATGAGTTTGAAGCGGTTCTTATCCGAATTTTGGTCGGAGAGGCTGTCGCGGTATTCGATGAAGGGGTTTTCAATGCCGTGCGTCATCATGTTCATCGCGCCGATGCGGAGCATAGTACGGTCCATGTCGTAGCCGTAAAACATCTCTTTAAGGAAGTGCTCGCGGTTCGCCTTGTCAAAATAAATTTCTTCTTTGTAGTGCTCCCGAAGATAATCACAGCACGCAACGAGGAAACCCGAAGTCCCGCAGGCAGGGTCGCAGATCGTGTCCTCGGGGGTGGGGTTTACGAGTTGTACCATCATCTTAATGATGTGGCGAGGGGTGCGGAACTGCCCATTCAAACCCGACTGCGCGATCTTGGAGAGAAGGTATTCGTACACGTCGCCCTTGATGTCCGCGTTCTTCTCCTCGTCCATGAGCTCGTAAATTTTATCGAGCGCGGCGACGATCTTTTCAAAGACGAGCGGCGTCGGAATTTTGAAAATCGCGTCGCCCATATATTTGCTGTATGCGCTCTCCTTGTCGGCATGGAGTTCCTTGATAAAGGGGAACACCTGTTCCTGCACAATGGTATATTTTACACTTGCGGGCAGATCGTGAAAGACGGACCACTTGAGCTGCTTTCCGTCCACCGTTCTGTCATCAATTTTTACTTCATCCTGAAAGATGCTCTCATAGGAAATGCCGAGCATGGTCGCCTCCTTTGCGCGGCGGTTATCGGCATCGTCGAGGTCATGAATGAACATGAGATAGGTGATCTGCTCGATGACGTCGAGCGGATTGACGAGCCCGCCCGCTGCAAAGATGTCCCAAAGTCCGTCGATTTTCAGTTTGATTTCTCCCGTAAGCATAATTTACTCCTTTTCGTGATTCCAAACATATTTTGTATATCTCCCGCCGCCGATCTTCATGACGGCGCCCTCTTGTACAAGACTTATGAGCGCTCTTTGAATGGTGATCTCCGCAATGTCGGGATTTTGCTTGGCAATCTCCCGCTTTGTCATGGGCGAAAGACTTGCTTTGAGAGCCTCCCGCACCCGTTCGGGCTTTGAGGGGCTTTGCCCAATGAACATGTCTGCCTGCTCCGAAAATTCCCGATATGCCGCCAAGATCACGCCGAGCATATAGTGGACAAAGGGCACGTCGTCGTTTTCGCCCTCGTGCCATTTATAGGAACTCTGTTCCAGTGCCTCATAGTAATTCTCTTTGGTGCGCTCGATGATTTTTTCGATACTGATGTACTTGCCCACTTGGTAGTCCGCACGATAGAGGAGGAGCAATGTGAAGAGGCGGCTCATTCTGCCGTTTCCATCGCCAAAGGGATGAATACACAGAAAGTCCAAGATCCAAAGAGGAATAATAAGTAGGGGATCAAGGCGCTCTTTGTCCACAGCGTCTTGATATGCGGCGCAGATCTTTTCTATGGCATCGGGCGTTTTTCGTGCGGGAACGGGCACAAGGCGGAATTTGCGGGTTTCTTGTTCATCGGCTTCCGAAATGACATTGTCGGCGCCCTTGAATTTTCCGCCGTAGTCCTTTCCGCCGTATTCATAGAGCATTTTATGAAGCTGCAGAATATAGGAAGGCTTGAGCGGAATGTACGGATAATTCTCATGGACCACTTTTAAGACATCTCTATAGCCCGCAAGTTCGCGCTCACTGCGATTTTTCGGCTGCGTTTTGTCCAAAACAATTTGTTTCAGCCGATTGTCGGTAGTAAAAATTTCCTCAATTTTATTCGAGGAGGCGGTACTTTCGATTTTAGCAATCTCCAACAAATGAGAAAGCGCGTCGGGTTTTGCCGCAAGTAATGAATTTTGAGCTCCCTTTAATTCATGAATTTGGGAAAGAGGCTCAACGATCTCAGGAACAAGCAATTTGGCTTGTCTTGCTTTGTAATCTATTTGTCTCATTGGGCTCCTTAATTATATCTTTTTTCGCACTTTGATATAATTATAATATACAAGTAGGAATTTGTCAACGACATCTTGGGATATTTTTGAGAAATTTCATCAAGAAGAGAACCCGCGACGGTGTTTATCATAATTGACGGATATTCGACATAATCATAACTATCCCGACAAAAAGGGAGGGGAAGGTTATGTGGAAGGACATCGAAGAGCGGACGAGAAGGAGCGGGGAATACATTGCAAAGACGGGCTGCACGGTGCGCGCCTGCGCCTCCCGCTTCGGCATTTCCAAATCCACCGTGCATAAAGACGTTACGGAGCGGCTTGGAAATATCGACCCGTCGCTGTTTGAAAAAGTGCAAAAGGTGCTCGATAAAAACCTCAGCGAGCGGCACTTGCGGGGCGGAAACGCGACCAAAAAAATGTACGAGCTCCGAAGGAAACGGGAACAGGGCTTCCCGCGCGAAAAATAACTTGT
The DNA here is from genome assembly GCA_947625695.1 of uncultured Clostridia bacterium. Classification (GTDB taxonomy): domain Bacteria; phylum Bacillota; class Clostridia; order Christensenellales; family Borkfalkiaceae; genus Gallimonas. Next base: position 19,186 of record CANQPO010000035.1, on the reverse strand, counting down.
CAATTTCCCGATTTTATGTTATAATACAAAAAAACGTACAACGGGAACACTATGGCGAAATTACTCGGTATCGACGTCGGCTCCACCACGGTGAAAGTCAGCGTCATAGATGAGGGGGGAAAAGCGCTCTATTCGTCCTACGAGCGGCACTTTTCCCGTGTGAAGGAATGCGTCTTGGGGGAGCTTGAAAAAGTTCGCCCCTTTTCCGCGTCCTATAAGGCCTGTATCACGGGGTCTGCGGGGCTTGGTCTTGCCCAGCGGGGGAAGATCGATTTCGTGCAAGAGGTGCAGGCGGCGTTTATTGCCATCCGCAAATTCTATCCCGACGCGGACGTTGCGGTGGAGCTTGGCGGCGAGGACGCGAAGATCATCTTTTTGACGGGCGGCGCGGAGCAGCGCATGAACGGCAGCTGCGCGGGCGGCACGGGGGCGTTCATCGACCAGATGGCGACTCTTCTCGACCTTTCCGTAGACGAAATGGACGAGCTCTCTTTGCAGGCGGAGCGCGTCTATCCCATCGCCTCCCGCTGCGGCGTATTCGCCAAGTCGGATATCCAGCCCCTCCTCAACCAGGGGGCGAAGAAGAGCGACGTTGCGGCCTCCATCTTTCATGCGGTCGTCGATCAAACGGTGTCGGGGCTTGCGCAGGGGCGCAGGATCAAGGGGAAGGTGCTCTTCCTCGGCGGTCCGCTCTACTATCTCAAGGGCCTGAGAAAGGCGTTTTGCGAGACGCTTGGGCTTGACGGCGAGCACGCCGTGTTTCCCGAAAACGGGCCCAAATTCATGTCGCTCGGCGCGGCGATGTATGCCGAAAATTCCAAAGAGGAGCCCCTCGACGACATCATTTCCCGCCTGAAAAACCTCAAGGACGGCGGGGAGATCACCACGGGCGAGCCGCTCTTTGCCTCCCAAAAGGAGTACAGCGACTTTATCGCCCGCCACATGCGGAGCGATCTCTCCTTTGAAAACATCTACAAATACGAGGGGGACGCCTATCTCGGTATCGATTCGGGCAGTACTACCACAAAGCTCCTTCTCATCACGCCCGACTGCAAAATCTTATATTCCCACTACCAATCCAACAACGGGCAGCCGCTCGAGATCGTCGTAGGACGGCTGAGAGAGATCTATTCTCTCATCGGGAACCGCATCAACATCCGCGGCGCATGCGTCACGGGGTACGGCGAGGACATGATGCGCGCGGCGCTTAAGATCGACTTCGGCGTGGTGGAGACGATGGCGCACTTCAAGGCGGCGCTCTATTTCAATCCCGACGTCGATTTCATCATCGACATCGGCGGGCAGGACATCAAATGCTTCAAGGTAAAGAACCGCGCCATCGACTCCATTATGCTCAACGAGGCGTGTTCTTCGGGTTGCGGCTCCTTCATCCAGACCTTTGCCAAGGCGATGGGAATGGAGATCGAACCCTTCTCCCGTTTGGGGCTGTTTGCAAAACACCCCGTGGAACTCGGCTCCCGCTGCACGGTGTTTATGAACAGCTCTGTGAAGCAGGCGCAAAAGGAGGGGGCGAGCATCGAGGACATTTCGGCGGGGCTCTCCTCGTCCATCGTGAAAAACGCCATCTACAAAGTCATCCGCGCCCGCACGCCCGACGAGCTCGGCACGCACATCGTGGTGCAGGGCGGCACCTTCCTGAACGACGCCGTGCTGCGCTCCTTTGAAAAGGAGACGGGGAGAGAGGTCGTCCGTCCCGCCATCGCGGGGCTGATGGGGGCGTTCGGCGCGGCGCTCTATGCGCGCGAAAGCACCACCTCCGACGTCCTCACTTCAAACATTTTAACGGATGCGGAGCTCTCCCGCTTCTCCTATTCCTCCCGCTCGGTCGTCTGCAAGGGGTGCACCTCCCACTGCAACGTCAATATTTTGACCTTTTCGGACGGCAGGAAGTTCATCTCGGGAAACAAGTGCGAAAAGGGGGCGGGGATCAAGCCCTCGGCGCGGGTGCCCGACGTCTATTCCTTCAAATACGAGAGCTTGCTCTCCCTTCCCGACGGCGCCGCAGAGGGCAAGCGGGGCACGGTGGGGCTCCCTCTCCAGCTCGTCATGTACGAGCAACTCCCGCTCTGGGTGGAATTCTTCGAGCAGTGCGGCTTTAAGGTCGTCCTCTCCGAAAAGAGTTCGCGCGCCCTCTACTTCAAGGGCCAGCACACCGTGGCGAGCGACACCGCCTGCTATCCCGCAAAACTCATGCACGGGCACATCGAGAGCCTGCTCGACAAGGGGGTGGACTTCATCTTCTATCCCTGCGAGAGCTATAATTTCGACGAACACGACTCGGCAAACCACTACAACTGCCCCGTAGTCGCCTACTATCCCGAGCTTTTGAAGGCCAACAACGAGAGGCTGAATGAGAACAACTTCATCATGCCCTACCTCGACCCCAACAGCGAAAAGGCGACGGTGCATACCCTCACCCGCGCCCTTTCCCGCTATAAGCTCTCCTCATCGCTCATAAGAAGGGCGTTCCGCGCGGGCGTTGCGCGCATGGAGGAGTTCCACAAGAGCATTGTGGAGAAGGGCAGGGAGATCCTCGCTTTCGCCGAACGGGAGGAGCGGCAGGTCATCATCCTTGCGGGAAGACCCTACCACACCGATCCCGAGATTAACCACGGCATCAACAAGCTGCTCTCGTCGCTCGGGGTCGCCGTGCTTTCGGAGGACAGCATTTTCGAGCAGGGGAACGAGGTCAAGGTCAACGTGCTCAACCAGTGGACCTACCACGCCCGCCTGTACCGCGCCGCCGAGTACGCCACCCACCACAAAAACGTCAACCTCGTCCAGCTCGTCTCCTTCGGGTGCGGCATCGACGCCATCACGACGGACGAAGTGCGCCACATTCTCGAGAGCAAGGGGAAGTTATACACCCAGATCAAGATCGACGAGATCACGGGGCTCGGCGTGGTGAAGATCCGCCTGCGCTCTCTGCTTGCGGCGATCGAAGAACTTGCGAGGAGGGAGGACCATGAGTAAGAAACAAGCGGAAACGCGCCCCGTCCTCGATTTTACCGACGACTATCCCGTGTTCACCCGCAAAATGAGGGAGACGCACACCATTCTCGTGCCCGACATGCTCCCGTGGCACTTCGACCTCATCGCCTACATTCTCAACCTGCACGGCTACAAGGTGGAGGTGCTCAAGAACGAGGGGCGGGCGGTCATCGACGAGGGGTTAAAGCACGTCCACAACGACGCCTGCTATCCCGCGCTCTGCGTCATCGGGCAGTTTTTGGACGCGTTGAAGAGCGGAAAATACGACCCGAATAAGACGGCGGTCATGATCACGCAGACGGGCGGCGGGTGCCGCGCGAGCAACTATCTTCCCCTCATCCGTAAGGCGCTCAAGGCGGAGTTTCCGCAGGTGCCCGTGCTCTCCTTCAACGTCTCTGGGTTGGAGAAGGGGAGCGGGTTCGAACTGTCCCTCGGGCTCGTGCTCGAGCTTTCCTATGCGGTATTCTACGGCGACCTCATCATGAGCCTTTATAATCAAACCGCCCCCTACGAAAAGAGGGCGGGCGACGCGGCAAGGGTGCGCCAAAACTGTCTCAACGAGCTCAAACCCCACTTTGCAAAGGGGAGCTATCGCAAATTTTCCAAGCGGGTAAAGGAGATCATTTCGGCTTTTGCCGCCGTTCCCGTCACCGAGGAAAAGAAAATCAAGGTGGGCATCGTGGGGGAGATCTATGTCAAGTATTCCCCGCTTGCCAATTCCCACCTCGAGGAGTTCCTGCTCGGCGAGAATTGCGAGCCCGTCGTGCCCGCGCTCATGGACTTTTTGCTCTATTGCGCGGTCAACCCCCTGAACGACGCAAAATTTTACGGGCTCAGGAGCAAGACGACCTTCCTCTTCCGCTTTGTGTACAAATGGGTGTACGGCAAGCAAAAGAAGCTGAACAAGATGCTGGAAAAGAGCACGTTCGAGCCCATGCACGACTTCGAGCGCCTCCGCTCCCTTGCGGATAAAGTTATCAATCAAGGGGTCAAGATGGGGGAGGGCTGGCTGATCCCCGCCGAAATGGCGGCGCTGTGCGAAACGGGGGTCTGCAATGTTATCTGCACCCAGCCCTTCGGGTGCCTTCCCAATCACATTGCGGGAAAGGGCGCCTCGCGCGCGGTGAAGGCGCTCTATCCGAATGCCAACATCGTGCCCATAGACTACGACCCCTCCTCGACCAAGGTCAATCAGGAGAACCGCATCAAACTTATGCTCGCCACCGCCCGCGAAAACATGAAATAGATTTTTCTTGCCCACCCCTTGAGGGGTGGGTGTTTTTGTCGCAACGCGGCAAAACGGAAGGGGTGTCGTCAAACAAAAACACCCCCTCAGTCACTCACTACGTTCGTGCCGGCTCCCCCTCAAGGGGCAGCCAAGCGTTTTAATGTCATTTCGCCTCGCTGTTCTAAAATACGTCATTTCGAGCGCAGTCGAGAAATCTCGCCTTATTATAATGCTGATACCCTTCGACTGCGCTTAGGGTGACGTATTGTGGAATGGTGCTCTGTTTTCCCCTTGCTGCCTGAAAGGGAAAGTACCCGAACGCAGTGAGGGGAAAGGGTTCTATCCAATTCACCACCGCAACAATCAAAATCCCCGCGTTTTGCGCGGGGATCACCTTTATTTTACAACACTTTCGAAAGAAAGCTCTTCAATCGTTCGTCCTTGGGAGAGCCGAAGATCTCCTCGGGCGGTCCTTCCGCGGCGATCTTTCCGCCGTCCATAAACAGCACCCGCGTGGAGACTTCCCGCGCGAACCGCATCTCATGGGTGACTACGATCATCGTCATGCCCTCGTCGGCGAGTTCCTTCATGAGCGAGAGCACTTCGCCCACCATTTCGGGGTCGAGCGCCGAAGTCGGCTCGTCAAAGAGCATCACCTTGGGGTTCATGGCAAGCGCGCGCACAATGGCAATGCGCTGTTTCTGCCCGCCCGAGAGGGTGGAGGGGTACACGTTCGCCTTGTCCTGCAAGCCGATCCGCGCAAGCAGTTTCATCGCGCGCTCCGTCTCCTCGGCGACGATCTCCTTTTTTGTGATCTTGAGCTTCTGTTTCTTCTTTTCGGCAAGCCGCGCTTCCACCGCCGCAAGCGTGATGTTTTTCAGCACGGTGAGGTGGGGGAAGAGGTTAAAGTGCTGGAACACCATTCCCATCTTTTTGCGGTGCTCCTCGAGGTCAGAGGAGTTGGTGAGCTCGTTCCCTTCGAAGAAGATCGCCCCCTCCGTTGGAGTCTCGAGCAAATTCAAACAGCGCAAGAAAGTGGATTTCCCGCTCCCCGAAGGGCCGATGACGACCACCTTTTCCCCTTCGTACACATCCACCGAAATGCCGTCGAGCACGGTAAGGTCGCCGAAAGATTTTTTGAGATCGACGGTCTTTATGAGCGGTTCTTGCATTTTTTTCTGCCTCCCGTAATGATTTTTTTGCCACCGTTTTTGTCGCTCTTTGCAAGCTGCTTTTCGATCAGCTTTTCAACGAGGGTGAGAAGATACACCACCACAAGATACAGAAGGGAGGCAAAGAGCAGGGGAAAGAGATAGTCGAAGGTGCGCGATTGGATGAGCCCGGGCACCTTTCCGAGGTCGAGAATGCCCACATAGCCCGCAACGGAGGTCTCCTTCACGAGGGCAATAAATTCGTTGAAGAGGGCGGGGATGATGTTGCGGAACGCCTGCGGCAGAATGATCTTGAACATCGTCTTGGAGTAGGAGAGCCCGAGCGACCGCCCCGCCTCCATCTGTCCCTCGTCCACCGATTCGAGCCCCGCACGCGCAACTTCGGCGACATAGGCGGCGCTGTTGAGCCCGAAGGTCACCGCACCTACGACGATCCCGTTTTTCACCGAAACGAGCACAATGAAGTACATAATGAATAGTTGCAGCACGACGGGGGTCCCGCGGATGATGGTGATATAGACATTGCAGATCGCCGCGGGGATCTTGAGCTTTCCCGTCTTTTTGGTGGTGTAGATGACGGCGGCGAGAAGTACGCCGAGCACCACGCCGATGCACACCGCAAAGAGGGACATGAGGATGGTATTCCCAAGCCCTTGAAAGTATAAGAGCCACCTGTTATCAACGACAAACGCCGACCGAAGTCGTTCGGCCAGCGTTTTTGCATTCAAAAGATTGATACCCATAGCTTTTTAGATGTTCTTGATGAGAAGCTGCGCAGGGACTTTATCCATAAAGATCACGTCGATCTTGCCCGCTTGGAGCGCGGCAAGCGCCGCCGCATAGGTCTTATAGGTCACGACCTCCGTCTTGTCCGAGGTCAGTTTCACGGTAACGGTCTCCCCGTCCTCGTTTTCATAGGAATGGCCCTCCGGTTTTGTCGCAGCCGATGCGGTGAGGTCGCCGCTCGTGCCCTCCTGCACGCCGATCTTGAGCCCGTCGAGGTCGGCAAGTTTTGTGTAATTCTTCTCTTTGTCGCAGACGATCGAGAGGGTGGAGGAGGAATAGATGTTGCTGAAATCCACCTGCTGCGCACGCTCGGCGTTGATGGTGAGGCCCGCCGCGGCGAGCGCCTTTCCGTCGGCCGCGTCGAGGTGGGAGATGATGCTGTCAAAGGCAACGTCGTGGATCACGAGCTTGCATTTGAGGTTTTCGGCGACCTGGCAGGCGATGGCAACGTCGATGCCCGTAATGGAGTACGCGCCGTCCTCCGCACTGCCGTCGGAGACGGAGTAGCCGCTCGTGTGCACAAATTCATAGGGGGCGAAGCCCGACTCGGTGTACATGTCGAGGGTCTCGGTGTTCGCGCTCAGATCCCACGAAAGTTTGAGCCCTTGGGGGGCGGTGGGGGAGGCGTTTTCATCGGCAAGATCGGAGTAATAGCTGACGTATTTGTCCATCGTGCCGTCATTCACCCATTGATCGACGACGGCGTCCACTGCGGCTTTCATCTCGGTGTCGCCCTTCTTCACGGCGACGCCGAAGTCCTCCTGCAGAAGGTCGGTCGCGTCGTTTGCGACGTATTCGGTCGTGCCGCCGCATGCGGCGCCGAACGCAAGGCAGGCTGCAAGCACGGCAGCGGGAATGAGGAGAGAGAGTTTTTTCATAATATGTACCTTCCTTAAAAAAATGATTTATAATATTCATTCTTGCGGTATATTTATGCACCGCTTGAAAACGTACATCATCATAGCATAATCAAACGCAAAGCGCAAGCATTTTACAGTATAAAAATAAATATTTTTTTATAATTTTACAATTTTTTTCTCCATTTTCTGTATTTATACATGAATTATTGCATAAAAACCTTGCCACCCCTTGAGGGTGGGTGTCACGCGCTCCGCGCCTCATATGCGTCATTCCGAGCAGAAGTGGCAATAACAAAGTCCGACATGGACATTCCCCGAGGGAATCTTGCTACATCCAAGTACGTTTTAATCAAACTCAAACGTACCAAGATGCCTTCGCGGACTTGCTAACGGGACTGCGTAGAAAGGGTGCGGCTCAGCATGACGCTTTGGAGAAAATAGTCGCAATCCCCTCCATCGAAGGGGGACTAAGGGGGTGGGGGCAACATTCAAAACTTCTTTTCCTTATTTAGAAAAATATCAAAATACACTTGACAAAAGCGGTAAATTATGGTACTATTATTTCGATAACATTCTAAATACGAGAGAAACACGAAATGAGAGATGTTTGGAGTGCGCTTTCGGATAAGACAAGGCGGGAAATTCTGATGCTGCTAAAGAGCCGTCCGCATACGGCGGGGGAGCTTTGCGACCAATTCGACCTGACGGCCGCCACCGTCTCCCATCACTTGTCCGTGCTGAGGGAGGCGAACCTCGTCAAGACCCGCCGCCGTGCGCAGACGGTCATCTATTCCATCAACACCACCGTGCTCCAAGATATGCTCGTGTATCTCATGGGCGTTGCACGCAAATAAGGAGAAATATGAAAGCAGCCGCTGTCTATACCGTATTATCATTGTTGAACCTCATCGGCTTTGCCGTGGGGGTCTCCTTTCTTCCCGCAGAAGTCCCTATTCATTTCAACGCAAGCATGACGGCAGACGCCGTCGGCTCTCCTTGGGTATATCTCGCTATCCCGGGCATTTCGGCGCTCATTTCGGCGGGACTTTGGGCTTCCCTCGTGCAGAAAAAGAACCGCGCGATCACGATGGGGCTGTTGACCGCGGTCGGCGTCGTCTTTGCCACCATCGGCTGGACGTTTTTCGCGCTCGTTTCAAGCGGCGTTCGGGTGGGCGAACAGACAAACTTCCCGCTTGTACTCGTCACCATACTCCCGCTCTCCCTCCTCATCGCGTGGCTCGGCAATTACATGCCCCGCATCGAACCCAACCGCGTGATCGGCATCCGCACGAATGCGACCTTAAAGAGCGAAGCGGTGTGGCACAGGACCCACCGCCTCGGGGGATATCTCTTCTTTGCGGCGGGCGTTCTTTCCGCGGTTGCGTCAGTGGTGTTCGGCACGGTGTCCGCGTTGAAAGGGTTGCAATATGTATCCGTCGCCCTTTTGGTCGTTTCCGTCCTCATCGCGGCAGTTGCAAGCGTCGTCTATGCGCAGGTCCTTTGGAAAAAGTCTCCCCCCGAAGAGGCGGCGGAAGGAGAAGCGGAAGCCTGAAAACGAAAAAACGTCATAAAGCAGAACCACAAACAGCAAAGAGGGCGAAAAACCCTCTTTTTTCTTGCAAAAAGTTCTTTCAAAGTCTTTCTTTTTTCAAAAGAATATGCTATGATTAAAAATGAAGCTCCGAAAAGTGCGCGGGGCGGTCATTTCGGGAACTTTATGAAGAAGCATGACGACCTAAAAGGGAAGCTCGACCCCCGCAAAAAGGCGGATAAGAGCTGGTACCTCTCCCTCCTCGACGGGGAGGAGCAACAGACTTACGAACAGGAGCGTCTGTCCGCAGTCCTCGTCATGCTCAAATTTTTCTACCTCTCCCGCTACCGCAACCGCATCCGCGAGGCAAAGCAGGAGATCGAGTCGCTCAAAAAGAGCGGCGAGCACGACGCGGACGACTACCGCAAAGTCCTCGTCCTCAACGGCGAAATAGAGTCGCTCACCAGAAAGCTCAACACTTATAAATGCTATTTCACCGAGACCTACTTCGCCCGTATGGACGTCGTAGACGACAAAGAGGGGTATAACAGCTACTATATCGGAAAGCGGGGAGACGTCAACCTCGAGATCGTCGATTGGCGAGCCCCCCTTGCCGTGCGCTACTACCAGAAGAGCCGCGTCAACTTCAAAATCAACGAGTACGACTACCGCACCGTTCTGCGCCGTTCGCTCTCGGTGAAGAACGGTAAAGTTTTAAGTTTTAAGAACGAATACCTCTCCGTGCGGGACGTGCTCACCCCCGAGGAGATCGCAGGCAGAGACGAGGAGATCTTATTTGATCCCTATCTTCGCAACATCATCCGCGACCGGAAGGACGACGTTCACATCCGCGACATCATCCGCACCATTCAGGAGAAGCAGTTCGACGTCATCACCTGCCCCGAGCGGGAGAGCTTTGTCCTTCAGGGCTGCGCGGGAAGCGGCAAGACGATGATCCTTCTGCACCGACTCAGTTACCTCATGTATAATAACGAGGCGCTCAGTCCCAAAGACGTTCTCGTCATCACCCCGTCCGATTCCTTTAACGCCTTTATCGACGAACTCTCGCAAGTGCTCGAATTGCAAAAGGTGCGCACCGTCACGCTGAAGAACTACTATTTCCGCGCCCTCAACAACGAGGGGATCGACCTTGCATCCAAGCTCAGCGGCGAACGGGAGACAGAGGAATATCTGCGCTATCTCTACTCCCCCGCCTTTACAAAGGAAGTTTCGCAAGAAATCGAAAAGATGTATTCGGACGTCTACGGCCTGTTCACGGGGCGGGAGTGCCGCGAAGTGGCGGAAAAAGTTCTCTTCGACTGCTCCCGCCGCCAAATTAAATACCGCGCCGTCAAAAACGCCTCCGTGCGGGTGCGCAGGTGCGTCTTGGGCGAGCTCAAGGAGCGCAAGGAGGGGGGCTTCTATTTCACAAAACCTCTGCGCGCGCTGATGAGCGAATTTGTGCAGATCGAGGACTTCCTGTCCTTCGTCTTAAAGGGCGAAAAGCGCACCGCCGACTATTTCTTCCGCCAATTTGCGGAATTTTACCGCTGCGCGAAGGACGTCGCCGCCCGTGCGGGGCAGGTGTTTGCGGGCGCGGCGGAGGACGTCAGCGCCTTCCTCGTGACAGTGGAAAAGGAAATTTCCGACTTAAAGCGCTACCGCATGCGGGTGGGGGAGAAGGAAGTTTTCACCTATTCGGACCGCATCGAGCGGCGCATGGAGCTCAAAAAGGAAGCCGAGGAGATCGGAAAGATCATCGCGGAAATGGAGGAGGGGTCAGAACTCTTCCGTGAATTTTTCCTCATTCTGCGCCTCTCCGAAGTCTGTGCGGACGCGGGAAAGTGCGAAAACGCCGTGGACGTCGCCCGCTTTTTCTACCGCCGCACCGTCAAACAGTATAAAAAGCGGTACGGCATGCACGGGGTCTTTCCCTCCGACGGATACGCCCTGTGCGCCCTGCTCACGGCGGCGGGCAGACAGCTCACCCCCCGCTACGGGCTCGTGTTCGTGGACGAGGGACAGGACATCTCCGCCGAGGAATATTCTCTCCTCAAGACCATTCATGCGGACGCGGCGTTCAACGTGTTCGGCGACCTCAAACAGAACATCACCCCGTGGCGCGGGGTGGGGAGCTGGGAGGACTTCGAAAACGTCTATGAACTTAACCGCAACTACCGCAACACCAACGAGATCGTGGACTACGTTTCGGGCATCACCGACGTGAAAATGTCTCCCATCGGGCTGCACGGGGAGGAAGTTACAGAGCTCACGCCGCGGAAGCTCAGCGGGTTTTTCCGCGGCAAGCAGGGGCTGAAGGCGGTCATCGCGCGGGAAGAATATCTCCCGCTCTTCCAAAAGAGGGGGTTTGTCCTTCTGTCGGCGGCGGGCCTTTCCAAGAGCAAAGTCAACGTGATGACGGTCTACGAGAGCAAGGGGCTCGAATTCTCCTGCGTGGCGGTCTACGACAAAGACATGACGGAGAACGAAAAATACATCGCCTGCACCCGCGCCCTCAGGGAACTTGCGATCGTGCGCGACTAAAATATCGTAAACGGCATAAAAATTTCACGGCTTTTTCATATGGAAAAACGGGTGTTTCCCTGCGGAAAATGTTATAATAGAGCAGAATTGAAAAACTATGGCAAAGGCGCTTGAATATCGGGACGTTTCCTTTTCCTACGGGGAAGAGAGTTCGTTCCGCATGCAACATTTGAATTTTTCGGTGGAGGAAGGGGAGTTCCTCGCCGTGCTCGGGCACAACGGGAGCGGAAAGAGCACCCTCGCCCGCCTTGCGAACGGGCTCCTCACCCCCGACGGCGGGGAAATTTCCGTGTTCGGCACGTCTCTTTCCGAGAAGAACCTCTTCGAGATCAGAAAGCAGGTGGGGGTCGTCTTTCAGAACCCCGACTCGCAGGCGGTCGCCTCCATCGTGGAGGACGACGTCGCCTTCGGGGCGGAGAACGTGGGGCTTCCGCGGGAGGAGATCGGAAAGAGAATTGATTTCGCCCTCCGCGCCGTGGGCATGGAGGAGTATCGCACCGCCACCATCTCCCGTCTCTCGGGCGGGCAGAAGCAGCGGGTCGCCATCGCGGGCGTGCTCGCCTTAAAACCCAAGCTCATGATCCTCGACGAGTCCACCGCCATGCTCGACCCGCGGGGCAGAAGGGAGATCGTCGAAGTTGTAAAACGTCTCAACGAGGAGGAAGGGATCACCGTCCTTCTCATCACCCATTTCATGGAGGAAGCGCTCCTCTGTTCCCGCGCGGTCGTCATGAACCGCGGGGAGATCGTCATGCAGGACACTCCCGAAGGAATTTTCCGAGGGGGGGAAGAGCTCGTCACCTACAACCTCGCCCTGCCCCGCATCGGCGAAATTTGCAACAAGCTACGCGCGGGGGGAATGAACGTTCAGGACGCGCTCGACGTGAATACGCTTGCGGAGGAAATTTGCAAATGCGTATTGTAGCCGAGCATTTGAGCTATACCTATAACGCGAAGTCGCCCTTTGCGACAAAGGCGCTCGACGACATTTCCCTCACCGTGGAGGAGGGGGAGTTCTTCGGGATCATCGGGCACACGGGGAGCGGAAAAAGCACCTTTGTGCAGCACCTCAACGGGCTCCTGCGCCTGCCCGCCTCCTTAAAGCGGGGGAAGAAAAAGGACGACACCGTGCTCACGGTGGGGGAGTTCGACCTCACGAGCAAAAAGACGGACTTCCGCGCCCTCCGCAAAAAGGTGGGCATGGTGTTCCAATATCCCGAGAACCAGCTGTTCGCCGAGACGGTGTTCGACGACGTCGCGTTCGGCTACAAGAATTTCGCAGAGAAAAAGCCCGAGCAAAAAGAACTTGAAACCGCCGTAAGGGAGGCGATCGAAGTCGTCGGGCTCGACTACGGCGCGGTAAAGGGAGCGTCCCCCTTCGATCTTTCGGGCGGGCAGAAGCGGCGGGTCGCCATCGCGGGCGTCATCGTCACCAAGCCCGAAATCCTCGTCCTCGACGAACCCGCGGCGGGGCTCGACCCCCTTGGCAAGCGGGAGGTCATGTCCCTTCTCCACAAACTGCGGGAGAGCTGGTGCAAGACGGTCGTCGTCGTCTCCCACGACATGGACGAGATCGCCGAAAACTGCACCCGCGTCGCCGTCTTTTCGGAGGGGAAGGTGAAATACGTCCTTCCGCCCGCCGAACTCTTCAAGCGCACCGAGGAGCTCATGGACCTCGGGCTGGACGTGCCGCTCACCGCAAAACTCGTGCTCGCCCTCAAAAAGAGGGGAGTTGAAATCGACTGCGACTACACGCAGGAGGACTTTATCCGAAAAGTGCTCGCGCGGAAGGGGGAGAAATGCTGAAAGACGTCTCCTTCGGGCAGTACTATCCCGTCAAGTCCTTTGTCCACAACCTCGACCCCCGCATCAAAATTCTCTTTCTCATCGGCTACATCGTGGCGATCTTTTTAGCGAAAGAGTTTTTGGCGCTCGGCATTTGCGCGGCGGTCCTCATCTTTGCCATTCTCTTTGCCCGCATTCCCTTCGGAAAGGTGCTGCGCGCCGTGAAAGGAATTTTATTTCTCGTCCTCTTTACGGCGGTCATCAACGTGTTCTTCCACAGCGGCGACGCAGTGTATTGGGAGGGTCCCGCCGTCCTTTGGGAGTGGAAAATTTTCCGCGTCACGCAGGCGGGCATTGTCTTTTCGGCGTTCCTCATTCTGCGCCTGTTCCTTCTCGTCATCTGCTCGTCGCTTCTCACCTATACCACCACGCCCGTTTCTCTTACGGACGGCATCGAGAGCCTGCTCACCCCCCTCAAGTGGATCCGCTTCCCCGTGCATGAGCTCGCGCTCATCATGAGCATCGCCCTCCGCTTCATTCCCATACTGATGGACGAGACGGAGCGCATCATGAACGCGCAGAAGGCGAGGGGCGCCAACCTCGATTCGGGGGGCCCCGCAAAGCGGGTGAAGGCGATCGTCCCCGTGCTCATTCCTCTCCTTCTTTCGGCGTTCCGCCGCGCGGACGAGCTCGGCGACGCCATGGACGCCCGCTGCTACTCGGGGGGCAAAAACCGCACCAAGTATAAAAAACTCCGTCTTTCGTGGCGGGACCTCATCGCGTTCGTGCTCCTTGCGGGGCTCATCGCGGGGGTCGTCGTCATGCGCTTTTTCCCCGTATTCCCGCTATGAGATATCTGCTTCTGACAAGTTACGACGGCACGGAATTTTCGGGCTGGCAAATTCAGCCCAATCGGCGCACGGTGCAGAGCGTCATGGAGGAGGCGGCGGCTAAAATCTTCGGCGCGCCCACCCCTCTCACCGCAAGCGGCAGAACGGACGCGGGGGTGCACGCACTCGGGCAGGTCGTCATGCTCGACGGCGAAACGACTGTTCCCGCCGAAAAGCTCGCCGCCTGCTTTAACCGCCTGCTCCCGCCCGACGTCAAAGTGCTCAAAAGCGCAGCGGCTCCCGCGGAATTCGAGGTTACCCGCCACGCAAAACGCAAGACGTATCGCTATTTCGCCTATTTTTCGGAGACGGAACTGCCGCTTTACCGCCGCACCCACGCCCGCCTGTTCGCCCGTCCCGACGTTGAAAAAATGAGGGAAGCGGCGAGGCTTCTTGTGGGCGAACATGACTTTGCAGCCTTCCGTTCGGCGGGGTTCACCTCCAAAACGAGCGTAAGGGAAATATACGACCTTACCGTTACGGAGAAAGAAGAGCCCTTCGGCGATTTCTACGCGGTCACGGTGACGGGAAACGGGTTTTTGTACAACATGGTGCGCATTATAAGCGGCGAACTCTTCGCCGTGGGCGCGGGGAAAGAGGAGGGGATCACCCGCGCGTTCCAAACGGGGGAAAGGAGCTGTCTTGCCAAGACAATGCCCCCCGAGGGTCTCACCCTCATGAAAGTCGATTACGGCGTGCCGCTCTTCGGCACGGAGGAGTAAACATGGAATTTTTTGATTGGATGAACATTCCGCAGTTCTTCATGCAGTATTTTCTGCAGGCGAGCAGTCCGACGGAGTACATCAACATGCAGCGCATGGGGCTGCTCATCAGCATCGCCGTTGCGGGCGGGCTGTACCTCATCTGCCTCATCTTCGGCGGGATCGGCCTTTTCACCATCGCCAAGCGGGAGGGGTACAAACACCCGTGGCTCGGCTTTTTTCCCTTTTTGAACACATGGTATGCGGGAAAGATCGCGGGTGAGGCGAACTTCTTCGGGCAGAAGATGAAGCGCGCGGGGCTGTACGCGACCCTCGTCGAAGTGCTCTACGTCGCGCTTGAAGCGTTCATCGTCGTCATCTCCTTCTTGCTCGCCCGTCCCGAATATTATCATTCGACATTCAACGAGGCGACGGAGCAAACCACCATCGAGTTCATGCCCTCCCTCCTTCCCAAGGGGCTTGCGTGGGCGGCAGACGCCTCTCTCTATTGCGAGATCATCGCCTACCTTCTGTGGTTCGTCGTGCTCGTGTTCTTCTGCGTCATGTACACGGCGTTCTACCGCAAATATTACGCCCGTTCGCCCTTCCTCATGGTCTTTTTGAGCGTGGTCCTGCCCGCCCGCGGCTTTACCATCTTCGCCGTGCGCAACAACCGCGCCGTGGACTACAACGAGTACATGCGCCGCAAAATGGAGGAATACGCCCGCAGGAACAACCCCTACGGTCCCTACGGCAGCGGCCCCTACAATGGGCCATATAATAATGGACCTTATAACAACGGTCCTTACAACAACGGCCCCTACAACGGGCAGGCGGGGAACGGACAGGGGAGCGCGGACGACCCGTTCTCCGATTTCGGCTCCTCGGGCGGCAACGGTAGCGGCAGTGGCGGCGGCAACGCTCCCAACGCCCCCAACACTCCCACCCCGCCCGACGACAACCCCTTCTCCGATTTTTGATGAAGGAATCCCCTCCTCGGGAGGGGAGACAGCAAAACCCCCTCCACCCTCGGAGGACTAAGGGGGTGGGTGACTTGGCGCCCCTCTTAGGGGAGCTGGCACCGCAGGTGACTGAGGGGTTTTAGAAACCCTTTCGGTACTGCGTGCCACTTTCCCTTTCAGGGACAGCAAGAGGCAAAACCCCCTCCACCCTCGGGGGACTAAGGGGGTGGGCAATAACCCCTCAAAAAATTTCCGCGCGTTTTAGCTTGCGTAAATTTCCCGAAAATGGTATAATAGATTTATTCCTTTCAGGAGGTCCCATGGGCGATACCATATCCGCGATCGCAACCGCACAGGGAAGAGGCGGCGTCGCAATCGTCCGCGTCAGCGGCGAAAAGGCGCTCTCCATCGCCCGCGCGATGTTCTCCCGCAAGGGGGAATTTCTTCCCAACACCCTCTACGCGGGGGTCATCGACTGCGGCGCGTTCCGTGATTTCGGCATGTGCGTCTATTTCCGCGCACCCCATTCCTTTACGGGGGAGGACACGGTGGAATTCCACTGTCACGGCGGCACGCAGATCGCCCGCGGAGCGCTTGCCCGTACCCTTGCCTTGGGCGCCCGCCTCGCCTTGGCAGGAGAATTCACCAAGCGCGCCTTTTTAAACGGGAAACTCTCCCTCTCCGCCGTCGAGGGCATGGGGGAGATGATCGCGGCGCAGTCGGAAGCGCAGGTCCGCGCCGGCTTTCTGCTCTACGGCGAAAAGCTCTCCAAGGAGGCGGCTCAACTTCAATCCATTCTCAAAGAGTGCCTTGCGGGGGTGGACGCCGACGTAGACTATCCCGAAGAGGACCTTTCCTTCGATCTGCGCGGGCAGGTCATCGAAAAATTGCAGACGATCATTTTTTCGCTCGAGGGGCTGAAAGCGCAGTACCGTTCGGGCAAACAGATCAAAGAGGGGGTAAACGTCGCCCTCTGCGGCGTGCCCAATGCGGGAAAGAGCTCCCTTTTAAACGCTCTTCTCGGCTACGACCGCGCCATTGTCTCGCCCACGGCGGGCACCACGCGGGACATTGTGGACGGCTCTCTCGAAATCAATGGCGTCCTCTTCCGTATCACGGACACGGCGGGTCTGCGCGAGAGCGCGGACGAGATCGAGCGCGAGGGCGTCCGCCGCGCGGAGAATGCGATAAAGAGCGCGGACGTCATCGTCTGGCTCCGCGTGGAAGAAGGGGAAACGCCCCCTGCATTTCCCGCTGTTCCCGTCATCACGGTCGGCGCAAAGTGCGATATAAAAGCGCAAACGGGGTGCGACGTCTGCGTCTCCTCCGTCACGGGCGAGGGGATCAATGCTCTCAAAGAACTTCTGTACGATCGCGGTTTCGGCGGTGACGACGGGGCGTACTTGCTCGAAGAGCGGCACTATGCTGCGGTCTGCTCTGCGCTCACGAGCGCAAAAGCTGCGCTTGCGGGCGCAGAAGAGGGGTTTCCCGCGGAACTGTACGCGGAGGACCTCAAGCGCGCCTATGTTGCGCTCGGCGAGATCAGCGGCGAAACGGCGACGGAAAACGTCATCGACGAAATTTTCTCCAAATTCTGCGTCGGAAAATAAACCGAAGGAGGGTAAAAAATGGTCAATTTAGAGCTTTACAAGGTGTTCTACACGGTGGCGAAGTGTGGCAGCCTCACCAAGGCGGCGGAGGAGCTCTACATCTCCCAGCCCGCCGTGTCGCAGGCGATCAAACAGCTTGAGCAGCAGCTCGGCGCCACCCTCTTCAACCGCGTGCACAAGGGGATGGAACTCTCCGCGCAGGGGGGCGAACTCGTCTACCCCGACGTTGCGCGCGCCCTTCAGCTCTTGAGCGGGGTGGAGGAGCGGCTCTCGGAGCTCAGAAACCGCGCCACGGGCACCCTTCGCGTGGGGGCTTCGGAGACGATTTTCCAATACTGCCTTGCGGAAAAACTCGTGGAATTCCACACCCTCTATCCGCAGGTGAAGCTCGAACTCATCACCGATACGTCGCCCAAGACCATCGAACATCTCAAGAACGACCGTTGCGACATCGGCTTTTTGAACCTGCCCATCGACGAGGACGACAGCATCAACCTCACCGACGCCGTGATGATGCTCACCGACGTGTTCATCGCGGGGGAAGCGTTCTCCGAACTCAAGGGCAGAAAGCTCGAAATGCGGGAACTGCAGCAGTATCCGCTCCTCTTAATGGAGCCGCACATGATCTCCCGCGAGTCCTTCGACCGCTTCTGCCGCCAGCTCGGCATCAAACTTCTGCCCACCATCGAGGTGGACAGCTGGGGCTTTATGAAGCGGCTTGTCGCCGACGGCATGGGCATCGGGTGCATTCCGCGCGAGTACGCCATGAACAAGCTCCGCGAAGGCGTGTTTTTCGAGCTCGACGTCGAGCCCGCGCTCCCGCTCCGCTCGGTGGGCATGGCGCTCCCCAAAAACTCCAATCCCTCGTTTGCGCTCAAATCGTTCATCGAAATTCTGCGTAAAAAGTAAACCATTCAAAAAAATAACGGCTCCCCGAGCCGCTATTTTTATAATGTGTCGTTGATAAATTCTATTCGTTGGTTCAAACTCTGTTCGTTGTTTCTGTTCTCGCGGCGCAGGTGGGGGCGTTCGAGGAGAAGGGCGTCCACCGCTTCCCACAAGGAGAAGGAGCCGATCACCGAGAGAATTTCGGTCATGAGCGCGTTTTCGGAGGTGAGGGCGAGGTAGAGGTACACCGCGAGCATGGCGGCGCCGAAGAGCGCCAAAAGGATCATCTTGCGGAAATTTGCAATGAGGTCCCACGAGATGTCGAAGGCTTTCATCACATAGTGACGGTGCATCATCTGTTTGATCTCCTCCTGCTCTTCGGCGGGGAAATCGCCGTGGAAGCGGATGCGGAGGGGAACGCTTGCGGGGATGACGTTTGTCTGCGCCTCGATGTAGTCGTAAATATCCCCGTTCAAGTCGCGCTGACCCTTGAGACTGAGCGGGTCATAGACGTCCACGCCCTCGCCGAGGGAGACGTCCACAACGGCAAACCCCTCGTCGTCGCGGATGTGTTCGATATATTGTAAGAGTTCTTCTTTGCGCTGTTTTCTGTTCATAAAACTTCCTCCCGCGCGCTTATTATAGCATGGCGGGGAGAAAAAAGCAATACGGGGCGAAAATTTTTCTCTGCCCTGCAAGGAGCGGTTTTGTTCGTTTTGGCTTGGGAAAGTTTTGCCGAAAAGGGGAGCGGCGAAAAAAATATATAAAATTCCCGCGGAAAACAGTTGCAATTTTTCTGCATTTCGTGTAAAATAACGATTGTCTTTTGCAGAGATGTCCGAGAGGCTTAAGGAGCACGATTGGAAATCGTGTGTAGGTCAAAAACTTACCGGAGGTTCGAATCCTCTTCTCTGCGCCAATGGTGATAGCGTTTGAACACCGAAAATGTGTTCAAGCGCTGTTTTCATTTCTTCAAGTCTGACGCTTGCGACCTCCGCCGCGTTCCCCAAACGGAAATGCGCCGTGATATAGCCGTCACCCACGAATACCTTTGTGACAAGGTTATCAATGATTTTGCGCTGGTAGTCCTTGTCGGCGGGGTTGCCTTTCAATAGGTCGGCTATGAACTCCATAATGTCCTTTTCCGTAAACTGTCTGCCGCGCTCGCGCTCTAACTGTTCCTTTTGGCTCTGCAAGTCCTCAATGAGTATTTGGTA